>CAXTVD010000179.1:0-8493 GCA_964247575.1 uncultured Lichenihabitans sp.
GGGGTACGCAGTTCATGGCTGAGGCCGACCACGTAGCGGCTCTTGGCGAGGTTGGCGGCCTCGGCGACGTCCTTGGCCTTCTGCAGGGCGGCATCGGTGCGCTTGTGCGCCTCGATCTCCTGCATCAGCAGCGCCGTCTGCCGGCTGGTCTCCTCCTCGGCGACCCGGTGGCTCTCCTGGGCGAGGACGAGGAACCACGCGATCACCCCCGCCACGATGAAGAGGATGGCGAAGCCCGTCCACAAGGTGCGGTCGACGACGGCCTGCACGGTCACGCCGTAGGACCGCGCCTGCAGGCCGATCAGCAGCAGCACGAGGCTGATCGCGGCCATGATCAGGGTGTGGATCGTGAGGTAGCGGATGACCCGGGTGCTGATGGCGGCGCCGAGCCGCCGGGGCAGAACCGCCCGCAGGGCGCTGGCCACCTGCCGCTGCGCCCCCCCGTGCGGCTTGCACAGGTCGTGGCACCGCGCATCGAGCGAGCAGCACAGCGAGCAGATCGCACCGCCATAGGCCGGGCAATGGGCCATGTCCTCGGGCTCGAAGGCGTGGCTGCAGATGATGCAGGTCGTGGCGACGCCCGTCGGGGCGTCCGGTCCGGGGCTTCGGGCGAGGTAGTAGCGGCCGCCGGTCGCCCAGGCGATGGCCGGCGCCACGACAAGCGCGATGCCGAGCGCCACGAAGGGCGCCAAGGCCTGCAGGATCGCGCCGAAGACGCCTGCCGCCGCGAGGAGGGCGACCACGGTTGCGGTGGCCATGGCGCCCGTGCCGACGGGGTTGATGTCGTAGAGGTGGGCGCGCTTGAACTCGATGCCCGGCGGGCTGAGACCGAGCGGCTTGTTGATCGCGAGGTCGGCGACCACGGCCCCGAGCCAGGCCACGGCCACCACCGAGAACAGGCTGAGAATGCGTTCCAGCGCGGCATAGATGCCGAGCTCCATCAGCAGCAGCGCGATGCCGACGTTGAACACCAGCCAGACCACGCGGCCGGGATGGCTGTGGGTCAGGCGCGAGAAGAAATTCGACCAGGCGAGCGAGCCCGCATAGGCGTTCATCACATTGATCTTGAGCTGCGACACGACGACGAAGCCGGCCGTCAGGAGGGCCACGCCCTCGGGCGAGGGCAGCACATAACCGAAGGCCACCTCGTACATGGCGGCGGGCTCGCCGGCATGGCCCGGCGGCATGCCGTGCCGCAGGGCCAGAACGGCGAGCAGCGAGCCGAACAGGAGCTTGGGGGCTCCGAGGACGATCCAGCCCGGTCCCGCCGCCAGCACGGACACGGCGTTGCTCCGCCAGCCACGCCCGGCCAGTCGGGCCGGAAGGAAGCGCAGCACGTCGACCTGCTCGCCGATCTGCGGCATCAGCGCGAGTATGACCGAGGCGGCGCCGCCGAACTTGACGAGATCGAGCCCGCCCGCACCGGCCGGCCGATCGAGGCCGGGGAAGCTGGTCCAGGCGAGCACGCCGGGCCAATCCTGCACGAGGATGAAACCCACCGGCAGGAGGTTCAGCACGATCCAGAGCGGCTGCGTGAGGAGCTGGAAGCGGCTGATCCAGGTGATCCCGTGGGTGACCAGCGGCACGACGGCAACAGCGCTCAGCATGTAGCCGAGCCAGAGGGGGACGCCGAAGCAGAGCTGCAGGGCGGCCGACATGATGGACGCCTCGATGGCGAACAGGATGAAGGTGAAGGCCGCGTAGACGAGCGAGGTCACCGTCGAGCCGAGATAGCCGAAGCCGGCCCCGCGCGTGAGGAGGTCGATGTCGACGCCGTAGCGCGCCGCGGCGCGGCTGATCGGCAGCCCCGTCAGGAACAGCAGCAGCCCGGAGACCAGCGTCGCCGCCAGCACGTTCGGCACGCCGTAGCTCAGCGTGATCGTCCCGCCGATCGCCTCCAGGGCGAGGAACGAAATCGCGCCGATGGCGGTCTGCGACACGCGTCCGGCCGACCAGCGGCGCGCGCTCTTGGCGGTGAAGCGCAGCGCAAAATCTTCGAGCGTCTGGTTGGCCACCCAGCGGTTGTAGTCCCGCCGCACGGGCAGGATGCGCTGGGTACCCGGCAGGGTCTCGCGAGGGGTCATGGGCCCTCCGCGATGCAATTCGCGGTCCGGACCCAGCGAGGGTAAGTTGGCCTCAGTACCGCCAGCGCTGGGCGTTGGCGACGAGGAAGTCGCGGAAGACCTGCACGCGCGCGACGCTCTTCAGCTCCTCGGGATAGACGAAGTAGCAGTCGAGCTCGGGCATCTCGGCATGCTGGAGCAGTTGCACCAGCCCGCTGTCGGGCTCCACCACATAGTCGGGCAGGACGCCGATCCCCGCTCCGTTCAGCACCGCCGTCTTCAGCGCGACCATGTTGTTGACGGTCAGCGCCGACTGGCGCGAGCCACGCGCCTCGACCCCGGCGACCTGAAGAGAATTCAGCATGGGCGTCAGATAGTTGGCGACGCCGCCGCTGTAGCCGATGAGCCGATGCTTGGACAATTCGTCCGTGGAGCGCGGCTGCCCATGCCGCTTGAGATAGGTCGTGGAGGCGTAAGCGTGGTAGCGCACCGTGAACAGCCGGCGGCGGATCAAATCGGGCTGCAGCGGCTCGCGCAGGCGCAGGCCGACATCGGCCTCCCGCATGCCGAGGTCGAGTTCATCGTCCGTGAGGATGAGCTGCAGCCGGATGTCGGGATAGAGCTCGAGGAACTCGCCGAGGCGCGGGGTCAGCCAGGACGTGCCGATCGCGTAGTTGGTGGTGATGCGCAACTCGCCGTTCGGCTTCTCGCGGCTGTCGGTCAGGCGCGTCTTGACGAGATCGAGCTTGAACATGACGTCCTGCACCGTGCGCAGGAGCAGTTCACCCTGCTCGGTCAGGATCAGGCCACGGGCGTGACGGTGGAACAGCGGGACGTCGAGATCCTGCTCCAGCGCACTGATCTGGCGGCTGACGGCCGATTGGCTGAGGTTGAGGCTTTGGCCGGCATGGGTAAACGACCCTGCCTCGGCGGCTGCCTGGAACACCCGCAACCGATCCCAATCCACGACTCCACTCCCCTCCGTGCGGCCTTGGCTGCCGCAGCTCGCGTATCGCCTGAGCGGCCACGCCCGGCAGCGACCGGTTCGTGCGAACCTACGCGGTCCCGGCGCGGGAAGAAAGCGGAGAAGCCAACCCCGTCATCACTCCCAGGCTCCGATCATCTGCTCTTCCCGCTGCTCCGCGCGGCGCTCTTCGGGAGGACCGGCCTGCTCGGCCAGGAACTTCTCGGCCTCGAGCGCGGCCATGCAGCCCATCCCGGCCGCCGTGACGGCCTGGCGATAGACCCGGTCCTTGACGTCCCCCGCGGCGAAGACGCCGGGCACGGCGGTCGCCGTCGAGTCCGGCGCGGTGACGATGTAGCCGTCCTCGTCCGTCGGGATCTGCCCCTTGAAGACGGCCGTGGCGGGCGCGTGGCCGATCGCCACGAAGACGCCGTCGATCGGCATCTGCTCGACGGCGGTGCCGCCGACCTCGCGCAGGCGGACGGCGGTGACCTTGCGGGGTGTGCCCTCGCCGACGATCTCCTCGACCGTCGTGTTCCAGCGCACCGTCACCTTGGGGCTGGCGAAGAGGCGCTTCTGCAGGATCTGCTCGGCGCGGAAGCGGTCGCGCCTGTGGACGACGGTGACGCTGCGGGCGTGCCGGGTGAGATAGAGCGCATCCTCGACGGCCGTGTTGCCGCCGCCCACGACCACGACATCCTTGTGCTTGAAGAAGGCCCCGTCGCAAACCGCGCAGCCGCTCACGCCCTGGCCGAGCAGCGCCTGCTCGGAAGGCAGCCCGAGCCACTTGGCCTGCGCGCCGGTCGCGATGATGACGCTGTCGGCCACGTAGGTGTCGCCGCCGTCGCTCTGGCAGGTGAAGGGCCGCTTGCTGAAATCGACGGCGGTGATGATGTCGTAGACGAGCCGCGCACCGGCATGCTCGGCCTGGGCCTGCATCCGGTCCATGAGGTCGGGTCCGAGAACCGACGTGTCGCCCGGCCAGTTCTCGACGTCGCTGGTGATGGTGAGCTGGCCGCCGGGCTGGAGGCCCTGCAGCACGACCGGCTCGAGATTGGCGCGGGCCGCGTAGACGGCGGCGGTGTAGCCGGCCGGCCCCGCGCCGATGATGAGGGCCTTGGTTCTGATCGTCGCCATGTCGCGCTTTCGCGCCCTCGGGCTTGGAAGCCGCGTGGACGCCCCGGGGGTGGTCGTTGCACTGCCAACGGTAATAGGAAGCCGGGCCGCGGCGTGCAAGCTGAGGCACGGCGTCCCGTCGGCCGGGGCCGCCGACCGGCGGCTTCAGCCCGCCCTCGACTGGAACGCCTCGTAGCGCGCTGCGACGGCGGCGGCGATCACCGGCGTGGCGTCGAGCGGCTGGTAGGTGAAGCGCTCGAGCCGCCCCGACCAGCGGCGGGCCACCCCGAGCGCGACGAGGCGGTTGATGAAGCGGGTCATCTTGGGATGGCCCCCGGGCGGCTCCACGATATGGATCGGCGCGCCGGTCAGCGCCGCCTCGCCGAGCATGTTGACGCTGTCCCCGGTGACGATGAGCGCGTCGGCGAGCGCCAGCATGGCGAGATAGGGGTTGGGGCCCTCGCCATCCCACACGAAAAGGCGCGCTTCGAAAGGGGCCTCGCGGGCGAGCGCGGCCAGCGCCCCGGTGAGCGAGGGCGGCGTCCGCCGGGACGGGGTGACCATCAGGCTGTTGCCGGCGCACAGCACGTCGCGCGCGATACCGACGAGCCGCTGCAGCATCGGCTCGTCGAAGTGGTGGTTGACGCTCGGGCCTCCCAGCGCCATGGCGACGCGCGGGGTCGGCAGGGCGGCGAGCCGGGGGTCGGGATGCCCGCGCGCCGCGGCGAGCTTGGCGGGGGTCAGGCGGCTGGGCGAGGTGGGCGTCACGATGACGTTCGGCGCGCGGAGGCGGTCATGCTCCGGCACCCAGATCAGGTCCGCAGCGCAAGGCCCGTTGGCCGGCTGCTTCAGGAACACGGTGAAGGTCCGGCCACCGGACGCCCGCTTCAACGCGCGCAGGAGGGGCACCGTCCGCCGCCCCGAGGCGATGGCAAGGGCGGGGTAAGGGGGGACGATCCAGGCTTCGCGCGGGTCGGGAGGTCCCCAGGGCGCGAACCATGACCAGGGTGGCCGGGGCCGGGCAAGCCGTTCCTCGATCGACAGGCGGAGGTGCTCGGCGACGCCCAGGCACTGGACGCGGTCACCGATCTTGCCGTCGGTGAGCACCCAGCAAGGCAATCCGTCCAGCATCGCCTCCTGCTCGCGTCAGAGGCCCATCTCGCGGCGCAGCCAATAGGCGAATTGGTAGCAGATGGACTGGTAGCGGATGAGGTCGAGGTTGGGAGTGACCAGGGACCCGCTATAGGTGGGCGGCAGCTCGGTGAGGATGTGGGTGGTCGACACGACCTGCCGGCCGTTCGACACGATGCCATCGCCCTCGATATTGTCGTTGCCGCCAAAGGAGTCCGTCGTCTCCGCCCCGTCATACGGCGAAAAATAGATGCTTGTGATACGCGCCGTGAGCACGGGGGCCTGCGCATTGCCCGGCACCAGCCGATCGGCAAACACCTTGCGCATCTCGGCCAGCAGAGCCGGCTGAAGCAGGGTGCGGGCCCCGCCGCCGCCGAAGGCGTCGAGGGGACTGACATCGACTTCCACGGCGCGGAAACCGGCCGCGCCCTCCGCCCTGGCAGGCGACCTCATGACAAGCAACGGCCCTGCCAGTCCGGCGAGGAGGACCGTGCGACGGTTCAGGTGAGACCGCATGCTGGGTGTTTCCGCTCCGCGGCCGAGCCGCGTCACACGAAGGCGACCTTGAGAACCTCGTAGCTCTTCCCCCCGCCGGGCGTGTTGACCTCGACGGTATCGCCGACCTTCTTGCCGATGAGCGCACGGGCCGTCGGCGAAGAGATCGAGACCTTGCCGCCCTTCACGTCCGCCTCGTTCTCGCCGACGATCTGGTAGACCTTCTCCTCCTCGGTGTCCTCGTCGATCATGGTGACCGTCGCCCCGAACTTGACGGTGCTGCCCGAGAGCTTCGAGACGTCGATGACATCCGCGCGCGAAATGCGGTCCTCGAGTTCGGCGATGCGCCCCTCGTTGTGCGACTGCGCCTCCTTGGCGGCGTGATACTCCGCATTCTCGGACAGGTCGCCATGCGCCCGCGCCTCCGCGATGGCCTGGATGATGCGGGGCCGTTCTTCCTGCTGCCGCGTCTTCAGCTCCGCCTCGAGAGCCGAATAGCCCTGCACCGTCATCGGCACCTTATCCATCGCAATGCTTCTCTTCGATACGCGGAAGTGGTTCCGAACGCCCACCGTCCGCGGAAGGTCCGGGCGTCAATGAACAATCAACTCGTAAAGTACTCCTGGAGGGCGCGGACCTCAAGATTTCCCGCGACATACGCCTTGATGCCAAGGCTCGCCGCCGCAGCTCCGGCGAGCGTCGTGTAGTAGGTGACCTTGCCCATCAGCGCCGCCTGCCGAAGCGAACGCGAATCGGCGAGCGCCTGGGCACCCTCGGTAGTGTTGACGACGAGCTGGATGCCGCCGTTCTTGATGAGGTCGACCACGTGCGGCCGCCCTTCCGACACCTTGTTGATCTTGTGCGCGGGCAGTCCCGCGGCCTGCAGGGCGCGGAAGGTGCCGCCCGTGGCCTGGATCCTGAAGCCGAGCTCGGTCAAAAGGCGGATGGTGGGCACGATGCGGCCCTTGTCCGAGTCCTTGACCGACACGAAGACGGTCCCGCTTGTGGGCATCTTGCTGCCGCCGCCGAGCTGGCTCTTGGCAAAGGCCACATCGAAGGACGTGGCGATGCCCATCACCTCCCCGGTCGAGCGCATTTCCGGGCCGAGCACCGTGTCGACGTTCGGGAAGCGGGCGAAGGGGAACACGGCCTCCTTGACCCCGACATGCGCGATGCGCGTGCGCGAGCTCAGATCGAAGGCCGCGAGCTTCTCGCCCGCCATCAGCCGCGACGCGATCTTGGCGAGCGGCAGGCCGATCACCTTGGCGACGAAGGGCACGGTGCGGGACGCGCGCGGGTTGACCTCCAGCACGTAGAGCTCCCCGTCCTTGAGAGCATATTGCACATTCATGAGGCCGCCGACGTCGAGCGCCAGCGCGAGCTTCCTGGTCTGCGCCTCGATCAGGGCGATGATGTCGGGGGAGAGGCTGTGAGGCGGCAGCGAGCAGGCCGAATCGCCCGAATGGATGCCGGCCTCCTCGATATGTTCCATGATGCCGGCGACGAAGACGTCCGTGCCGTCGCACAAAGCGTCGACGTCGACCTCGGTCGCGTCCGAAAGGTAGCGATCGAACAGCAGCGGGTTGGTGCCCAGCACCGTGTTGATCTGCCCCGTCTTGTCGTTGGGGTAGCGCGCCTTCACGTCCGAGGGGACGAGGCTGGGCAGCGTATCGAGCAGGTAGTCGTCGAGCGTGGTCTGGTCGCGGATGATCGCCATCGCCCGCCCGCCCAGCACATAGGAGGGTCGGACGACGAGCGGCAGGCCGAGACTCGCCGCCACCAGGCGCGACTGCTCCACCGAATAGGCGATGCCGTTCCGCGGCTGCTTGAGGCCGAGCTTGTCGAGCAGACGCTTGAAGCGGTCACGGTCCTCGGCGAGGTCGATCGAGTCGACGGACGTGCCCAGGATCGGGATCCCCGCCTTCTCCAGCGCGGTCGCGAGCTTGAGCGGGGTCTGGCCGCCGAACTGGACGATGACGCCCTTGAGCGTGCCGTTCTCCTGCTCCTTGCGGATAATAGCGAGCACATCCTCGGCCGTGAGCGGCTCGAAATACAGGCGGTCGGACGTGTCGTAGTCGGTCGACACCGTCTCCGGATTACAGTTGACCATGATGGTCTCGTAGCCCGCCTCGCTCAGCGCGAAGCAGGCGTGGCAGCAGCAGTAGTCGAACTCGATGCCCTGCCCGATCCGGTTCGGGCCGCCGCCGAGAATGACCACCTTCTCACGCCCGGTCGGATTGGACTCGTCGCTCGGCACCCCGGCGAAGGGCGCGGCATAGGTCGAGTACATATAGGCGGTCGGCGAGAGGAACTCGGCCGCGCAGGTGTCGATCCGCTTGTAGACGGGGACGACGCCGAGGTCCCGTCGCAGTGTCGCGATCTCCGTCTCGGGCAGACCGGACAGGGTGGCGAGGCGGCTGTCGGCGAAGCCGGCCGCCTTCAGCTTGCGCAGGTTGCCGGCCGTCCGCGGCAGGCCATGGCGGCGCACCTTGGCCTCGAGATCGACGATCTCCTGCAGCCGCTGGATAAACCAGTGGTCGATGCGGCAGGCCTCGTAGATGTCCTCGTGGCTCATGCCATGCCGCAGCGCCTGGGCCACGTTGAGCAGACGGTCGGGCGTGGGCCGGCCGAGCGCGGCGCGCAGCGTCGCGGGGTCGTCGCCTTTGCCCAGCCCCTCGATCTCGATCTCGTCGAGACCGCTGAGCCCGGTTTCGAGCGAGCGCA
>CAXTVD010000180.1:0-8488 GCA_964247575.1 uncultured Lichenihabitans sp.
GATTTATTCGGGGCATAATGTGCAAACAGCGTGCAATGCTGCTCGATCGGGAGCATCGTAACTCGTCTGCTCTCGGAGACAGCCATGACCACGACGTTTCGGCCGGAGTCGGCCAGGATCTATCAGTTCCCTCTCAGGCCGGCGGCGGCGCGGTCCAACCGCGGTTCGGGCAAGCCGGCCAGCGAGACCGCGCTGCAACGCGTGCCCGATGCCGGTTTCAGCGGCAGCTGGTATCACGAGGCCGCCATCCAGGCTGAGCGCGAACGAAAATCCTGAGAGAGCCGCACCAGGCAGGTCCGGCTTTCTACCGCCGGGCTCTCAGGTGCCAAAGATCGACCACCCCATCCGCTGGGTCAGCCGTTCCAGGGCCAGCCGGCCCAGCTGGGAGTTGCCGTTGGCGTCGAGGCCCGGCGACCAGACCGCGATCGAAGCCTTGCCCGGCACGATCGCGAGGATGCCGCCCCCGACGCCGCTCTTGCCGGGCAGGCCCACGCGATAGGCGAACTCGCCGGAGCCGTCGTAATGGCCGCAGGTCAGCATCACGGCGTTGATCCGTCGAGCGCGCTCGGGCGACACCACGGACAGGCCCGTCGAGGGATTGCGGCCGGAATAGGCGAGATAGCGGGCTGCCATGGCGAGCTGCCGGCAGGACATGGCGATCGCGCAGTGGTGGAAATACACCCCCAGCGTGAAGTCGACCGGGTTGTCGAGGACCCCGAAGGATTTCATGTAGTTCGCCAGCGCCGTATTGCGGAACCCGGTCCGTTTCTCGGACGCCGCGACCGCCTGATCGATCGTGATGGATCCGTCCTGCGCCAGGAACTGCATGAACCGGAGGATCTCGCCGAGCGACTCGCGGGGCTGGTGTCCCGAGACGATCACGTCGGTGACGGCGATGGCTCCCGCATTGATGAACGGATTGCGCGGCACGCCGCGTTCCCGTTCGAGCTGCACGATCGAGTTGAACGGGTTGCCCGAGGGTTCGCGGCCCACCCGGCGCCAGAGCCTATCGCCGATCATGCCGAGCGCGAGGGTCAGGGTGAAGACCTTGGACACGCTCTGGATCGAGAACGGCACGTCGCTGTCGCCTGCCGCAGAGACGCGTCCCTCGGCGTCGATCACGGCCAGACCGAAGCCTTGAGGGTCGATCCGGGCCAGTTCGGGGATGTAGCCCGCAACCTCGCCCCGATCGGTCCGTTGCCGCATCTCGTCAGTGATCTCGGAAACGACGCGGTCGAGGTCGGGCGTGGCGCTGCTCATGGAGACTCGGGATTCGGCTGTTTTGGGGACGTCCGGTCCCGCGACGTCCATGTCGGGCGACAGAGCTTCAAGGCGGGTGGCTGAAGCGCGCGGCGGCAGCAAAGCAAGCATGTGATCGGGGCCGCTGCTTGCGTGCAAGATCCGTTCTCAGCAGGGCTCGTGGTTTCGGGCGACGACCAAAAACGCAGGTGCCTGGCGCCCCGACGTCCAGCTCTCCCGCGGAGGACACCGCGGTGGCGTGTCCCGCAGGTTTGACCGACGCCGGCTTCAGGCGGCTTCTTCGTCCGCCGGCGGCGTCATCGCGCCGGTCATGATCGCCACCGCTTCGGACATCGTGTGCTGCGAGGGCCGGATCACGCAGGCCCGGCGGCCCAGCCGGTGAATGTGGATCCGGTCGGCGACCTCGAAGACATGCGGCATGTTGTGGCTGATGAGGACGATCGGCAGGCCCTTGGCGCGGACGTCGAGGATCAGCTCCAGCACCTTGCGGGACTCCTTGACGCCGAGGGCCGCGGTCGGCTCGTCCATGATGATGACCCGGCTGCCGAAGGCGGCGGCCCGCGCCACCGCGACGCCCTGGCGCTGGCCGCCCGACAGGGTCTCGACGGTCTGGTTGATGTTCTGGATGGTCATCAGGCCGAGCGCGCTGAGGTGCTTGCGCGCATCCTTCTGCATCGCGCCCCGGTCGAGCAGTCGGAAGGTCCGGCCGAGGAAGTCGGGCCTGCGCCGCTCCCGGCCCAGGAACATGTTATCGGCGATGGTCAGCGCCGGCGACAAAGCGAGGTTCTGATAGACCGTCTCGATCCCGGCCGTGCGCGCCTCGATGGGCGAGCGGAACCGCACCACGTTGCCGTTCAGGCGGACCTCGCCGAGGTCGGGCAGCACCGCCCCGGCGAGCGCCTTGATCAGGGTGCTCTTGCCCGCGCCGTTGTCGCCGATCACCGCGAGGATCTCGCCCGGAAGCAGATCGAAGTCGGCGTGGTCGAGCGCGGTCACCCGGCCATAGCGCTTGACGAGGCCGCGCGCCTGCAGAACGGGTTCGACGGTCATGCCGACACCTTCCGGATCCACTGGTCGAGGGCGACGGCCACGATGATGAGCACGCCGACGGCGAACTGCTGCCAGAGCACGTCGAGCCCCGCCAGCGACACGCTCGAGCGGAACACGCCCACGATGAGCGCCCCGACGAGGGTCCCGACGATCGACCCCCGTCCGCCGAACAGGCTCGTTCCCCCGATGACCACGGCGGTGATGCTGTCGAGGTTGGCGTCCTGGCCGCTCGTGGGGCTGACGGCGCCGACTCGTCCGATCAGCACCCAGCCCGCGATGGCCGAGATGAGGCCGGCCAGCAGATAGATCCGGAGCAGCGTGCTGCCGGTGTCGATGCCTGCGAGACGGGCCGCTTCGGGATCGTCGCCCACGGCGAAGACGTGGCGTCCGAAGGCCGTGCGGTTGAGCAGGTACCAGACGAAGGCGGCGACCACGAGCATGAACAACGACCCGTAGATGATGCGCGCCGTGCCGAACTGGATGGGCTGGCCCATGGACAGCAGGAACGAGGCCTTCTCCTGCAGGTCGACGTTCCGGATCGATTCCGACTGAGAATACCAGGTGTTGAGGGCGGTGAAGATCGACAGGGTGCCGAGCGTCACGATGAACGGAGGCATGCGCAGCCGGGTGACCAGCAGGCCGTTCAGGAGCCCGCACAGAGCGCCGACGACCAGGCCGACCGCAAAGGCGATCCCGACCGGCCACTCCAGGATGACGCCCAGCCGGCCCATGACGATGGAGGAGAGCACCATGACGATGCCGACCGAAAGGTCGATGCCGGCGGTAAGGATGATCAGCGTCTGCGCAATGCCGAGGATGCCGATGATGGTCACCTGGAGAAGGATCGTCGACAGGTTCGATCCCGTCGTGAACCGCGTCCAGTTCACGCTGGCGCCGAACGCGACGCCCATCAGCAGCACGATGACCGGCACCACCGTCGGATAGGCGTGCAGAAAGCGTTGCAGGCGCTTGCCGAAGGACGGCCGATACTCCTCGAAGGCGACGGGTGCGCTCGCCGCGGCCGACAGACCCTGCTCGAAGGAGGCAGGGCCACGCTTGTCTTCGACCTGAGACATGGGTCTACCCTGGTGCGGCGTGGCGAGGAGGCGCTGGCGAGAGCGGGTTCGCTCCCGCCAGCCGGTCGAACCGACGGCTAGCCGAGCGTGCTCAGCCCCAGCAGAGCTTCAGCCCTTCGGCGCTGGTGATCGACGGCACGCCGGGGACGGGCTTGTCGGTGATCAGCGTGGCACCGGTGTCGGTGAAGTCCAGGCCGGGCGTCTTGGCCGGCTTCTTGCCGGTCTTGACGAAGTCCTCAATCGCCTCGAGACCCTTCGCGGCCATGAGCAGGGGGTATTGCTGCGAGGTCGCGCCCAGGGTGCCGGCGGCAACGCTCTTCACGCCGGGACAGCCCCCGTCGATGGCAACCGACACGACGCCCTTGTCCTTGCCGGCCGCCTTGAGCGCCTCCAGCCCGCCCGCGGCGGCCGGCTCGTTGATGCCGTAAACGACGTTGATGTCGTCCGCCTTCTGAAGGATCTTCTCCATGGCTTGGCGGCCGCCCTCTTCCGTCCCTGTCGTCACGTCGCTGCCGACGATCCGCGGATCGTCGGAGCTGCTGTAGCGCTTGGGGTTCTTGACCGTGATGCCGAAGCCGGTGAGGAAGCCGTTGTGGCGGAGATAGTCGACCGTCGGCTCGTTCGAGGCGAGGTCGAGCGTGGCGATCTTGGCCGTCTTGGCGCCTGCGTCGCCGAGCGTCGCCTTGGCCCAGGCGCCGATCAGCTTGCCGGCCTTAAAGTTGTCGGTGGCGAAGGTGGCATCGGCTGCGTCGATGGGATCGAGCGGCGTGTCCAGAACGATGACCAGCAGGCCGGCGTCGCGGGCCTTCTTGATGGTCGGGACAATCGCGGTCGAGTCGCTGGGAACGATCATGAAGCCCTTCGCCCCGGCGGCCATCAGCTGTTCGATGGCCTGGACCTGGCCGTCATTGTCGCCGTCGGACTTGCCCGCATAGGCCTGCAGGGTGATGCCCAATTCCTTGGCCTTGGCCTGAGCGCCCTCTTTCATCTTCACAAAGAACGGGTTGACGTTGGTCTTGGTGATCAGGCCGATGATGTCGCCGGCGGCAAAGGACGGCAATGTCGTCAAGGCCAGGATACTGCCCGCAATCAGGCTTTTCCGGATCATTCTCTTCACTCCCAATGGTCTTTTGTTCTGGACGCGGGGCCGACCGGTGCCCCTCGCCTGATCCGGATGATCTCCGGCTTATTCCACGCGCCGCACGGGTTCAGCGCGCCCACGCATCTTCGCCGTTGCCTGGAACCGTCGTCAAGCCTTCCCTCGAAACAAGGCCGCGGAAAGCTGGCGCCTGCGATCAGGGATCGACTCGGCCACCGAGTTCGTCCTCGATATGGGCGCGTAGGATCTCGTCCATGGAGCGCTCCGCCTTGAAGCCGAGCGCTTCGGCGCGCCGCGTCTCGAAATCGCGCGGCCAGCCCTCGACGATGCGGGCGATGGTCGGGTCGGGCTCGTGGCGGATGAGGCGGACGGCCTTGTCGCCCGCAACACGCCGGAGGGCTTCGATCTCCTCGCCCACGGTCGCCGACAGGCCGGGCAGGCTGAGGTTGCGGCGCGGGCCGAGGCGATCGAGATCCAGCCCTGCCGCGTGAGTCAGGAAGCCGACCGCCGCGCGCGGGCTGGCGAACCAGTGCCGCACATCCTGCGGGACGGGCAGGACGGCCTCCTGTCCCACCAGCGGCTCGCGCAGGATGTTGGAGAAGAAGCCCGACGCGGCCTTGTCGGGCTTGCCGGGCCGGACGCAGATGGTCGGCAGGCCAATGCCGCACCCGTCAAAGATGCCACGGCGTGAATAATCGGCGAGCAGCAGCTCGCCGATGGCCTTCTGCGTCCCGTAGCTGGTGAGAGGCGCCGACAGGAACGGATCGTCGATCCGGTCGGGGAAGGGCGCCCCGAAGACCGCGATCGAGGAGGTGAAGACGACGCGTGGCCGGTAGGGGTTCCGCAGCCCCTCCCGCCGGATCGCCTCGAAGAGCAGGCGCGTGCCGTCGAGATTGATGCGGTAGCCCTTCTCGAAATCGGCCTCGGCCTCGCCGGACACGATCGCGGCGAGGTGGAAGATCGTGTCGGGACGGCGGGCGATGAGCGCCTCGGCCTGGCCGGCGGCCGACACATCGGCGACGATCGTCTCGACCGCGCCGCCGAACCCCGCCGGCCTAGCGGGTTCGACGACGTCCACCAGCGTCAACCCGGTCACGTCCTGTCCGGCGAGGGTGCCGTCGGCCACGAGCCGGTCGGTCAGCTTGCGGCCGACCATGCCTGCCGCGCCGAGGATCAGACTATGCATGAGGAGACCTTCCTTGGGCTGTGATGGGACAGCGGCCCGCGCGGGAGTCACGCCGAACATCCGTCCTGGGGTCGTGCTGCACGGTCTCGGCGGAGGCCGCGCTCACCGGTTCACCCGGCTGCTCACGAGGCGTTCGACCAGCAGCGCGACGATGATGATCGACCCGATGGCCGTGCCCTGCCAGAACGGCGAGACTCCCATCAGGTTCAGCCCGTTGCGGATCATCACCATGATGAACACGCCCGCCAGCGTGCCGATCATGGAGCCCCGTCCGCCGTAGAGGCTCGCGCCGCCGATCACCACGGCCGCAATGGCGTCGAGCTCCATGGCATTGCCCATCAGCGGGTCGGCCGACAGGAGCTGTCCGATCGAGAAGGTGACCGCCACCGCCGACAGGGCGCCCGACAGGACGTAGGGCAGCACGGAGTAGAACAGGGTGCTGAGGCCCGCCGCCCGCGCCGCCTCCCTGTTGGAGCCCACGGCATAGATCGTGCGGCCGCCCTTGGTATAGGTGAGATAAGCCCAGGCGACCGCGTAGAGCAGCAACAGGAACAGCACGTTGGACGGGATGCCGGCGACGTTGGTGTAGACGATGTCCTGCATGCGCTCCGGAATGTCGGAGATCGCGGTCTGGCCCGACAGGATGTAGGCGAGGCTGCGCCCGATGGCCATGACGCCTAGCGTCACCACGAAGGCGGCGAGGCCGAACAGGTTGATCAGCAGTCCGGACAGGAGGCCGATCCCGCCGCCAGCCAGCACCGCCACAAGGATCGCCGCGGGGATCGACAGGTGCTGAAGCGACAGGCCCAGGATGATCCCGGTCAGGCCCGCCACCGAGCCGACCGACAGGTCGATGCCGCCGGTGAGGATCACGAAGGTCATGCCGACCGCCACGATCCCGACCACCACCGACTGGTCGAGGATGTTGAAGATGTTGGAATGGGTGAGGAAAAAGGGCGACAGGAAGGACAGCACGATCGCGATGAGCAGCGCCAGCGCGATCATCCGCACCTCGAGCCGTCGGGTCAGTGTCCTGAGGACCGAGGCCCGGGCGGGCGGGGGAAGAGTGGTCGTGGTCATGGACGGGGCGCCTTCGTTCACAACGTCGCTGCCAGGGTCTCGATGCGGTGCCGGATCGCCGCCGGAGGCGGCAGGTCGTGCAGCGAGGCGAGGCTCAGCCCCACCCATCCCAGATCGTGGCCGCGTGGCGTGCGGATCGGGACCAGCAATGTCGTCCGCGTGCTGTCCGGCTCGGCGACGAAGGCATCGGTGCGCTGCCGCAGTGCCTGGGGAATGCGCGTGTCGCTCAGGCTGCGGGCCTCGCCGGGCTTGAAGCCGGGGTCGGCCGCCTCGTCCGCCACGACGGCGTTGAGGCAGATCAGCTGCTCGTCCTCGATCACGGCCCAGAAGCCGGCGCCGCCATTCTCCTCGGTGAGGTCGCGCAGCAGCGCCGTGTTGCGGGCCATGGAGCTGCGGGGCGCCGCGAGCAGCGTGAGCTTCTCCTCGTCGAGCACCGCGCTCGGCACGTCCGCAATCGAGCGCCCGTCGCTGATCACCACGACCCTGTCGCTGAGCCCGAGCAGTTCCTCGAAGTCGGACGAGACGACCACGATCGCCACGCCCTTGGCCGCGACATCACGCAGGAGGGCGTAGATGCTCGTGCGCGTGCCGATATCAACGCCCTTGGTGGGCTCGTCCAGGATGAGGACTCGCGGATCCAGCAGCAGCCAGCGGGCCATGATGATCTTCTGCTGCATGCCGCCGGAGAAGTTGAGCATGGAGGAATCGAGCAGCCGGTCCTGCGGCAGGCCGAGCTGCTGGAGCAGATCCGCGACCTTCCGCTCCCGGGCGCGATAGCCCAGGCCGAAGCCGGTGCGCGCCCCCAGGTGAGCGAGGAGCAGGTTCTCCTTGACCGAGAGATCGGGGACGATGTTCTGCGTGCGGCGGTCCTCCGGCACGAGGCCGAGCCCGGCCCGGATGGCCGCGCGCGGATTGTTCGGCGCGAGCGGCTTGCCCCCGAGCAGCACGTCCCCCCCTGAGCGCGGCCGCAGCCCGAAGATCGCCTCGACCGCCTCCGAACGGCCGGCGCCCATGAGGCCGCCGAGGCCGAGGATCTCGCCCTCGTGCACCTCGAAGGAGACGTCGTGGACCGCGGGCGTGGCCGCCAGGTGGCGCACGGCAAGTGCCACGGGCGCGCTCGTCTTGGCCGGGGCCGCGTGCGGCGTGGTGTAGAGCGCGCCGAGTTCCGCGCCCACCATCGAGCGGATCAGCTCGGCCTGGCTGAGGCTGGCGGTAGCGCGCGCATGCATCACGGTGCGCCCCTCGCGCAGGACGGTGACCCGGTCGGTGATGGAGAAGACCTCCTCCAGCCGGTGCGAGACGAAGATCAGCCCGCATCCGGAGCGGCGCAGGCGGGCCATGATGTCGAACAGCCGGTCGACTTCGCCGGGCGACAGCGACGCCGTCGGCTCGTCGAAGATGATGAGCTTGGCCCGGAGGCCGAGCGCCTTGGCGATCTCCACGAGCTGCTTCTGGGCGGAGGATAGGCGCCGCACCTCCCAGTCGAGCGGCAGCGCGTCAGCCTGGCCCAGGCTCGACAGCAGCGCGAGGCCCTTCTTGCGGAGCGCGCCATAGTCCAGGCGTCCCGGCTGCCCAAGCTGGGGCAGGAAGATGTTCTCCAGCACCGTCAGGTCGGGCACCAGGCTGGTTTCCTGCATCACGATCGCGATGCCGACCCGCAGGGCTTCGCGCGTGTTGCGGAGCCGGACGGGGGAGGAGCGATAGGTTATCTCGCCGGTGTCGAAGACGTAATGACCG
>CAXTVD010000181.1:0-8465 GCA_964247575.1 uncultured Lichenihabitans sp.
CAGCTGAAAGGCGCTGTCCTTGTTGACCGGCTCCTGCCCGAGCGCGCCGCCCGAGACCTGCACGTTCTGCTCCGTGATCGCCTTGACCACGTCGCCCGAGGTCATGCCGAAAGCGGAGAGCTTGTCCGGATCGAGCCAGATCCGCAGCGAATACTGCCGCTCGCCGAAGATCGTGAGGTCGCCGACCCCGTCGAGCCGCAGCAGCTCGTCGCGCACGTTGTTGCGCGCATAGTTGGAGACGTAGAGCTGGTCGAAGGTGTTGTCGGGCGAGAGCATGTGCACGACCATCATCAGATCGGGCGAGGATTTGAGGGTGGTGACGCCCAGGCGCTTCACCTCGTCGGGCAGGCGCGGCGTCGCGATGGCGACCCGGTTCTGCGTCAGCACCTGCGCCGTATCGAGGTTGGTGCCGAGCTTGAAAGTGACGGTGATCGAGACGTTGCCGTCGCCCGTCGAATAGGACGACATGTAGATCATGTTCTCGACGCCGTTGATCTCCTGCTCGATCGGCGTCGCCACCGTCGCGGCGACCGTCTTGGCGTCGGCTCCCGGATAGCTCGCCCGCACCACGATGGTGGGCGGCGCGATCTCGGGATACTGGGCGATGGGCAGGCCGAAATAGGCGATGGTGCCGACGATCACGAGCACGATGGCCAGGACGGTCGCGAAGATCGGCCGTTCGATGAAGGCGTGGGAGAACTTCATCGGCGCTACCCGCCCGTCGGTTCGCGCGACGGGGGCAGCTCCATCATCTTCGGTTCGACCGCGATGCCCGGCCGCACGCGCATGAGGCCGTTGATCACCACCGTTTCGTCGCCCTTGAGACCGTCGCGGATCACCCGGTAGCCGTCGATGCGCGGTCCCGGCCGCACGACCTTGGTGGCCACCTTGTTGTCGGGCCCGACGACGTAGACGATGCGCCGATCCTGATCCGTGCCGAGGGCCTCGTCGGGGATGAGGATCCCTTTGTAGGGCTTGGTTCCCGCGATGCTGATGCGCCCGAACAGGCCCGGGGTCAGCGACTCGTCATGGTTGTCGAAGACGGCGCGTCCGCGCATCGTGCCGCTCGCCTGGTCGAGGCGGATGTCCACGAAGTCGATCCGTCCCTTGTGGCTCGGCTCGGTCTCCCCCGTGAGGGCCACCGTGACGTCCCGCGAGCCGCCCTTGCCGGCGTCGGCGCCTGCGCCGGGCACGAGGTCGCTGAGATAGCTCAGGAAGGACCGTTCGTCGGCGTCGAAATAGAACTGGATCGGATCAAGCGAGACGACCGTGCTGAGCAGCGTGTCGTTGGCGGCGACGAGGTTGCCCACCGAGACCAGCCGTCGCGAGATGCGGCCCGCGATGGGGGCGCGGATCTCGGTGAACTCCATGTCGAGCTTCGCCCGGCTCAGGGTCGCCTTGGCCCGGTCGAGCGTCGCACGGGCCGACAGGGCCGTTTGCCGGCGCTGGTCGGCGACCTGACCCGTGATGTTGCCGGACTTGATCAGATTGTCGGCGCGCTCGAGGTCACCGACCGAGAAGTCGACGGCCGCCTGCGCCGAGGCCACCGCCGCCTCCGCGTCGTCGAGCGCGTCCTGGTAGGGGCGCCGGTCGATGGTGAACAGCAGATCGCCCTTCTTGACGATCGCTCCATCGACGAAGTGCACGGCATCGAGGTAACCGGACACGCGGGCCCGCAGGTCGACCGTATCGACGGCGTCGAAACGCCCGATGAAGTCGTCGCGCTCGACGATGTCCTTGACCACGGGCTTGGCGACGGACACCGGCGGCGGCGGCGCGTTCTGCGCCCGTGCCCCGGGAGGGGCGAGGCAGGCAAGCAGGAGCAGCGAGGCCCAGAGCGCCACGCGACGCCAGGTCTCCCCCAGCCGAACGGTGCGAGGCAGGAGCGGCGAGTGCAGCATCCGCGCCGAAAAGGCCATGCGTCTTGGCTCCGAAACCAGAGATTACGGGGACGGGCGGAGGGGCCCGCGACGACAATAGGCTTGGGACAGGGTCGTCGCCGACGGGCCTCCCCCAGGGGGCGTCACCGGCGATCGAAGTTCCCCGACGGCGGATCTGACGTCCGGCTTCATCGTGCGCTTCTGGTGCGACAGTCTTGCACATTCCGTTCAGGCTTGTCGATCGCGCCTGCTTCCCCGCGCCGGATGAAGGGCAGCCGTCCTCGATGGCCTCGCCCGCGCCTGATGTACGTGGTCACGCCCGTCTGCAAGCCCCGCAGAAGGGAGCGGTGCAGCAGGGCGAACGGCACGGCAACAAGGGTGCTGGCGGCCAGGACGGCGGCCATGACATCGCGCCACAGGACCTCGTAGCGCCCGGCGACGAGAGCGTAGCGCGCACGCTCGTGGCCTTCGCCAAGGGCAAGCAGATGCTTCTCGTCCTCGACAGCTGCGAGCATGTGGTCGAGACCACGGCGGCGCTGGCCGAAGAACTCTTCGCGGGTGCCGGGCCCGGCTTCGCGATCCTCGCCCACTTGGGCACATGCGCCGGGATGCCGTGCACGACTTCGAGGGGCTGCATGTCCCCGGCCCAGGTCTTAGGCTGCGAAGGCGTGACCCATCGCCGTTGGCCCAAGCAGGGCCTCGGCGGCCGGCGCTCTCGTTCTCAGAGCCGCTCGATGCTCAATCCGCCGCCGACGTCGATGACGCTTCCGGTCGCGAAGCCGAACGCCCCCGAGGCCAGGGCCGAGACCACCCCCGCGACATCCTCGCCCCCCCCCCAGCGACCCGCCGGAACCAGACCCTCGCCGATGAGGCGATCGTATTTTTCCGTGACCTTGGCCGTCATGTCGGTCCTGATGATCCCCGGGCGGACGTCGAAGACGCCGATCCCCTCGCCGGCGAAGCGCACCGCCAGGCCCTTGCTCCACATCGCGAGCGCCGCCTTGGAGACGCAGTAGTCGAGGCGATCGGCCGAGACGTGGGTCGCGCTGACCGACGTGATGTTGACGATGCAGCGCGGCCCCGGCCGCGGCGGCTGGCCGAGCATGAGCTTCAGGACGCCCTGGGTGAGGAAGGCCGTTCCCCTTAGGTTCACGGCCATCACGCGGTCGAAGTTCTCGGGCGTGAGATCGAGCACGTCGCCCCGCACGACGGCGCCCATCCCGGCGTTGTTGACGAGGCAGTCGACGCGTCCCGCGAAGGCGGCGGCCGCGTCCAGCCAGGCGCGATGGGTCGCGAGGTCGCTGACGTCGCCGACGAGGTAGGTCGCCCTGACGCCGAGGGCCTGCAGATGGCGGGCAACGCCCTGCTCGTCGAGGTCCAGCCCGGTCACGACGAGGTCGAAGCCGTCGCGCGCCAGCCGGGTCGCGACCGCAAGCCCGATGCCCCGGCTCGCGCCGGTCACCATGGCGACAGGGCGGATGCTCATGGATGGCCTCTCGACAAAGCGTGGGGGCTCACGGCGGGCCGGGCACCGCCCCGGCCCCGCCAGCCCGCAGGGGCTCCGGGTCGGGCCTCACCGCGGGGCGCCGGGGTCGCGGCGGCAGGTTGGCCGCAGGCAGGGGCGGCCGGCCCAGCACGAGGTCCGCGGCCTTCTCGCCGATCATGATGGTCGGCGCATTGGTGTTCGACGAGTTGACCCGCGGCATGATCGAGGCGTCGCAGACCCGCAGCCCTTCGAGCCCCCGCAGTTTGAGGTCGAGCCCGACGACCGCCATGCCGTCCGTGCCCATCTTGCAGGTGCCCACGGGATGGTGGTCGGTCTTGCAGGTGCGGAAGGCGTAGGCCTCGAGGTCGGCGTCGGTGGTCAGGTCCGGTCCGGGCTGGCGTTCGGCCAGGATGAAGGGCTTGAGGGCGTCCTGCCGGAAGATCTCGCGCGCGACCCGCAAGCCTTCGCGCGACATCGCGCGGTCGTGCGGGTCGTCCCAGTAGTTCGGATCGATCAGGGGATGCGCGGCCGGATCGTTCGACGCCAGGCGCACGGTGCCCCGCGAGCGCGGCCGAAGATAGGCCGAGTTCAGCGTCACCCCGGCGTTCTTCATCCGGGCGACGCCCGCCTCGATCCCGGATCCGAGCCCGAGATGGAACTGGATGTCCGGCGCGGTCTCGTTCCGGTCGGCGAACCAGAAGCCGCCCGTCTCGAACAGCGTCGAGGCGACCGGGCCCTTTTTCGTCATGAGGTATTGCAGGCCGGCCAGAACGGTACGGTGGGGCTTGGCGACGTTGTCGTAGGTGTGGTCGCCGGTGCATTCGGCGATCACGTAGAGGTCGAGGTGATCCTGCAGATTGCCGCCGACCCCGGGCAGGTCATGCACCACGGGCACGCCCACGGCCCGCAGGTGATCGGCCGGGCCGATTCCCGAAAGCATGAGAAGCCGCGGCGAATTGATGGCGCCGGCGGTCAGCAGAACCTCGCGCTCGCAGCGTAGCAGCGTCGTGGAGCCGTCCTCGACGATCTCGACGCCGACCGCGCGGCCGTTCTCGACGACGATCCGGCTGACCAGAACGCCCGTCCTGACGGTGAGGTTCTCCCGCCCGCGCGCCGGCTTGAGGTAGGCGCTCGCCGCCGACGAGCGCCGCGCGTCGCGGACGGTCACCTGGTAGTGGCCGACCCCGTCCTGGCGCTCGCCGTTGAAATCCGCATTGTAGGGGATGCCCATCTGCTGGCCCGCGCGGATGAACGCCTCCGAGATCGGCAGGGGGTTCACCGGCACCGAGACGCCGAGCGGCCCGCCGGAGGCATGATAGTCGTTGACGAGGCGCTGGTTGTCCTCGGCGCGCTTGAAGTAGGGCAGCACGTCCGCATAGGACCAGCCGGCGCAGCGGTCCCGGTACGCCCAGCCGTCGTAGTCCTCCGCATTGCCGCGCGTGTAGAGCTGCGCGTTGATCGAGGAGCCGCCGCCGATCACCTTGGCCTGCGTGTACCACAGCACCCGGCCGCCGAGGTGCTTCTGCGGCACGGTGGAGTAGCCCCAGCTTGCGATCCCCTTCGTCATCTTGGCGAAGCCCGCCGGCATGGCGAAGAAGGGATGGCGGTCGGTGCCGCCCGCCTCGAGCAGGAGCACGGAGACGGTCGGGTCTTCGGACAGGCGGGCCGCCAGCGCGCAACCCGACGAGCCGCCACCGGCGATGATATAGTCGACCACAGATCTGAACTCCGATGCTTGCCGCGTCGAGCGGGGCGGCCCGATCTCAGGCGGCGAGGCCCCTCCGGCCATCGGAGGCCGCGGCCCGGAGCGCGATCGGCGCGGTCACAGCCGCACCCCGCTCTGCGGATCGAACACCACCGCTTTGTCGAGATTGAAGGCGAAGGGCATGGTCTGGCCCGCCTTGACGGGCACGTCCGAGCGCATGCGGGCCGTCAGGGCCTTGCCGCCGAGCTGGGTGACGACGAAGGTGTCCGACCCGGCGGGCTCGACCACATCCACCAGGCCGTCGACGGTCTCGACCGATTTCGCGTTGCGGTCGGCCCCGTCGCGGTCGGTGATCGCCTCCGGGCGGATGCCCAGGATGATCTCGCGCCCGTCGTCGAGCGGGGAGGAGGCGAGGGTGGCGGGGGCGGCGAGCGTGACGCTCTGCGATCCGGTCTGCACGAGCTTGAGAACGGGGCGGCCGTTCTCGGTGGCCATGCGAGCCTTGAGCAGGTTCATCGACGGCGATCCCATGAAGTCGGCGACGAACAGGTTCGAGGGCTTGCCGTAGATCTCCGCCGGGGTGCCGACCTGCTGCAGCACGCCGTCCTTGAGCACGGCGATCTTGGTCGCCAGGGTCATCGCCTCGATCTGGTCGTGGGTGACGTAGACGATGGTCTTGCCGGTGGCGGCGTGCAGCCTCTTGATCTCGGTGCGCATGTCGACGCGCAGCTTGGCGTCGAGGTTGGAGAGTGGCTCGTCGAACAGGAACACGCGGGGGTCGCGCACGAGCGCCCGGCCCATGGCCACGCGCTGGCGTTGCCCGCCGGAGAGCTGCGAGGGCTTGCGCGCGAGCAGGTGCTCGAGCTGCAGCGTCTTGGCGATGTCGGCCACCGCCTTGTCGCGTTCGACCTTGGGGACGCCGCGCATCTCCATGCCGAAGGCGATGTTCCCGGCCACCGTCATGTTGGGGTAGAGCGCGTAGCTCTGGAACACCATGGCGATGTCGCGCTTGGAAGGGTGCAGGTCGTTGACCAACTGGCCGCCGATGCGGATCTCGCCGCCCGAAACGGTCTCGAGTCCCGCAATCGTGTTGAGCAAGGTGGACTTGCCGCAGCCCGAAGGGCCGACGAGAACCAGGAAGCCGCCCTTCTCCAGGTCGATGTTGATGTCCTTGAGCACCTCGACGCTGCCGTAGCGCTTGCGCAGGTGATTGATCTCGAGCGTCGCCATCGGATCAGCCTTTCACGGCGCCCGCCATCAGACCGCGCACGAAGTATCGGCCGGCGACGACGTAGACGATGAGGGTGGGAAGCGCCGCGATGATCGCGGCGGCCATGTTGACGTTGTATTCGACGACGCCGGTGGAGGTGTTCACGACGTTGTTGAGGGCCACGGTCATGGGCATGGCGTCGCCCGAGCCCGCATAGGACGAGGCGAAGAGGAAGTCGTTCCAGATGTTGGTGAACTGGTAGATCACGCAGACCACGAAGATCGGAACCGAGTTGGGCAGCAGGATGCGTCGGAAGATCTGGAAGAAGCTCGCGCCGTCCACCATCGCGGCCCGCACGAGCTCGGTCGGGAAGGCCTCGTAGTAGTTGCGGAAGAACAGGGTGGTGAAGCCGAGGCCATAAACCACGTGGACGAAGACGAGGTTGGCGGTGGCGTTGCCGAAGCCCAGGTTGGTCCCGATCGCGTCGTCGAGCACCGTGCCGAAGCGGCCGATGTGGCCGAGCAGCGTGGCCATCGGCAGCAGCACCGACTGGAACGGGATGAAGCAGGCAAAGAGCATCAGCCCGAACACCAGCGTGTGGCCCCGGAAGCGCCATTTGGTCAGCACGTAGCCGTTGAGCGCCCCGAGGATGGTGGAGATCAGCACCGCCGGGACCACCATCTTGATGGAGTTCCAGAAGTAGCCCTTGATCCCCTCGCAGGTGAGCCCGACGCAGGCCTCGCCCCAGGCCCGCGCCCAGGGCGCGAGGGTGGGATGGGCCGGAAGGGCGAGCATGTTGCCGTCCTGGATCTCCGACATCGACTTCAGCGACGTCACGAGCATCACGAACAGCGGCATGAGATAGATGAATGCCGCCACGAGAAGGAGGCCGTAGAGCAGGATGCGGCCGGGCGCGAGGCGGCGGCGCCGGTGGGTCCGCTCGAGCAGGATCGCGGTGGTGCTCATCGGACGCGCTCCCGCAGTTCGGACCAGAGGTAGGGGACGATGATCATGCTGATGGCGATCAGCATGATCACGGCGCTGGCCGAGCCGACGGCCATCTCGTTCCGCTTGAAGGTGTATTCGTACATGAAGTTCGAGGGCAGCCAGGCCGAGCCGCCCGGGCCGCCGCTCGTGAGGGCGACGACGAGGTCGTAGGACTTGATGGCCAGGTGCGCGAGCACGATGAAAGCCGACAGGAAGACCGGCCGGAGCTGCGGGATGATGATGCGGCGGTAGATCTGGAAGGACGAGGCGCCGTCGATCTGGGCGGCCTTCACCATCTCGCCGTCGATGCCGCGCAGGCCGGCCAGGAACATGGCCATT
Organism: uncultured Lichenihabitans sp.; assembly: GCA_964247575.1. Classification (GTDB taxonomy): domain Bacteria; phylum Pseudomonadota; class Alphaproteobacteria; order Rhizobiales; family Beijerinckiaceae; genus Lichenihabitans. The sequence goes on from CAXTVD010000181.1 coordinate 7,608, forward strand.
ACGAAGCCGGACGCCTGCCACACGCCGGCGATCACCACCGTGTAGATCACGCGGTCCTTGTTCTTGATCCAGTCGAAATGGAAGCTCGTCCAGCCCCAGTGGTGCAGCGTCTGCTCGAGCCCCAGGCCGGGATCGAGGAACCACTTCCAGGCCACGCCCGTCACGATGAAGGACAGCGCCATGGGATAGAGATAGACCGGGCGCAGCACGCTCTCGCCGCGGATACCCTGGTCGATGAGGATGGCGAGCAGCAGCCCGAGGCCAAGCGACAGGCCGATATAGAGGACCCCGAAGACCCCCATATTGGTGATGGACGTGTACCAGGAGGACGGCGGATCGCTCTCCCAGGTCCAGCGCCACAGCCGCTCATAGGCGCGCGGACCGGTCAGCACCGACGAGGGGAACGCCTTGGAATTGGTGAAGGACAGATAGATCGTCCACGCGATGAAGCCGTAGACGAAGACGAGGGTCGCGATGAAGCTCGGTGCGAGAACCAGCTTGGGCACCGCGTCGCCCAGCCGCGAGCGCATGGTCGGGCGCGGGGGCGCCCGGCGCGCCTGAACGAGGTCTGGGCTGGTGGTGGCGACTGATGACATGCGGTCCGCCGGAGGAAACGAGGGAGCGATCGGGCTCTGCCATGCTGAGGCGCGCCGGGCGCGCGGAGACGGCTCGCGCGCCCTACGCCGTGGTCGGCCAGCGCCGGCCCTGCGGCCGGCGCCGGCTCAGGGGGTCACTTCGCGTCGTCGATGGCGGCGACGAGCTGCTTGACCGCCTCGTCCGAGCTGGTGATCTGGCCATGCACGAACTTGGTCACGACATCCTTGTAGGCGTTGGCGACCGCCGGCGGCGCGCCGTAGC
>CAXTVD010000182.1:0-3029 GCA_964247575.1 uncultured Lichenihabitans sp.
CCTCATCAGCCGCCAAGTTTTCTGAGCGGCATCCTTTATCACAAGTGGAGGCTAAATACCGCAAAATTCCAGCGAGATGGAGCGTTTCCCCACCTTGGGGTCTGCATTTAATCGACATGCCTGCAAGCAGACTTTCTGGATGTCTGGGATGGATCAACACTTACTCGTTATGGCTCCACCCTCACCCCGCATCTTCCGATCCCGCTTCCCCAGCGTCCGCAGCCGCAGCGCGTTCAGCTTGATGAAGCCCGCGGCATCGCGGTGGTCGTAGGCGACCGCGCCCTCCTCGAAGGTCACGAGGTCCTGGTCGTAGAGGCTGTAGGGGCTCTCGCGGCCGATGATGGCGCAGTTGCCCTTGTAGAGCTTGAGCCGGACGGTGCCGGTGACGAAAGCCTGGCTCTTGTCGATCAGCGCCTGCAGCATCTCGCGCTCGGGCGAGAACCAGAAGCCGTTGTAGATCAGCTCGGCATATTTGGGCATCAGCTCGTCCTTGAGGTGAGCCGCGCCCCGGTCGAGCGTGATCTGCTCGATGCCCCGGTGGGCGTAGTAGAGGATCGTGCCGCCGGGCGTCTCGTACATGCCGCGGCTCTTCATGCCGACAAAGCGGTTCTCGACAAGGTCCAGCCGGCCGATGCCGTTGGCGCGGCCGAGCTCGTTGAGCCGGGCGAGCAGGGTCGCCGGCGAGAGCGCCGCCCCGTCGATCGACACGGCGTCGCCGCGCTCGAAGCCGACGGTGATGATCGTGGGCGTGTCGGGCGCCTGCTCGGGGTCGATCGTGCGGGAATAGACGTAGTCCGGCACCTCGACCGCGGGGTCCTCCAGGACCTTGCCCTCGGAGGAGGCGTGCAGGAGGTTGGCGTCGACCGAGAAGGGCGCGTCGCCCCGCTTGTCCTTGGCGATGGGGATCTGGTTCTTCTCGGCGAAGTCGAGGAGCGCGGTGCGCGAGGTGAGGTCCCACTCCCGCCAGGGGGCGATCACCTTGATGTCGGGCTCGAGCGCGTAGTAGCCGAGCTCGAAGCGGACCTGGTCGTTGCCCTTGCCGGTGGCCCCGTGCGCCACCGCGTCCGCGCCGACGCGGCGCGCGATCTCGATCTGCTTCTTGGCGATCAGCGGCCGGGCGATGGAGGTGCCGAGCAGGTAGAGCCCCTCGTAGAGCGCGTTGGCCCGGAACATGGGGAACACGTAGTCGCGCACGAACTCCTCGCGCACGTCCTCGACGAAGATGTGCTCGGGCTTGATGCCGAGCAGCTCGGCCTTGCGGCGCGCCGGCTCCAGCTCCTCGCCCTGGCCGAGATCGGCGGTGAAGGTGACGACCTCGCAGCCATAGGTCGTCTGCAGCCATTTGAGGATGATCGAGGTGTCCAGGCCCCCCGAATAGGCGAGCACGACGCGTTTGATGGCTTTGTCTTGGGCGGGCATGGGAGGGTCCAGGGAAAGCGCGGGGCCGGTGCCGTCCTGTATAGAAGCGGCCGGACGCGATGCAACATCACGGCGGGCGCGAGGGCGGGGCGTCCCGGGGGCGATTTGCGCAACGGCGCGCGGGCGGCCAGTCTCGCGCCCGCCTGCCTCAGCCCGGACCCGCCCCGATGATCTTCCTCCATTCCAGCTTCCGCACCAGCAGCACCTGGCTGTGGTCGCGGTTCCGGCGCCTCGACCGGGTGGTCGCCTATAACGAGATCTTCAACGAGCAGCTCGCGACGATCAGCCGGCGGGAGGCGGTGACGCACGGCCCCGGCGCCTGGCACTCCAAGCATCCGCAGGGGGCGGCGTATTTCCTGGAGTTCCTGCCGTTCATCGGGCCGGCCGGCGGGGCGGCGGGCTACGACCCCGCCATGGCGCTCGACCGGTTCATCCCCGCGGACGGGCTCGGCGGCGCGATCAGCCCGGCCGAGCACGCCTATGTCGCCGCGCTCATCGCCGGGGCGGAGCGGCTCGGGCGGGTGCCGGTGCTCTCCTGCACGCGGACGCTCGGGCGGCTCGGGGGCCTGCAGCGGGCCTTTCCCGGCCTGCACGTGCTGCTCTACCGCAACATCTTCCACCAGTGGTGCTCCTATTGCGAGCAGCTGGACCGCGGCAACCCGTATTTCTTCGGCACGCTGCGCACCACGATCGCGGCCAACGGGCACGACGACACGCTCCGGCTGCTCGGCGAGCTGCTGCCGCTGGGCGAGCCGGCGCTCGACAGCACGAGCTACCTCCTCGCCTTCGTGCTGCTGCACCTCTACCTCTATGCCGGCAGCGTCGCCGAGGCGGACCTCGTGATCGACGCCGGCCGGCTCGGCCGGGAGCCGGACTACCGGCGCGCGACCGAGGCGGCGATCGCCGAGCGGACGGGGCTGGCGGTCGACCTGAGCGACGCGCGCGCCTCGCTCGGCTACTCCTTCGTCGACACCGCGGCCCAGCCGGGCCTGATCGAGACGCTGCGGGGGCTCGCGGCCCCGATCCTTCTCGGGGCGCGGTCGGCGGCCGGCCGGCGCTTCGCCGCCCAGGCCCTGGAGGAGTTCGTGGAGGAGGCCGGGCGCTACGCCTTCTATGCCGGGGCCCTGGCCCGGCGCAGCGCCCCGTCGCAGGACGGCCGGGAGCGCCTGACCGAGCGGCGCGACGCCGCGGCGGAGCGGCTTCCGGCCCCGGCCGCCGCGCTGCCCGGGGCCGGCGCAAGCGGACCTCTGCCGGAGGACGCGGCCGGCCCATCCGTGCGGCGGGCGAGGCCGAAGGGCGCCCGGCGCAAGCGGGCCGTTCCCCGGCCTGATTGACTCCCCGTGGGGGCGAGGGCGATCCGGCTACTCCGCCGCGACCGCCACCTGCTCGCCCGGCCCGAACAGGCCGCTCGTGGCGGCTTCCATCTTCACCTGCCGGCCGTGGAACTGCTCGAGCGAGGCGCGGTGGCCGACCGAGACGAACAGCGGCCGGACCTTCGAGCGCGACGGGAGCACCGCCCCGATGACCTCGTCCTGGTCGACCAGGGGGGACTGGTCCCCCCGCTCCGGGCCGGCCTCCCGGTCGCCGACCCCGCGGCCGTCCGTCGTCGG
>CAXTVD010000182.1:3039-8423 GCA_964247575.1 uncultured Lichenihabitans sp.
GGGCATCAATGAGCACCTTGTAGATCTCGGCCTCGCCCGCCTCGTCGAGCGCGGAGGTCGCCTCGTCGAGCAGCAGCCAGTCCGGCCTGGCCAGCAGCGCGCGGGCCACGCCCACCCGCTGCTGCTCGCCGCCCGACAGCCGGAGCGACCAGTTGCCGGCCTCGTCGAGCTCGCTCGCCAGCCGGCCGAGCCCCACCTTGCCCAGCGCGTCCCGGATGGCCGCGTCGGGGTAGTCCTCCAGGGTGCGGGGATAGGCGATGGCCTGCCGCAGCGTGCCGAGCGGCAGGTAGGTGCGCTGGGGCAGCACGAACATGTGCGTTCCCGCCGGCACCACGACCCGGCCCTGGCCGAACGGCCAGATGCCCGACATGGCCCGGAGCAGGGTGGTCTTGCCCGAGCCGGAGCGGCCGGTGAGCAGGATACGGTCGCCGGGATTGACGCTGAGGCTGGCGGGTGCCGTCAGCGGCGCCTGCGAGGGCAGCATGACGGTCAGGGCCTCGGCCGCCAGGGCACGGCCCGCCGACCGGCTGCGGTCGATATGGGGCTGCTGCTGGGCGGCGCGGGTCGCCGCCTGCACCGCCTCCTCGAAGCCGGTGAGCCGCTGCACCGTGGCGCGATAGTCGGCAAGGTCGGCGTAGTTGTCGACGAACCACGTCATGCCGCCCTGGACGCTGTCGAAGGCCTGCCGGGCCTGCAGCAGCGCGCCATAGGTGGCCGCGCCGAAGAAGTAGGCGGGGGCCAGCAGCAGATAGGGGAAGATCACGGAGACCTGGCCGAAGAAGCTCTGGAACCAGTTGAGGCTCTTCTGCCGCTGGATCACGCCGAAGGCGTTGGCCAGCACCGACCCGTAGCGCTCGCCCAGGGCGGCGCGCTCGGCGCCCTCGCCGCCGAGCAGGGCGATCTGCTCGGAGTTCTCGCGGATGCGCGCCATGCCGAAGCGGAAGTTCGCCTCGTAGCGCTCCTGGTCGTATTTGAGGCGGACGAGCGGCTTGCCGATCAGGTTGGCAAAGTAGGTGCCGAGCGCCGCATAGGCGATGGCGAGCCAGATCAGGTAGCCCGGAATGTTGAAGGAGAGCCCGAAGCTCTGCATCGGGAACCGCTCGGAGATCCCCCACAGGATCAGGATGAAGATGCCGAGCTGCATGAGGTTGGAGAAGAAGCCGAAGCCGATCACCATCGTCTTGCCGACGAAATAGTGCACGTCCTCGGCGATGCGCTGGTCGGGATTGTCGGCCGGCCCCGTGACGAGGCGCAGGCGGTAGTGCTGGGCAGGCCCGAGCCAACGCTCGACGAAGAAGTCGGTCATCGACTTGCGCCAGCGGATCTGCAGGACTTGGTTGATATAGGCCTTGTAGACCGCGATCACGATGTAGATGAACGCTAGAAGCGTGAACAGCTTCATCGAGGCGACGAATTCGGGAAACTTCTTCTGCTGGAGGGCGTCGCCGAAGCCGCCGTACCAGTTGTTGAACTGCTTGGCCATGTAGGCGAAGGCGATCTCGAGCAGGACGACGGTGCCGAGCAGGGTGAAGGCGATGATGTTCTCGGGCAGCCTCACCGGCCCGATGAACCACAGCCTGATCTCGCCGGGATTGCGCCGGAGGAAATAGGGATAGGCGAGCCGCCAGATATCCTTCAGGGCCGCCACGAAATTCGCCATCAAGCCACTCCTGCGCCGGGCCGGGTCCCGCATCCGCCGCGCGATCGAAGCGGCACGGGCGAGGACGGTGTCCGCCCAGCAGACGGGCTCGACCTCCTCCGACGCTCTTCACGCGCGATCAAAGCAAATTTGCGGTGCGGTGACACGTGAAGTTTTGGCGAGGTCCGGCGACCTTGCGTCGCCGGGGCCGGCCGTTTGCGGCCGCTCCTCGCGGCCTGCTATGCAGCTTCGCGGAAAATGCCGGGGCGGTGCGATGTCGGAAGGCGAAGTCGTGGGGGCCGCGCCGGTTGCTACGCAGGCGGCCCTGGTGATCGCCATTACAGCGAACGAAGGGCGGCCGTGAGCCCGGTCCGCCCGCGCGGCGTGGCCGCGGCGGGGGCGCTCTGGCACGACGACCGGCCATCCGGCCCATTGGTCGACCCGGCGCCCCCCGCCGCCGTCGATCTCGCGATCGTCGGAGGCGGTCTGCTCGGCCTCGGCACGGCCCTCTGGACGGCGCGGCTGGGGCGGTCCGTCGCGGTCTTCGACGCCAAGCCCATCGGCCACGGGGCGTCCGGGTTGAATGGCGGGCAGGTGATCCCCGGTCTCAAGCTCGATCCCGATGCCCTGATCGCCCGTTTCGGCCCCGAGCGGGGGCGGGCGCTCGTCGCCTTCGCGGCGGGCACGGCCGACAGCGCCTTCGACCTGATCGCCGCCGAGACGCTCGACGTGCCACGCCAGCGCGCGGGCTGGGTCCAGGCCGCCCATAACGAGGCGGCCCTGCGAGCGGGGGAGGCGCGCGCCCGGCAGTGGATGGCACGCGGTCAGGCGGTCGAGATCCTCGATGCGAAAGCGGTCGCGGGCCTGACGGGCGCCGCCGGCTACCGGGGCGGGCTGCTCGACAAGCGGGCCGGCTCGGTCCAGCCTTTCGCCTATGTGACCGAATTCGCCCGGATCGCGGCCGAGGCCGGCGCCCAGATCTTCCCGGACACGCCTGTCCTCGCTCTCCGGCGCGACGGTGCAGGCTGGTCGGTCCGGACGCAGGGCCACGCCGTGCTGGCCCGGCAGATCGTCTTAGCCACCAACGCCGAAACGGACGGCCTCGTGCCGGGTCTGGCGCGCACGATCCTGGCGCTGCCCTCGTTCCAGATCGCGACGGCGCCGCTCGATCCGGCTGCCGCGGCCGCGATCCTTCCGGGCGGCCAGGCCGTCTGCGATTCCAGGCGGATCGTCACCTACTACCGCAAGAGCAGCGACGGACGGCTGGTGCTGGGCGGCCGCGGCACGTCCGGCGTGCCGCGGCACCCGGCGGATTGGGCCCATCTCGAACGGGCGATGCGGCGCCTCTTCCCCATTCTGCGCGACACGCCGGTCACGCATCGCTGGTCCGGGCGGGTGGCGATGACGCTCGACCACCTGCCGCATGTCCACGAGCCGTCGCCGGGGCTCGTCGCCGTCCTGGGCTGTCAGGGTCGCGGGGTCGGGCTGATGACGGCGCTGGGCAAGCCCCTGGCGCATTACCTCGCCACGCGCGACCCGCGCGAGCTGCCTTTCGCCGTCGAACCCCTCCAACCCATCCCGCTGCATGGCTTCCGCCGGATCGGCGTCGCGGCCGTCATCGCCTGGTCCCGCCTGCGGGACCGGTTGGAGCGGTGACGGACCGGTTCAGCGACAGCCGGCTCGCGACCGGGCAGGGTCCCGTCGCTCAAGAGCGCGAGGGACCGGTCAAGGCCGGCGCCGAGCCGGGGGCGGCGTGCCCGGAGGCGGAAACGGCGCCGTCAGGTTGTAGCCGCCCGACACCAGATCCGGATGGCTGCCTCTTGGATAGTAGACCCTGTGGTGCCGCTCGACCCGGTTGCTGACCTGTTGCAAGCGCGGGGCCTGCACCAGGGAAGGCCGCCCAGGGGAAAAGGCGAGGACAGGATGGGCGAGGGCGACCCAAAGCCCTGCCGCCGTCAGCCAAACCGTCGATCTGTGCATGGTCATCTCCCCGTCGTTGTCATCGCCCGTTATCGCCGAGCCGAACGGTGCGAGCGCCCCACGTTCATCGCGGCCCGGCCCGCGGCTCAACCGCCAGGCGCATCGGGTGGACGGGTCGCAGGGTGATCTTCATCGTCGGGCGAGGGACCTCCTTGCCGGTCACCCGCATGCGAATGGCGGGCACCAGCGTGGCCAGGATGGCGACCGCCTCCATCAGCGCGAAGGCGCTGCCGATGCAACTGCGTGGACCGGCGCCGAACGGCATGTAGCTGAAGCGGGGGCGTTGCCGGACGAGGTCGGGCGCGAAGCGGTCGGGATCGAAGCGCTCGGGGCTGGCCCAGAGGCGGGCGTGACGATGCACGGCGAAGATCGGGATGACCAGCACCGTGCCGACCGGAAGAGTGGACCCGCCGAGCACGAAAGGCCGCTCGACACGCCGCGTCACTATCGGCGCCGGCGGGTAAAGCCGCATGGCTTCGGAAAAGACCTGTCTCGTATAGGTGAGCGCCGCGACGTGGACGGGCTGGAGGGCGCTGCCCCCCGTCACGGCCGCGATCTCATCGAGGACGGCAGCCTCCACGGCGGGATGTCCGGCCAGCAGGAACAGGGTCCAGCCAAGCCCCTGCGCCGTCGTCTCGTGCCCGGCGGTGATGAAGGTGAGGAGGTTGTCGGTGACGTCTTCGTCGCTCATGCCCTGCCCGGTCTCGGGGTCGACGGCGGCGAGGAGCAGGGAGACGAGGTCGTCCCGTTCGGCCCCGGCGCGCCGTTCGGCGACCATCGCCCGCACCGTGCCGCGCAGGTCGGCTGCCGCGGCGAGTGCGCGTCGACGGCCGGGATAGGGTGTCCACTCCGGCGCGCCCAGGATGGCGAGGACGGCGGACCAGCCCGTTCCGTCGAGATAGGCGGCGACGTTCCGCTCGACCCGGCCGACATCAATGCGCGCCGGGCCGGACAACATGGTTTCCACGATGATCGCGAAGGTGATCAGCATCATGTCGTGGCTCGGGTCGACGCTGGCGCCCGCCCCGAGAGTCAGCCAGCGCGCGCGCGCCTGCTCCGCCGCACGGATCATGACGGGCAGGAACCCCATGAGCTTCGCATGGGCGAAGGCTGGCGAAATCGATTGGCGCTGCCGGCGCCAGTCGTGTCCTTCGGCCGTGAGGAGCCCATCGCCGAGCGCCGGCCGCAGCACGCGCCGGGAAATCCGACCCTTGCTCAGGCAGTCGGCATGCCGCACGAGCGCGTGGTGGATGAGGGCGGGATCGCAGAGATAGAGGCGCGCCTGCCCGTTGAGCTTGGAATAAACGAGCGACTCGCTGAAGACCTCGGGGGGTAGCGCCTCCAGCGGGTTGCGTACCATCTTCCGCAAGAAGCTCGCGAGGGAACGGCGGCTCACCGTCACGCCCTCGCTTCGGTCGGACAGCAGGGGCGCCGCGGGCTCGCCCATCACGGTGTGGCCGCAGGTCGGACCAGGATCCACCCCGGTGCCGGCCTCGGACGGGCCCGGCGAACCCCTGCCACACCGGGCACGGCGCCCAGCCCGCTCAGGTGCCGAGCCAGCCCTGGTCCGTCGCCTCGCGTTCGGCGATCTGCTTGGCTTCGATGATCGAGCGCTCGGCTGAGGGCGGCTCGGTGCCGCCCGCCCAGACGGGGGCCATCGGATCAAGGAATTGCACGCCCCGACCGGTCGCGACCCGGTACTCGAAGCGATGCCCCTCGGCCTCGTCGACGACGAGGATCCGGCCCATTTCGCTCTCGGCCAGCC
>CAXTVD010000183.1:0-8346 GCA_964247575.1 uncultured Lichenihabitans sp.
GAAGAAATAGCGCCTGGGCCCGCTGTGCGGCGTCCTGGGCGGGCCGGAGCATTGGGCGGACGCTCCCGCCCGGCCCGGCGCCTATACACGCAATACGGGGCCGCTTGAACGGCGCCGCGAGCGCGCCCGCCGCGTGACGCAGGCCAACCGGATCCTGCGTCCGATCGGCCTTGATCTGTCGGACTGGCAGGGCAACGCCTTTCTGCTCGCGACCCGCACCGGGAAGACCGAGCTGGTCGACAATCTGAGCCATCTCTGGGCCGCGGCCGAGCGCCTGCTCGGTCGACCCATCGATCCGCTCGACCCGGCGCTGCTCCAGCGGCTCGGACGGCCGTGACCGCCAGCCCCGGTCCGACCCCGGTCATCCTGCTCACGGGCTTTCTCGGCTCGGGCAAGACGACGCTGCTCGCGCGGCTGCTCAAGGACCCGGCCCTCGCCGACACGGCCGTGCTGATCAACGAGTTCGGCGAGGTCGGTCTCGACCACCACCTGATCGAGCGAGTCGACGAGACGACCGTGCTGCTGCAATCGGGATGCCTGTGCTGCACGGTCCGCGGCGAACTGTCGGACGCCATCAAGGGCCTGCTGTCGCGGCGGACGCGCGGCGAGGTGCCCCCCTTCCGCCGGCTCGTGATCGAGTCCTCGGGCCTCGCCGACCCGTTGCCGGTGATCGCGACGGTCACGGCCGATCCCGTGCTCCGGCATCACGTGCGGATGGGCGCCGTCGTGACGACCGTCGATGCCGTCAACGGCCGCGACCAGCTCGCGCGGCAGCCCGAAAGCGTGACGCAGGCCGCCGTCGCCGACCGGCTCGTGCTGACCAAGACGGACCTGTGCGACGAGGCGGCGGCCGACGCCGTCGTGGCGGCGCTTCGGACCTTGAACCCGGACGCGCCATTGATCGTGGCCGCCAGCGACCGGTTCGATGCGGAGGCCATCCTGGGCGAGCGCTCGACGCTCGGCGCGACCCCCAGCGGCTTGCGCTGCGTCGCGGCCCCGCCCGATACGCCATCCGGCGGCGGACACGCCGCAAACGCCGCCTCCCTCGCGCTGGTGATCGACGAAGCACTGGACTGGACGCTGTTCGGCCTCTGGCTGACCATGCTCCTCAACCGGCACGGGGCACGGGTGCTCCGCGTCAAGGGACTGTTGAACGTGGAAGGCTCGGACACGCCGGTGGCGATCCACGGCGTCGGGCCGCTCGTTCATGTGCCGACGCACCTGCCGGCCTGGCCCGATGCCGACCGTCGCTCCCGCCTCGTCTTCATCACGCGCGACCTCGATCCGGTCCTCATCGAGCGCTCGATGGCCGGGTTCGGGCTGCTCGGCCGGGCCTCCCTGGCCCCGGTCTCCGCCCGGACGTGACACCGCGCCGGCCGGGCGCGACGGCGGCCGCGCCACCCCGGCTCCCCGGCCGCCGGCGACCCCATCTTCGCGTCCTCGGGACAGAGATCACCCTGATCGAGCCGCTCCGGCGCCGGGCCGAGGAGGAGCTCGACATCACGCTGTCCTTCGAGGTGCTCGACTTCATCGCCGCGCAGCGCAAGGCGGCGCTCGAACCGGACAGCTTCGACATCTACGACCAGTGCTTCCACAACCTCGACATCGTCTGGTTCTGGCGGGCCATCCAGCCGATTGAGCTCAGCCGGATCGACCGCTGGGCCGAGGTCAGCGACCTGACCAAGCGGGGCCGGATCAGCCCCCTGGCCTCGTTCGGGCGCGGGGAGAACCCGGTGCGGACGCTGTACGTGCAGCCCGACCTCTCGCTCGGCGAGACCGCGTCCGCCCGCATCAGCATGCTGCCCACCGTGCACAACCTCGATGCCTTCGCCTATCGACCGGCCCTCTTCCCGGAGCGCCGGTCGGACGAAGCCAGCTGGAGCTGGCTGTTCGATCCCGAGGCCAAGGGCCGACTGGTCCTCGTGGACGAGCCCGGCATCGGCGTGTTCGACGCGGCGCTGGCCTTCGAGGCGCGCGACGAGATCCGCTTCGGCGACATCGGCAACATGACGGTCGGCGAGATCGACGCGCTGATGGCGCTGCTCTGGGCCCGCAAGAAGGAGGGCGTCTTTGCCGGCCTGTGGCGGACGGCGGCGCAGTCCGCCGCTGGAATGGTGTCGGGCCGCGCCGGCATCGGCAGCATGTGGTCGCCCGGGATCACGGCGGTCCGGCAGGCTGGTCACGCTCTGGAGGAAGCCGTGCCGCGCGAGGGCTACCGCGCCTGGCACAGCGGGCTCAGCCTCTCGGCCCGCCTGTCGGGCGAGCTGCTCGACGCGGCGTATCGCTACCTGAACTGGTGGCTCGACGGGCTGCCGGGCGCCCTGCTCGCCCGGCAGGGCTTCTACATGTCCGTGCCGGGCCGCGTCCGCGCGGCGATGCCCCCCGCGGAGTGGGACTACTGGTACGCCGGCAAGCCGGCTGCGAGCGACCTTCCCGGACCGGATGGCCGGCCGATGGTGCGCGCCGGCGGAACCCGCGCGGGAGGGCCCTACTGGCAGCGCGCCGAGCACATCACGGTGTGGAACACGGCGATGGACGAATACAACTACCTCGCCCGCCGCTGGTCGCAGTTCGCGTCGTCGTTCAGCTGACCCGTGGATTCTCCCCCGCGCGCAAGGCCCCATCAGCGCGCGCTGTTTCCCCCTCGCGGCACCGGGCTTGCATCGTCGCAGCCGGGGAATGGCGCCTCCATGGCGGCGCGAGCCCCTCCCCTGGCCACGGCCAGGATCCCTGCAGCCTGCTTCAACCGGCCGGAGTTTTACCCCATGAGCGATTCAGCGGCGATCGAACACCCCACGCTGGACCTCGTCGAACTGACCGTGGAGCAGGTGCAGAAGGGGTTCGCCAGCGGCGCCTTCACGGCCGAAGCGCTGACCCAGGCCTTTCTCGACCGGATCGCGACCTACAACCCGCGCTACAACGCGATCATCTTCCTCAATCCAGACGCCCTCGCCGATGCGCGGGCGATCGACACGCGCCGGGCCGCGGGCGAGGCGCTGGGCCCGCTCGCCGGCGTCCCCGTCGTGGTCAAGGACCCGATGGACATGGTGGGCTTTCCCACGACGGCCGGCTGGTCGCTCCTCTATTCCAAGACGGGCGGGGTCGACCTCATGCCCGGCACCGACTCGCCCGTGGTCGCCCGGATGCGGGTGGCGGGGACAGTGATCCTCGGCAAGACCAACGTGCCGGTGCTCAGCCACACCGGCAGCCATGCCAACGACAGCTGGGCCGGTCCGACCCTCAACGTCGCCGCGCCGGACCTGCTGCCCGGCGGCAGCAGCGCGGGAACGGCGGCGGCCGTGGGCGCCAGCCTGGCGGTGCTGGGGCTCGCCGAGGAGACCGGCGGTTCGATCCAGAATCCGGCCTCCGCGCAGGGGCTGGTGGGTATCAAGCCGACATTTGCCCTCGTGCCGAATGCCGGGGTCATGCCGCTCGCGGCCAATCGGGACGTCGTGGGGCCGATCGCCCGCTGCGTGCGGGACGCGGCCTTGTGCCTGGACGTGCTCGCCGGCTACACCGCCGAGGACCCCAAGACGATCGCGGGCGTCGGCAACCGGCCCAAGGGCGGCTACACCTCCAAGCTGAAGGGCGACGCGCTCAGCGGCAAGCGGCTCGGCCTTTATGGCCCGGGCTGGCGCAACCAGCCCCTCTCGGCCGAGGCCACCAGCCTCTATGCCCGCGCCCGGAGCGAGCTTGAGGCCCAAGGCGCCATCCTGCTGGACGACCCGTTCGCCGGATCAGGCTTCGCCGACCTGCGCGTGCCCACGCCGCCGCTCGGCAACTTCGATGCCCGCGGGCTCGAATCGGTGCCCTACGACCTGCAGAAATATCTTGAGCGGATGGGCCCCGACGTCGCCCTGAAGAGTTTCGCCGACTTTGCCAAGGCGACGGAGAAGGAGAACGCCTTCGCGCCGGGCGGCGTGCTCGGCTTCATGCCGAATCTGCCGGATTTCGGACCCTGCCTCGCCGACCCGTCGCGTCCGCCGGACCTGCCGGCGTTCATCGCGCTGAAGGAGGCCTATCTCGCCCTCTTCGACGAGGTCTTCACGCGCGAGAAGCTGGACGGGCTCGTCTTCCCGCAGATGCGCGAGGCGCTGCCTCCGCTGCACGGCACGGAGACGATCCAGGAGACCACGGTGGGCGAGATCAACATTGCCGGCCTCCCGGGCGTGACGGTGCCGGCGGGCTTCTATGCCTCCGGCGCGCCGTTCAACCTGATCTTCGTCGGGCGGCTGTGGAGCGAGGCGGACCTGCTCGCCTGCGCCTTTGCCTATGAAGGGGCGACGCGGCACCGCCGGGCGCCGGCGCTCCAGGCCTGATCGCGGAGGCCGGCGAGCGCGAGCGAGCGGCCTTCATGCAGGGTAGGCCCCGGGGTGGTTGTCTGGTACCAGGGGCCTCCCCCGGGACCGAGGAGAGGCCGGCCATGAGCGGACAGACGAAGGCCGTGATCACACGGGCGGAGGATTGCCCGCGGGAGGCCTGGGACGACCCCGTGCGGGGCAGCGTGTCCTGGGTCACCCTGTTCAGCAGCGACCGCACCCCGACGGACAGCATGACCGCCGGGATCGCGCAGATCGTTCCGGGCGGCGGAAGTCTCCAGCTTCATCGTCACGCCCAGGCCGAGATCTACTTCGTCATCGAGGGGACCGGCATCCTCACCGTCGACGGACGGGAAACCACCGTCACCGGCGGCACGGCCGTCTTCATTCCCGGCGATGCCGAGCACGGGCTGCGCAACGAGTCGGGGATGGATCTGCGGCTGTTCTATGTGTTCCCGACCGGTAGCTTCGGCGACGTGGTCTACCGCTTCCCGGACTAGCCTGCACGGCCGGCGGCCCTGTCGCCCGGCCGGCCAAGCCGCCTTGCCCGCGCGCGAAAGCCATGACCCGCCTTGGGTCGCAAGGAGCAACCCAGATGATCCACGAACTGCGCCTCTACACCTGCGCGCCCGGACGGCTGCCGGACCTGCTGCATCGCTTCCAGACGATCACGCTTGCCATGTGGGAGAAGCACGGCATCCGTCAGGCGGGCTTCTGGACGACTCTCGTCGGCCCGTCCAGCCATACCCTGACCTACATGCTGGCCTGGGACTCCCTGGCCGAGCGCGAGGCCAAGTGGACCGCCTTCAGCACCGATCCGGCGTGGCTCGCGGCCCGCACCGAGACCGAGCGCAACGGCCCGATCGTGACCGACATCGCCAATTCCTTCCTGGTCCCGACCGCCTTCTCCTCGGTACGCCCGTCCGGGTGAACCGTCTCGCTTACCTGGACCCGATCGCTCGGGCCCGAGGCTATGTTACGACGCTGCGCGATGCGCCAGCGCTGAGGGTCGGAACACGTCCGCTTCAGTCGGCGTGATGGGGGCGGTGGTAGCCGCCATCCGCGCGGACGCGCTCTGCGGGAAACTGCACCTCGCTCGAGGGCTTGCGGTGCCCGGTGTCGGCATAGTTGGCGTGATGGGGCCGCGCGCCGACGTCGTCGGCGGTCTGCGCCATGGCCGGAACACTTCCGAGCAGCACCGCCGCCAGCGCCGCGAAGGCCGGCACCCTGAACTGTCTGGTCAAAATCGGGACTCCATTGGCTCGTTGTCGGCGGCTGGCCCAGCCGGCCGCGCGAGCGACGACCTATGCCCACACTGCGGAGCAAAAAAGGCGGCGCGGCCGGGCCGGCCTTCGCGTGCTGGCCGACGCGCCGGGGCGTCACCCTCCGGTCGCGGGCCGGACATAAACGGCGACTACAAGCCAGCCGGATTGGAGGGCCCCATGACCGATCAGCAAACCTCCTGCGTGGTTCGCGGCAACACGTTCTTCGGCACGTTCGAAACCCTGGAACGCGGCGAGGATACGGCCGTGCGGGTGCGCTACAACGGCGATCATCGCGAGGCCAAGCTGGACGGCTTCCCGGCCGAGGTGGTCGCCCACCTTCTGCTGCGGGAGCTCGTCGTCCTCGATGTCGAGATCAGCCTGTCCCCCCGCAGGCCGGTGATGCCCAGGACCGCGCCGGGGCCGGCCCTGAACCGGACCTGAAGGGCGCACGTCATGCGCCGTGCGGGTCGCCGCGGCCGCACGCCCGACGCCCCGACGAGGGCCGGCGCGGCGCCTTGAAACCGGCCCAAGCGCATGGCCCGATCGCCGTCATGCGCCTCGCCATGAGCCTCACCGCCGCCGGGCTGCGCAACCGGGGCAGCCAGGTGGGTAGAAGGCTTGAGGCCGATCCGAGCTGGACCCCCGACGACGAGGCCGTGCTCGCGGCCTCCGATCGCAAGGCGGATCGCGACGCGGCGCTGCTGCGTCTGATCGTGGCGGTCGTCATTGCGCTCACGCTGCTGGTGATCGTCGGCTTGACCTCGACCTGGGCGAGCCGGGTGTCCTTCGTGGCCGTCGCCAACCTCTGCCCGGCCATCCTGGCGCTCTGGCTGGTCCGGTCGGAGCGGTACCGGGGGGGTCGCCAGGCGCCGATACCGGCCTTCGCGCTGGTCAGTTGCGCGCCGCCGTGACGTCGGCTCCCGTGACCGCATCACCGTAGCCGTTGCCGAAATGGGTCCGCACGTAGTTGACGAGCGAAGCGACCTGATCGTCGGTCAACGACCGGCCGAGCGGGGGCATCCCCTTCAGGCCCTTGAGGACGACATCGACGACGAAGCCCGGCGATCGGAGATCCGTGTTGGCGGCGAGGGACGGGTAGGCCGCCGCGCCGACGGCGCCGCGCCCGTCCCGCATGTGGCAGCCCTGGCACACGTTGGCGTAGAGGTCCGCGCCACCGCTCTCGACGAAGGACCGGCCGGGGCTCAGCGTCGCGCTGCCCACGGGTTCGGCCGCGTCCAGCGCGGCGGGCCGCCCCGCGGCCATCGCGACGATCACGGGGAAGAGAGCGAGGACGCAACGGCGGCGGCGCCGGGCGGACAGAACAGGAGCCATGCCGTTGCCGATCAGCTGTTGATGACGCGCTCGTGGAGGCGCCGGATCGCGTCGAGCGACGACAAGATCGCGCCCTCCTGCCAGGCCGGAAGATAGGAGGCGTGCTCGCCGGCCAGCACGAGGCGTCCGTCGATCTGGCACAGGTCGTCGTAATGGGCGGCCCGTGCCGCATCCGACCAGCCGCCCGAGCAGCCCATGGCGGAGGGCACGCGATGCCAGGCGACCGCCACGCCGTTGTCGAACTCGGCCGGGTATTGGGGGTGGATCTGCGCTCCGAGGTCGACGGCGCGCGCGACACGTTCGGAAGGGTCCATGGCCGCGAATTCGTAGGAGTTCGGCGCACCGAACAGATAGGCGCCCAGCAGCACGCCCGGACCGCCGCCGTTCAGCCCTGCGGCGGGATAGGCGATCTGCCGGATCGGCAGGTCGGTGTAGCTGATGCCGCCGTAGATGGCCTCGTCCTCCTCCCAGAAGCGCCGCTTGAACTGCAGCCCGATCTTGGTTGCCGAGAGATAGGGCACGGCGTCGATAGCGGCCTTCATGCGCGGACCGACGTCGAGGGGGATCTGGTTCAGGATCGACAGCGGAATGGTGCACACGCACCAATCGGCGCTCTCCTCGCGCTCGGGACCGCCGCCCGTAGCTCCGGTCGAGGTGACCGTCACCCCGGACTCGCTCTGCCGGATGCGCGTGACCTTCGCGCCGTAGCGGATCAGGCCGTCCAGCTTGCGGCCGAAGGCGCGGCCGATCATGTCCATGCCCCCGACGGGCTGCATCATGGTGGTCTGGAACTCGTAGTCCGCGAAGTTGCCGAGATAGCGCCACAGCCGCGATCGAAGGAGTTCCGACCGATCGAGGGGCTCGCTCGGCGAGGGGGCCGCGCCCAGGCCCCCGCCGGCCGCCTTGCCCGGCCCGCGCGTGGCCGCCGAAACGAGGCTGGCCCTGTAGCCGTAGCCGTCGTCGAGCGCGCCCCACTCTTTCAAGGCTTCGAGGAGGATCTCGCTGTCCTCGGTCGTCAGCCGGTCGTCGAGCCGGTCCTTCTGCGCCGCCTTGGCGAGCAGCTCGGAGACCTGGCCCTGGAAATCGGCCTTGATCGCGCGGATGCGCTGCGGCGTTCCGCCGAAGGCCCTGGCGGAATGCAGGTAGGCGTTGTGGTTGAGCTGGACGAAGGGTTCGAGAGCGACGCCGAGCCGCCTGCAATAATCGAGCACGGCACGGTGATGGTAGGGGATCCGCCAGGGGCCCGGGTTCAGGTAGAGGCCGGGCGAGAAGCCGCAGTCCTGCCGCGCGCCGCCGAGCTCGGTATAGGTGTCGCCGCCGCGGAGCGTCCAGTTCCGCCCGCCGGGACGCTCGTTGTATTCGAGGACCTGGACCTTGTAGCCGGCATTGCGCAACTCGTTCATCACCTGCATCAGCGTATCGTAATCGAC
>CAXTVD010000184.1:0-7886 GCA_964247575.1 uncultured Lichenihabitans sp.
GGGTGCGAGGCGCGGTGTCGAAATACCGCGGACCGCACTCCTCGGGTCACGCCTATTTCTGCCTCAAGGACGAGGGCGCACGCCTCGACGCCGTGGTCTGGAAGACGAGCTTCGCCCGGCTGCGCATCAAGCCCGAAGAGGGCATGGACGTGATCGCGACGGGTCGGATCACCACGTTTCCCGGCAAATCGTCCTACCAGATCGTGATCGAGCAGCTCGAGCCGGCCGGGGTCGGCGCGCTGATGGCGGCGCTGGAGGACCGGCGGCAGCGCCTGCTCGCCGAAGGCCTGTTCGAAGCGGCCCGCAAGCGACCCCTGCCGTTCATGCCATTCGTCATCGGGGTGGTGACCTCGCCGACCGGGGCCGTCATCCGCGACATCCTGCACCGGATCGCCGACCGCTTCGGCACGCGCGTGGTGCTCTGGCCCGTGCGGGTCCAGGGCGAGACCTGCGCCATCGAGGTGACCCGGGCGATCCAGGGCTTCAACATGTTCGAGGGATCGCTCGCGCCCGCGCTCCCCCCGCGGCCGGACGTGCTCATCGTCGCGCGCGGGGGCGGATCGCTCGAGGACCTCTGGGGCTTCAACGACGAAGCGCTGGTGCGGGCGGCGGCGGCCAGCGGCATCCCGCTCATCTCGGCGATCGGCCACGAGACGGACTGGACGCTGCTCGACCACGTGGCCGACCTCCGGGCCCCGACCCCGACGGGAGCGGCCGAGCTGGCGGTGCCCGTCAAGCTCGACCTCGCAGTCCGCATCGACAGGCTCGAAGGCCGCCAGACCGCCGCCGTGCTGCGGCTCCTCGACGATCGCCGGCGCGCGTTCCGGGCCGCAGCGCGGCTTCTGCCGCCCGGGCTCGAACTCCTCGCCGACCCGCGGCAGCGGCTCGACCATGCGGGTTTGCGGCTGCCCGGCGCTTTGGGAACGGGGCTGTCCGCCCGGCGGCTCCAGGCGGCGCGGCTCTTCGGCCGGCTGGCAGGGCAGGCGCCGCGCGCGCGCCTCGCGCGGCTCGGCCAGCATCTCGAGTCCCTCGACCTGCGGCTCGCCCAGGCCCGGTCGCGCGCGACGGCTGACAAGGCTTTGCGGCTGGCGACGGTCGGCGACCGGCTCGCCGTCGCCCTGGCCGCGCGCCTGCGCCTGGGCCAGGCCGCCCTGCGGACCGATCGCCAGCGGCTCGGGCAGATCGGTGCCCGTCTCGCCGCCGCGCGGGACGGCGACCTCCGCCGTCGCCGCTCGCAGTTCGACGCGCTTGCCAAGCTGGTCGACGGGCTGAGTTACCGCAGCGTGCTCGCCCGTGGCTTCGCCCTGGTGCGGGACGCGCAGGGACAGGCGGTCCGCGAGGCGGCCGGCCTTACCGCGGGAACGGCGCTGAGCCTCGAATTCGCCGACGATCGGGTCGCCGTCAGCGTCGGGAGCGAGCCGCCGGCGTCCCGGACGGCGCGGGCTCGGACCAAGCTCCCGGCTGGCGCGGTGCCCGTGCGGCAGGGATCACTTTTCTGAGGCGACCCTGCCCGCGTTGCTCGCCGCGGCGGGGCATGGCAAATCAGGGCGGGCCGCATCAGATCCAGCCGCACCCAGGCGGTGGCCGTGCCGAAAGGGATCCCGTTCCGATGAATCGTTTCGACCGTCGTCCCGCGCCCGCCGTCGAGGCCGTGCTGACCTATCTCGACGGCGATGTCCGGGTGGTCCGGCCGGGCGCCTTCGTGCGTTGCGCGGTGACCCAGGTTCCCATTCCCCTGGACGAGCTGCGCTATTGGAACGTGGCGCTGCAGGAAGCCTATGCGGACCCGCAAGCCAAGCTGAAGCGGCTGGCGTCGCTGGGCGCGGTCAAGCCGTCGTCCACCTGAAAACGCCGGTTCAGGCCACCGCCTTGCCTGCGTGGTGGGCACGCAGGGCGGCCGACAAGGCCGCTCGCAGATCGGCAGGACGGTCGAAGACGAGCCCGACGGGCACCGCTTGCGCCGGGAAGTCCGGCGGCAGGCGCACGCGGTCCTTGGCCGTGGTGACCAGCAGGGCGCCGGCCGCCGCGGCGTCCCGTTGCAACCCGTCACGGTCGGCCGCGCTGAAGGGGTGATGGTCGGGAAAGGCCCGCAGGCCCACGACGTCGAGCCCCTCCTCGCGCAGCGTGTCCGTGAACTTGGACGGGCGGCCAATGCCGGCGAAAGCAAGAAGACGGCGACCGCGAAGCGCGTCGATCACGGCGGGATCGGGCGCGAGCCTGGCGGTGAGGACCGGCTTGCCGGCCGCCGTCGCCAGCGCTGCGGCTTGGGCCCCTGCCGGCCCATCGCCGATCACGCAGACCGCCGACAGGAAGGGCCATTGCCGCGGGGGCGGCGCCCGCAGCGGTCCGGCGGGAAGGCACAGCCCATTGCCGAGCCCTGTCCGCCCGTCGATTACCGCCAGCGCAAAGGCCTTGGCGAGCGAGGGGTTCTGCAGCCCATCGTCCATGATGAGGACGTCGGCCCCCGCCGCCACGGCGGCCTGTGCAGCGAGGCGGCGGTCGGCGCCGACGAAGGTCGGGGCCGCCGCGGCGAGCAGCAAGGGCTCGTCGCCCGCCTGCGCCGCCCGGTGAAGCGCTGGGTCGACGCGCAGCACCGCCCGACCGCTGGTGCCTCCGTACCCGCGCGAGAGAAAGGCGGGACGGGCACCGCTCTTCTGGAGAAGCACAGCGATCGCCAGGGCGGTCGGTGTCTTGCCGGCGCCGCCCGCGACCAGGTTGCCGACGCAGATCACCGGAACGCCCAGGCGGACGCCGCTCCGCGCCATCCGCGCCGCCGTGAGCGCGCCGTAGCCTGCGCCGAGGGGAGCGAGCAGCCACGCCGTCACCGTCGGCCGGGGCTGCCACCACCAGTCCGGCGCCCTCACGGGGACGCGGCGGCGATCTTGATCCGCTGCAGCAGCGGATGGAGCAGCGCCACCGTTCGATCCGTCGCGCCGGCTTCCCGCTCGACCGCTTCCCGGGCGGCCTCGGCCATGGCGTTCGACCGGCCGGGATCGGCCAGCAGGTCGGCCAGCGCGGCGGCGAGCGCAGCGGCATCCGCGACCGGACGAGCGCCGCCCGCCTCGTCGAGAAGGGCATAGACGGCCTCGAAGTTTGCGACGCGCGGACCGTGCAGGATGGCGCAGCCGAGCTTGGCCGGTTCGATGGGGTTCTGGCCGCCGCCGCCCGCGAGCGACTTGCCGACGAAGACCACCGGCGCGAGCCGCAGGAACGGCCCGATCTCGCCGACCCTGTCGCCAAGAAAGATCGCGGTCGCGGGCTCGGGCAGGTGGCCGGCCGAAACCATGCCGACGCGCGTGCCGTCCACCGCGGCGGCCGCGGCGATCGGGGCTCCCCGGCCGGGCTGTCGCGGCACGATCAGGGTCAGCAGGCCGGGCAGGCGGGATCGCAGCTGCCGGTCGACGGCCAGGATCAGGGCTTCCTCCTCGACGTGGGTGGACGCCGCGAGCCAGACGGGACGCGATCCAATGGCGCCGCGCAGGCGCGCCAGGGTGGCCGGGTCGGCCGGGGGAGGCGGGGCGTCGAATTTGAGATTGCCGGTGACGGTCACCTGTGGCGCGCCGAGCGCGCGCAGCCTGTCGGCATCGGCAGGCGTCTGGGCGAGGCAGAGCGTCGTGCAGCCCATGAGGTCGCCGATCAGCTGCGGAAAACGCTGCCAGCGCGCGAAGGACCGCCGCGACAGGCGCGCATTGACCAGCGCCAGCGGGATGCCGCGCCGCGCCGTCTCGACGACGAGGTTGGGCCAGAGTTCGGATTCGGCGAACAGCGCAAGGTCGGGCCGCCAATGCGCGAGGAAGCGTCGCGCGAAGACCGGCAGGTCGAGCGGGATGAACTGGTGCACGGCGCCGGGCGGCAGGCGATCCCGCAGGACCGCGGCCGAGGTCACCGTCCCCGTGGTCACCAGCACGGCCAGCCCCCGCCCGACGAGCCGCTCGACGAGGGGCAGCACCGCCAGCGCCTCGCCGACGCTCGCCCCGTGGATCCAGGCGAGCGGTCCGGCCGGCCGGGACTGCCCGGCCTCGCCGGTGCGCTCGCCCAGCCGTTCACGATCCTCCTTGCTGCGTCGCAGCCGCCGATGAAGGTAGGGAGCGGCGAAAGGCTGCAGCAGCGCGGTTGCCAAACGGTAGGTCCGATAGGGAAGGCTCGACCCCTTCACGCCTCCTCCCCGGCGGCGGCCAGCGCACGACCCGGATCCTCCGACCTGACCAGAGCGTAAGCGCGCTGATGGACCCGGTCCAGCCCCTGTTCGACCGCACGCCGGGCCGCTTCGAGCGTCGCCTCGTCGGCATCGCGCGGCACGCGGATCGGGTCGCCCAGCACCATGGCCCCGCGCCCGAACGGCTTGCCCAGGCTCGCCCGATCCCAGGAGCGGAACGAGAAGCGCCGGCTCGTGACCACCGCGATTGGATAGATCGGCCGGCCCGACAGCCGGGCGAGCGTCACGATGCCGAGCCCGGCGCGCCGGGCGATCTTGGGCACGTCCGCCGTCATGACGACCGTCTGCCCGTCGGCGAGGGCGCGGGCCATGGCGCGCAGGGCGCCCGCCCCGCCGCGCCGCTGCGCTTCGGCCGCGGACGATCCGCCGGAGCCGCGGATAGCGGTCACGCCGAAGCGGCGGAGCAGGGCGGCGTTGATCTCGCCGTCGCGATGGCGTGAGATCAGGGCCGCCACCCGCGCCGCCCGCGGCCAGGCGAAATGGATCATGAAGTGCTGGCCATGCCACATGGCCGCGATCACCGGCAGGTCGGTCTCGATCGCCTCGACGAATCCCGGTGGCTCCTGCACGAAGCGGTTGGTCGCCTGGACGAGTCGCAGATAGCCGGCCGCCGCCGTGCCTGCCAGAGACTGCACGCCGCGGGCCCGGCCAAGGCTCTTCAGCATCGGGAGCCGTCGCGGCCGTCCATCAGGCCGTGCCGCCCTTGGCGGGATCGAGGAAGCGGTGGAGGTGAACGACGACGTAGCGCATCAAGGCGTTGTCGACGGTGCCTTGCGCCTTGGCGCGCCAGGCCACCTCGGCGCTCGCGTAATCGGGAAAGATGCCGACGATGTCGAGCTTGGAGGGCTCCCGGAACTCGGTGCCGTCGAGTTCGGCCAGTTCGCCGCCGAAGACGAGATGCAGAAGCTGCGGCTTGGGTGCGCTCGGGGCCATTGTCACTCCGTCGACTGGGTTTCGCTGTGGACCGGCTCGGTCGGTTCGCCGGCGACCGGCGGGACGTCGGCGCTCGTTTTAGGAGTGTGCCCGGCCGAGAACAACAGCGCCGCCGCAGCGCTAGTCGCTGGCGCGTCCGAGCAGGACCATCAGTTCACGATGCAGTGGGGCCGGCGCCGCGATCAGCGCCGGATGGACCGGCCGTTCCCGATTGTAGACGAGGGTCGTTCCGTGCCGATCGGTCAGAAGGCAGCCGGCCTCGTGCAGGATCAGGTCGGCCGCCGCGAGGTCCCAGTCGCTCGAATCGGGCGAGGACACGCAGCCGTCGAGGAAGCCTGCGGCGACATGCGCGAAGCGGCAGGCCAGCGAGGGAATTTTCGGGGCGATCCGGAACGTCACCGGACCCTTGACGATCCGAGCCAGGTTGGCGGGTGCCGCGATCACGGCGTCCTTGAGGGTCGGCCGGATGGACCCGACGATCGGAACCCCGTTGCAGAACGCCCCCTGACCTCGCACCGCCGTGAAGCTCTGGTCCAGGAAGGGTGCATGAACGATGCCGGCCACGGGGCGGCCGTCGGTCACGAGCGCGATCGAGACCGCCCAGCGCGCGTCGCCGGCCACGAAGCCCCGCGTGCCGTCGATGGGGTCAACGATGAGGACGTGCCGGCGTGTCAGGCGGTCGGCGGAGGCGGCGGACTCCTCCGACAGCCAGGCGGCCTCCGGCATGGCGGGGCAAAGCGTCTTGCGCAAATAGAGGTCGGCCGCATGATCCGCATCGGAGACCGGGGAGCCGCCGTCCTTGTAGTCGACGCGGGCCGAGGTCCGGCCACCCGGACGGAAGTAGCCGCCTGCGATCCGCGCGGCCTCGATCGCCGCATCTCTGATCAGGGCGAGAACGGCGTCCAGATCGCCCGGTGACACAACAGTCATCGTTCGCCGCTGATTGATTGGAAACAGGCGTGCAGCCTGGAAAGGGCCTTAGCGAAGCGACTTCGTGAAGGCAAGGAAAACCCGGCTCGGCCCCCTGTCAGAGCAGGGCTCCCCCTTGCGGCGGCGCCGCCCCCGGTGTCCAAAGCAGGCCGGGCGACCGGCCCCAGCGGCCCTACGGACGAGGACGGCATGAACAGACCACCAGCCTTCGAACTCTATGCCTTCTGGCGCACCTCGGCCGGTTTCCGCGTGCGGGTGGCGCTCGCCCTCAAGGGGTTGGCCGCCCAGGAACGGTTCGTCGACGTCGATGCTGGCGAGAACCGGAGCGAGGCCTATCTCAAGATCAACCCGCTCGGCGGCGTGCCGGCGCTTGTCGAGGCCGGCCACCCGCCGCTGACGCAGTCCCTCGCCATCCTGGAATATTTCGAGGAGATCGCCCCCGAGCCACCGCTCCTGCCCTCCGATCCGCATGGCCGGGCGCGGGTGCGCTCGATCGCCCTGATGCTCGCCGCCGACACGCACCCCCTGATCACGCCCCGGATCAAGCGCTATCTCACCACGACCGGCGGGTTCGACGACGCGGCCTGGCGCGCCTGGCAGATCAACTGGTTCACGACCGGGCTGCAGGCGGTGGAACAGAGGCTCGTATCCGAGCCCGGGACGGGGCTGTTCTGCCACGGCGACCAGGTCACCCTCGCCGATGTCTGCCTGGCCAGCATTACGGCCGTCATGAAGGTGTTCAAGATCACCGTGCCCGCCATCCCGACCATCGACCGGATCGTCGCGCGCTGCGACACCCTGTCCGCCTTCTCCAATGCCGACCCCTCCAAGCAGTCCGGTGCTCCGAAAGCCTGACCCTGCCCACCGAGCGCCGACGTCCTTCAAGGAACGACCATGCCCGACAACACCGCTTCGCTTCTCTTCGAGCCGTTCGCTCTTGGCGACATCCGATTGGCCAATCGGATCGTGATGGCGCCCCTGACCCGCAGCCGCTCGAGCGACGAGGGCGTATTGCCGCCCTATGCGGCGCTCTACTACGCCCAGCGCGCCGCGGCGGGCCTGATCGTCTCGGAAGCCACCAACATCTCGGCCCAGGCGCGTGGCTACGCCCTCACGCCGGGCATCTGGCTGCCCGCCCAGGTCGAGGCCTGGAGCCGCGTCACACGGGCGGTACACGCGGCGGGCGGGCGGATGGTGCTTCAGCTCTGGCATACCGGGCGCATCTCGCATCCCGACCTGCATGGCGGCGCGCTTCCCGTCGCGCCCTCCGCGATCAGGCCCGAGGGGCAGGCGTTCACCAATGCCGGCCTCAAGGACCACGTGACCCCGCGGGCTCTCGAGACGGACGAGATTCCCGCCATCGTCGCGGATTATCGCCACGCCGCGCAATGCGCCAAGGACGCCGGCTTCGACGGTGTCGAGATCCACTCGGCCAACAACTACCTGCTGGAGCAGTTCGTCCGCGACAGCACGAACCGGCGGACCGACCGCTACGGCGGCTCGCTGGAGAACCGTCTGCGGTTCCCGCTCGCCGTCGTCGAGGCCGTCACGGCGGTGTGGGGCGGCGGCTCAAGCGTCGGCATCCGCATCTCCCCCGGCACGACGCAGCCCGGGGGAACGCCGCTCGACAGCGATCCGATGGCGACCTACGGGGCCTATCTCGACGGCCTCAACCGCTTCGGCCTCGTCTACGTCCACGACATCGAAGGCGTGACCCAGATGAGCCGGGACGCCAACGGCATCGACTATCCGGCGCTGCGCAAGCGGTTCAAGGGCGCCTACATCGCCAACAACAACTACACGCGCG
>CAXTVD010000184.1:7896-8345 GCA_964247575.1 uncultured Lichenihabitans sp.
CGCTGAAGGCGGGCGATGCCGATCTCATCAGTTTCGGCCGGCCCTTCATTGCCAATCCGGATCTCGTGTCGCGCCTGCGGACCGGCGCCCCGCTCGCCGAGGCGCCGAAGGCCTACTGGTACGGCGGCGACGCGACCGGCTATTCGGACTGGCCCGGCATGGACGGGCAGATCCGGATCGCGGACTGAACCAGCGCGGCCGGCCTGTTCGACGTGGCCGGTCGGGTTCCGACGATCTTCAGGGCGCGACGGAACTCCGCAGCGTCACCATGGCTTTGACCACGGCGACGGGCGGGGCGGTGTCGGCCCGTCCGCGGCGTCCGGTTCCAAGAGAGGCGGCTTCCCGATGGCGGATACGGTCAGCAGACAGCCGACACAGATCACGCCGCCGCAGCCCCCCGGGATGAACAGCCTGCTGACCCTGGCGACCGGGGTGGTGGTCGTCGCCGG
>CAXTVD010000185.1:0-8295 GCA_964247575.1 uncultured Lichenihabitans sp.
CGCCGTGCACGGCCGCGACCAGCTGCTTGACCGCCTCGTCCGAGCTGGTGCTCTGGCCATGCACGCACTTGGTCACGACATCCTTGTAGGCGTTGGCGACCGCCGGCGGCGCGCCGTAGCCCTGCGCAAGCGAGCCGAACAGCTTGCCGCCGGCGCTGGCCGACTTGAGGTCGGCGATGCCCTTCTTCCCGCAGATATCGAAAGCCTCGTCCGACACGTCCGTCCGGGCCGGGACCGACCCCTTCACCACGTTGAAGGACACCTGGAAGCTCTTGGACAGCGTATCCGTGGCGAGCTGCTCCTGAGCGGCCTTGCGGTCCTTGGACACGTCGAACATGCCGAACATGTCGGAGTTGTAGATCACCGTGCCGTCGGTGCCGGGGAAGCGCGGGCACAAGAAGTCGGTGCCGGCGACCTTGTTGGCCGCCTTGAACTCGCCTTTGGCCCAGTCGCCCATGACCTGGACAAGCGCGTCGCCCTTAATGACCATCGCGGTGGCGAGATTCCAGTCGCGGCCCGAGAAGTTCGGATCGACGTAGCCGACGAGCTTGTGCAGGTTGTCGAACGACTTCTTCATCGTGTCCGACTTCAGCGAGGCATCGTCGAGGTCGTTCATCGCCTTCTTGTAGAAATCAGGCCCGCCGGTCGCCTCCACGACGCTGTCGAACATGGTGGCCTCCTGCCAGTTCTGGCCACCCAGTGCGAGCGGGATGACCCCGGCCGCCTTGGCCTTGTCCAGGAGGGCGAACAGGTCGTCCATCGTCTTGGGCTCGGTGCCGCCAATCTTCGTCAGCAGGGCCTTGTTGATCCAAAGCCAGTTGACGGAGTGGACATTGACCGGGACGGCGACCCACTTGCCGTCGTACTTGGCGAACTTCTGCAACGGGAGAGGCACGACCGCGTCCCAGTTCTCCTTCTTGGCGACGTCGGAGATGTCGCCCATCTTGCCGGCCTGGGCGTAGTCGAGGACAGTATAGCCGAGCATCTGAGAGGCGGTGGGATAGTTGCCGGCCGCCGCCATCGCCTTCAGCGCCGTCATCGCGGCGTCGCCGCCACCCCCCGATACGGGCACGTCCTTCCAGGCATAGCCCTGGCCGGCCAGATCGTTCTTCAGCACGTTGAGCGCGGCCGCCTCGCCGCCGGACGTCCACCAGTGCAGCATCTGCACCTCCTTCACGTCGGCGGCATGGGCGAGCGAGGCCGAGATGGCGACGAACGCGACCCCGGCGAGAGCCTTGATGCGGAAACCCATTGCGATTCCTCTCCCTTTTCTTGAACGCCCGGCGGTTGTCCCGGGTCTTGCTCTTGGTCGCGCGACGTCGGGATTGACGCAGGCGACGGGTCAATGGCGTCGGTGGCATCCGCGCGGGGCCCGCGCCGATGCTCAATCCACCGCCGGTCGAGGGACCCACCAGGACGTGCGCGGGCCGGTGTGCAGATGGAGGGTCTTCTCCTCCGTGTAATCGACGACGGCCCGCGGTCCAAGCTCTCGGCCGAGCCCGGACTGCCGGAATCCCCCGAAAGGCAGCTCGGCGGCGCCATCCATGAAGGTGTTGGTCCACACGGTTCCGGCGCGGATCTGCCGGGAGGCCGCAAAGCCGGTGTCGAAGGCGCGCCTCCAGGCGCTGGCGGAGAGGCCATAGTGGATGCCGTTGGCGATGCCGCCCGCCCCGTCGAGGGTCTCGAAGGCCGTCACGGTGACCACGGGCCCGAACACCTCGTCGCGCGCCACCGCCATGTCGGGGCGGACGTCGCTCAGCACCGTCGGCTCCATGAAAAGGCCGCCGTCGACATCGAGGGCCCGGCCGCCGAGCGCCACCGTCGCGCCGGCCTTGCGGGCTGCCTCCACGTGGCCCTGCACGAGCGCGAGGTGCTGGGGCGAGATCAGCGCGCCGACCTTGGTCGCGGGGTCGAGGGGATCCCCCACCGGCACAGCGCGCGCCCGCTCGACAAACCCGGCGAGGAACGCGTCGAGGCAGGCGCGGTGGACGATCAGCCGGCTGCCCGCGTTGCAGCACTCGCCGGCGTTGAAAAAGGCGCCGAACACGGCCGCATCGAGCGCGGCGTCCATGTCGCAATCGGGGAAGACGAGCTGCGCGTTCTTGCCCCCGAGTTCCATGACCACCTTCTTGAGGGTGTCGGCGGCTGCCTTCATGGTGGCCTTGCCGACGCGGGTCGAGCCGGTGAACGTCACCATGTCCACCCGCGGGTCGCTCGTCATCGGAGCCCCGATCTCCGCGCCCGTTCCCGCCAGGATGTTGCACACCCCCGCCGGCAGCCCCGCCTCGTCAAGGAGCGGCCCGAGCAGCAGCGTCGAGGCCGAGGTCATCTCGCTCGGCTTGACCACCGCCGTGCAGCCCGCCGCCAGCGCGAAGGGCAGCTTCTGGCTGACGATCAGGAACGGGAAGTTCCAAGGCGTGATGACGGAGACTACGCCGATGGGGTCGCGCAGGACGACGCCGAGCTTGTGCTCGCCCATGGCCGTGGTGCTCTCGCCATGCAGAATCCGGGCGAGGCCGGCGGCGTAGCGCCAGATATCGACGGCGCCCGCGATCTCTGCACGGGCCTGCGCGATGGGCTTGCCCGATTCCAGGGTGTCGAGCGTCGCGATCAGTTCCGCCTTCGCCTCGATCAGGTCGGCGGCCTTGTGCAGCACGCGCGACCGCTCGGCGGCGGTCGCTTTCGGCCACGGGCCGTGGTCGAAGGCGCGCCGCGCCGCGGCGAGTGCCCGTTCGAGTTCGGCCGGCCCGGCCTGGGCGTAGCGGCTGACCACGGCGCCGTAGGCGGGGCTGACGCGTTCCATCACCCGGCCGTCGGCCGCCTCGACCGGCTGGCCGTCGATGAAGGTCGGGTAGTGGCCCGGCAGGCCGGCGACCGCCTGGCTGAAACGGGCGTGGTCCAGTCGGAAGGGAGCGGTCATGCCTGGTGTCCTTTGAATGCGGGGGCTCGCTTCTCGCGGAAGCTCGCGACACCCTCCTTGCAGTCGTCGGTGGTCGCGACGAGCGCGCCAGCCAGGATCTCCATCGTGGCGGCCCGGTCTTCGGCCTCGGCCGCGTTGATCAGCTGCTTGGTGACCGTCGTCGCCACGGGCCCCCGCTTGGCGATGCGCGCGGCCCAGGCGCGCGCCGCACCCAGGCTCTCGCCCCTTGGCACGACCTCGTCCACGAGACCGAGCGCCAGAGCCCGGTCGGCTGCCACGATCTCCCCGGCCAGCGACAGCCGCCGCACGACCGAACCGCCGAAGCGGGTCACGAGCCGCTGCGTGCCGGACCAGCCGGGCACCATGCCGATCCCGGTCTCGGGCAGGCCGAACTTGGATCCCTCCTCCGCGATGCGGAAGTCGGCGGTGGCGGCGAGTTCGAGGCCGCCGCCCAGCGCGTGGCCGTTGAGCGCGGCGATCAGCGGCACCTTCAGCCGGGCGAGCGCGTCGAAGGCGCGGTGACCGGCCCGGACCCAGCCCTGGCCCATGGCGAGGGGGCCGAGCGCGCCCCAGGCCTTGATGTCGCCCCCCGCGCAGAACGCCTTGCCCTGGCCGGTGATGATGGCCGCCCGGACGCCGAGGTCGGCGTCGATGGCCGCGGCGGCCGACAGGAGGGCCGCCACCATCGCGTCGTCCAGCGCGTTCAGCTTGTCGGGGCGCGCCAGGGTGATGACGGCGATGCCGTCCGCGACGGCAAGGTCGATGCCGGTGCTCATGCGGCCTCTCCGAGCGTCAGCCCGATCTTCTCCGGGTGGAACAGAGCGGCGTTCATCCGCGCGGGCGCAGCCGGCACCAGCAGCGGGAACTCGGACTGGGCCAGGATGTCCCGCTCGAGGTCGACGCCGGGCGCGATCTCGGTGACCGCGACTCCCTCCTTCGTGAGGGTCATCACGCAGCGCTCCGTCACGTAGACGATGTGCTGGCCCTGCTCGATCGCGCGCCGCCCCGAGAAGGAGACGTGCTCGACCTCCTCGACCAGCTTCCTGATCTTGCCCTCGCGATGGATGACGAGTTCGCCCGCCTCCACGCCGAGCTTGGCACCGGCGCTGAAGAAGCCGGAAAAGACGATCCGCTTGGCCCGGGCCGAGATGTCAACGAAACCGCCCGCGCCGGCGGTGACGTGCGGCCGTGCGCTGAGCCGCGAGACGTTCACCGAGCCGCTGCGGTCGATCTGGAGAAAGGACAGCAGGGAGGCATCGAAGCCGCCGCCCTGGAAATAGGTGAAGTTGGTGGGCGAGGCGACGATCGCCTCCGCATTGGACGAGCAGCCGAACTGGAAGTCGAGAAGCGGAATGCCGCCGACCGCGCCATGCTCGATCATCCAGGTCACGTCGCCATGCCGGCCCTCCTCGATGAACACGCGGGGCACCAGCGCCGAGATGCCGAAGCCGATGTTGACGGCGTCGCCGTGGCGCATCTCCCGGGCGACGCGGCGCGCAATGACCTTGCTCACGTCGAAGGGCGGGATCTGGAAGCTCGACAGCGGGCGGAACACCTCGCCGGAAATGGCCGGCTCGTAGACGGTGCCGGTGGTCTGCATCTGGTCGGGCGCGACCACGACGACGTCGACGAAGATGCCGGGGACGATGACGTCGTGCGGCTTCAGCGTGCCGCCCTGCGCGAGGCGCTTGACCTGGGCGATCACGAGGCCGCCGTTGTTGCGCACCGACAGGGCCTGCTCGACGGGACCGAGATAGGCGCCCTCGTGCTCGTAGGAGAGGTTGCCGCGCTCGTCGGCGGTGGTGGCGCGGATGATGGCGACGTCCGGAACGATCGCGGGAAAGTAGAGCCAGTCCTGCCCGTCGAAGGTCTCGTGCCGGACGATCGGCTCGGCGGCGGCCCGGGCGTTCATGGCGCAGCCCTGGCGCTTGGGATCGACGAAGGTATCAAGGCCGACCCGGGTGAGCACGCCGGGGCGCTTGGCGGCCGCTTCACGGTGCATGTCGAAGAGGATGCCCGAGGGCACGTTGTAGGCCGGGATCTCGTCGCCCTCGATCATCTGCCAGATGCGCGGCGGCTCGGCCGAGGACGGCCCGGAGGGGTAGGAGCCGGCGATGACCTTGGCGAGGCAGCCGGGCTTGGCGATGTGGTCGATGCCCTTGATGCCCCACATGTCGCCTGCCGCGATGGGGTGCAGGGTCGTGATGTTTCGGGGGTGGCCGGTGGTGTCGAAGCGGCGCCCCAGGGCCGCCATCATCGCGTCCGGGCATCCCAGGCCCGAGGCCGCGGAGATCGTCACCGTCGCGCCGTCCGGGACCAGGGCGGCGGCTTCGTCGGCGGTCAGGATCTTCGGAAACGGCATGGGTCGGAATGTCCTGTCGATGGTGCCTTGCTGCTCGTCGTCGCCCCGAGGACGCCCCACCCCACCGCCATCACGCGACCTCCCTGATGTTCAGCGGCTTGCCGCAGGACTCCCGCACGACCAGCCGGGCCTCGCCGACATAGGTTTCGGGACCGCCGGCCGTCCCCTCGATCTGACGCAGCAGCATCTGCCCGGCGCGCTCCCCGAGGTCGCCGGCCCCGACCGAGACGGTGGTGAGCGCGGGGGAGGATTGGCGGGCCTCGGCGGTGTCGTCGAACCCGATCACGGCCATGTCGCGGCCCGGCACGAGCCCTTCGCGCGTCAGCGCCAGCATGGCGCCGATCGCCACCACGTCGTTGAAGCACAAGGCGGCAGTGGGTCGGTCGCGGCCGGCCAGCAGGGTCGTCATCGCGTCGAAGCCGCCGGCCTTGGTCGGGGGCGCCTCGATGATCTTCGAGGGGTCGATGGCGATCCCGCGGTCGGCCATGGCCGCCGCGAAGCCAGCGATCCGGTCCTGGCGGACGCCCATCCGCGCCGTCCCGCCGATGAAGGCGATGCGCTCGTGCCAGAGGCCCAAAAGCCGCCGCGCGGCCTGCTCGGCGCCACCATGGTTGTCGGAGGCAACGAGCGAAACCTTGGCGCCGGGGATCCTGCGGATGGCGAGGACGAGCGGGACACCGAGGGTGGCGAGGGCCGCGACCTCGTCGCTGTCGGTGTCCATGGTGGGGCACAGGATGATGCCGCTTGCGCCGTGCTCCCGCATCGAGCGCACCACCTCCGCCTGGCGGACGAGGCTCTCGGCGGTGTTGGCCATGAACGGGATGTAGCCGGAGATGCGCAGCACCCGCTCGATACCGATAGCGAGCTCGGCGAAGAAGGGGTTCGACAGGTCGTTGATGACCATGCCGACGATGCGCGTCTGCGGGTTGCGCAGGCTGGCGGCACCGCGGTTGTAGACATAGCCCAACTCGCGCATGGCCGCCCTCACGGCGCGCTCCGTCTCGGGCTTGATCCTGCCGCTGCCTGTGAGCACCAGCGACACGGTCGATTTCGACACGCCGGCGGCGCGAGCGATGTCGATGATCGTCACCCTCCGTGTCATGCGCCCGCTCCCATACCGAATTTTATTGGAACGTTCCGTCGCATGAGAGAAGCTAGCGCGCAACAATATTTCGCCGTCTTCGCTGCACTTGGCACGAGTCAGAGTCGCGAGATCGGAACGTTCCATGACACTGACGTGGACCCAGGCTGATCCGGGGAACGCCCATACGGCGTTTTCCAGGCGGGATCGTCCGAGGACAAGGGAGACCAGTTTGACGAACGACGACCTCCACTTCATCGCACGGCAGGAGCGCGACCTGCGCTTCGACAGCTTTTCCGAGGACGACGCCTGGCGGCTGGGTTGCCTCCTGAGGGATCAGGCTGCCGAGCAGCGCTGGCCGGTCGTCATCGACGTCCGCCGCTTCGATCGCCCGCTCTTCCTGGCGGCTCTGGCCGGATCCGTTCCGGACAACGCCGAATGGGTCCGCCGGAAGAGCAACGTCGTGGCGCGCTTCCACCGCAGCAGCTATGGCTTCGGGCTTCACTTGAAGCACGACGGGGTGACCCTCGAGTCGCGCTACGGGCTGAGCTTGTCCGACTACGCGCCCCATGGCGGCTCGTTCCCGCTCTGGGTGAAGGGGGCCGGGCCGATCGGCAGCGTGACGGTTTCCGGGCTCCCGCAGCGCGGAGACCATGCGGCGGTGACCGGCGCGCTCCGCCGGATGCTCGGGATGGACCCGGCCGCCTATGCGCTCGGGCCGAGCGCGTAGCCGCTTGAAGCTGCAGGGAGCGCCCAAAACACGATCGCGTGACTGGACCCGATCGGGCTTGCTTAGAAGGTCACGACGCTGCGCAGGCCGAAAACGGCCGCGTCTCCGATCCGCTTGCCCGGCGTCAGAGGGTCGGGAAGCCCGCCCCCCGGATCGAACACGTACTGAACGTCGGGCTGCACCTGCCACCACGGCTCGATCTGGGCCTGGTAGGTCGCCTCGAATACCGTCTCGCTCGACCGGATCGGGTTGAAGGACCCCCCCGCCAGCGCGGCGGAGGCGTCCCCTGCCCTCGCGCCCGATCCGATCCGCGCCCATTCCACGCCGATGCCCATCGTGTCGTTGGGGCGGCCGAACGCCCCCTTGTAGGTGACGCCGCCCTGCGCGAAGAGGTCGATCAGGTTGCGGTCGCCCGGCGCTCCCATCACACGCGCCGTGACGCCGAGGCCCCCGTCGCTGTCGGAACGCGGGCGATAGACGAGCTGATCGAGCGTGCCATAGACGCTCCAATCGCCCTTCCTCGATCCCGCGAGGGCGACCAGCACGCCGGGCGGCTGCCCAGCCGCTCCCTGTTGCAGGGCGGCGTCCGCGAAACGATTGGAGTCGTACCAGGCGCCGATCTTGTAGGTGCCTGGCAGACCGGTGGCGTCCTTGCCGTGGTTGCGCGCGAATTGCAGTTCGCCGACCAGAAACGCGCCGCTCGACACGTCGAAGTTGGTTCCGGAGGGGTCGTTGCGCTGCGGATCGCCGGGCCGCAGGCCGGCGGGGCTGCCGTCATAGAGGCCGAGAAGCGCAGTGATCTCATCGCTCGGCCTGATGCGAAGACGGACACCCGGCGTGGGCAGCGGATAGGCCGGGCCGCCGGAGGGCAGGTCGACGGCCGGCAAGGTGGGCCAGCCGAAGCCGGAGTTGAGAAAGAGGTCCTCGAATTCCGACGTGATGAACTCGAGGTCGGCACTCTGCTGGCCGACCTTCACGTCGATCCAGTCTCCGACACTCTGCTGATACCAGAGTTCGTCCAGCCGGGTCGACGGGTCGGCCTCGATACTGCTGATCACATTCAGGTTCTGCACGTTTTGGGAGGTCAGACCGCGGCCATGGATCTGCAACGCGCTGACATTGAAGAGGCCACCCGCGATGCCGAAGGCCTTGGACGCGTCGACGCCCACGCTCATCTGGGTCAGTCCCTCGACGATGGCGCC
>CAXTVD010000186.1:0-8286 GCA_964247575.1 uncultured Lichenihabitans sp.
GTCGAAGGCCTTTTGGGCGCCGGCCGCGCCCGACGCGTCGTCGGCGACGTCGAGGGCGAGCTTGCGGCCGAGCACGCCGCCCGCCGCGTTGATCTCGTCGACGGCCAGCTGGGCCTCCTGCACGACAGAGGGGGCCACGACGCTGTTCGCGCCGGAAAGGCCGACCGGGACGCCGATCGTGATCGGCCCCGTTTCCGCGGCGCGAGCGGCCCCGGTGGCAAGCAGGCAGGCGGCGGCGGTGAGAACGACGGAATACTTCATGGGATCTTCCTGTGGCGGGCGGGAGAAAGTGGTGGTGACGCGCCGTTCACGCCTGATGAGCGGCGACGATGGCCTTGGAAATGGAGGCGGCAAGCGTGTATTTCGGGTCCACCATGTTGCCGAGCCGCACCTTGCCGCACATGGTGAGCAGCAGGTAGGCGTCGATCTCGTCGAAGCCGAACTCCGCGGCCATCCAGCGGATCAGCTCGCGATAGGCGATGCGGGAGGCGTCCTCCATCGGGCGGGCGGAGCCGATGGTCATGTAGATCTCGGCGGTCTCCAGACGCGGCCAGGCGATGGTCCATCCCTTGATGAGGTCGACCTGCACGGTGGTCGTGGTCGGATGTTCGAGCGCCACGCCGCAGAGCTCGCCGTCGCCCTGGATGGCGTGGCAATCGCCGAGATAGAGCAGGGCGCCCGGCGCGTTGACGGGCAGGTAGATGACCGAGCCCGGCCCGACGTCGGGCAGGTCCATGTTGCCCCCGTAATAGTCGGGCACCAGCGACGAGATGGCCTCGATCTCGGGCGACGTCCCGATGGTGCCGATGAACGGCTGGTAGGGCAGGGTGATCTTGTCGCTCCACTTCACCCCGCCCTCGGCCGTGACCTCGATCTTCTTGACGTGCTCGGGCAGCGGCTTGTTGAGGAGGGCGGTGACGCCCGTCCCCACGAGGCCGCCGAATTCCGGGATCAGGCAGGTGGTGCCGACCGGCTGGGGCCCGCGCGGCCGGATCGACTTGATATGCACCGCCAGGCAGTCGCCTTTCTCGGCGCCGTTCACGAAGATCGGACCGTTCTGCGGGTTGAGGAACGGAAAGTTGAGCTTCTCGCTCGGTTTGTCGGTGGCGAATTTGATCTTGCCCTGGAAGGCATCGTGCGTCTCGCAGGCGATCACGGCGCCCGGATCGACGGTCAAGACCGGCTTCGGGAAGGGGCCGTAGGTGTAGTGGTACTGGCCCTGTTCGGCCTCGGTGATCGTGTGCTCGCGGCCCGGTCTGCCTTTCGCGACACCCTTGCGGGCCATGATGCTGTCTTCGAACCAGGACATTGACGGCTTCGCTCCGGGGATGGGGGTCGGATGGACAGGGGACGGCGGACGATCTCGTCGTCCTTCAGCATGGCCGGGTCGTGCTCCGCGACGACGCTGTTCTGCTTCACAGGGGCGACGGTGAGACTGCTCATGCAGTTCAGTTCGGCCACGACACGCCCGACGATGCCGATCGCCGCTGCCGGCGGCGCCGCTCCCGTCATCAACATGGCTGGGTCGAGCGCCTGGTCCGCATCGACGAAGGGCGCGTCACGGTTCCGATCAACGCCGCCAGGGCCCCTCTGGCCGTCGCGACGCGGGACCTGCCGACGACACGCTTCGCTCCGGCCGCGCAGTCCGGAAGCCAGCATGGCGTCGCGTAACAGAGCGTCGCCCGCATGGCCGACCATCGGCTCGAACCGGACCTTCCTACCGTACGGCGTTGACCTTCGCGGCGCCCCGCAGTTCACCGTAAATGAGACGACGCGATACGGTTCTGTCGCGTGGCACGAACTCAGGACGCCGCGAGAGGCACGGGAGGTCAACAAGATCAGCACAGGCTCCGACGATTGGTGGACGACCAATCGGTTTGGTTGCGGCGCCATTACCGAGGACGAGGTCCTGACGTGTCGCGCCAAGCGGGCTGCATTGCCCGCAATGGCTTGGGGCGAAGCTAGCAAACCCGATGCCAGCTCTGGCCAGCGATCCAGCCCCAAAGCTGGACAGCGCCCCGAGGGCCACTGCCCGGTTCGGACCCTGCCACCGCCTCCGCTTCGATCAGATTGCCTGGGAGTGGCACGGCCCCGGTTCAACGGGGCTCCTCGCCAATGCCCCGATCAGGAGGCCGTGAGAGAGGTCAGGCGTGCCCTCTCAGCGTGCGCTGCCCGCCATAAGGTCCTGCTCCGACCGGTGCGGAGCGCGCGGCCGGTCGGCCTGCATCCCCGTAGCAGGACCCGCGCGTCGCACCCAGCCGAGCGCCGGGGCGACCTCGGTCGCGACCAGTTCGATCGAGCGCAGGATGGCCGCGTGGGGCGGATCGACCGAATGAACCTGGAAGGCGAGGTCGGTGACACGTCCGAGCGCCGTATCGGCGCGGAGCGAGGCGATCACGTCGGCGGGCGTTCCCACATGAACGTCGTAGGTCGCGATGAGGTCGTCCAAACTGTCGCCCGGCGGCGCGAAACCCGCAGCCTTGAAGCGTGCGAGCGAGCGGCGCAGCCCGCGCTCGGCGAGCCGCAACGCCTCGTCCCGGCGCTCGGCCACGAACACGCTGCGCGAGCCGACGATGCGCGGCGCGTGGCCGGCGGGCAGGGCCGCCAGATAGGCGTCGATGATCGGGTTCTGGATCGACGCGAGGCTCATCCCACCCGCGTCCTTCGGCCGGGGCTGCGTGCGCGACAGCAGGAGGCCGTCCCCCGCCTCGCCGGCCCGCCGGCCACCCTCGGCCGAGAACGTGGCCTGCCAGACCCGTGTGCCGAGGTCGACGGCGGCGGGATAGAGGCGGTTCGCCGTTGCGGTGAGCCGCTGTCCGGCCCAGGCCTCGCGCAGCACGGCGAGATGGCGGGCGAAGACGGCCCCTCGTTCGGCGCTCTCGAGCCCGAAGGCGGCGAAGCTGGACGGCGTGCCGCCCGACCCGACTCCGACCTCGAGCCGCCCGCCGGACAGGGCATCCAGCACGGCCGTATCCTCCGCGACCCGCACCGGCGCTTCGAGCGGCAGGGTGATGATCCCCGTGCCGAGTCGGATCCGTGACGTGCGCGCCGCGACATGGGCCAGGAAGACCAGGGGCGCCGGCATGCCGCCCTCGTCGCCATCGAAGTGGTGCTGCGCCACCCAGGCGCCGTCGAAGCCGAGCCGCTCCGCATGGATGATCTGCTCGGCCCCGAGGCGGTAGCGCTCGCCGGGCGGCGCGTCGTCCAGGAGCCGCGTGAAGAAGCCGAGCCGTTTGGGGGATTGCTGCATCTTCGCTCTCACCTTGTCGCGTCGCCCGGCGGCCCCGGTTCCCCGCCCGATACCCCGTTCGACGCTCGTGCGGCCGTCAGGCCACGTTTTCCGTCCGTGATCCGCCCGCCCGATCCTGGCCCAGATAGGCCTCCCGGATGCGCGGATCATGCAGCAGGGTCCGGGCCGGCCCCTCGAGGGCGATGCGGCCGGTCTGCAAGACATAGGCGCGGTGCGCGATGCTCAGGGCGAGGCTCGCATTCTGCTCCACCATGAAGATCGTGGTGCCTTGCCGGTTGATGGCGGCGATCAGCTCCAGCACCCTGTCGACAAAGAGCGGCGACAAGCCCATCGTCGGCTCGTCCATGCAGATCAGCCGCGGCCGGCCCATGAGGGCCCGCGCCATGGCCACCATCTGCTGCTCGCCGCCCGAGAGGGCGCCGGCCCGCTGGTTGATGCGCTCGCCGACGCGGGGGAACAGGTCCAGCATGCGACCGAGATCGGCCGCGATGGCCGGCCTGTCCCGGCGCAGGTAAGCTCCCATCAGGAGGTTTTCCCGCACGGTCATGTCGGGGAACAGTCGCCGCGCCTCCGGGACCGAGCCGATGCCGCGCCGGACGATGTCGGGGGTCGACAGGCCGGTGATCGGCTGACCGTCGAAGGTCACCGTCCCGGTGCGGGGCCGCACGAGGCCCAGAATGACCTTCATCGTGGTGGACTTGCCGCTCGCATTGCCGCCGAGCAGGCAGACGATCTCGCCCGCCCCCACCGTGACGTCGAGCCCGAAATGCACCTGCACGGGACCGTAGAAGGTGTCGATGCCGGCGAGGCGCAGCAGATCCGCCACGTCAGGCCACCGTCGCGAGCAGGGTCTCGCGCTCGGCGGCGCCGAGGCTGCCATGGCCCAGATAGGCCTCGATGACCTTGGGGTCGCGCCGGACGTCGGCCGGCAGGCCCTCGGCGATGGTTGTGCCGTTGTCCATCACATAGACCCGGTCCGACAGCGCCATCACCATGTCGAGCTTGTGCTCGATGAGCAGGATCGGCAGCCCGCGCGCCTTCAGGGTGCCGACCAGCGCCTGCATCTCCGCCGTCTCGGTCTGGTTCATGCCCGCGGTCGGCTCGTCCAGCAGCAGCAGCCGCGGGCGGAGGGCCAAAGCGCGGGCGATCTCGACCCGGCGGCGGTTGGCGTAGGACAACCCATAGGCGGCCTGATCGAGACGGGGCAGCAGGCGGTCCCCGAACTGCGCCAGGATCTCCCGCACCTCGGCCCGGAGCACCCGCTCCTCCGCGACGACGGACGGCGGCCGGATCAGCGCGAGCAGCAGTTCGAGCACGGGTCCGACCACAGGGATCCGCGGGCGCACGGCCGACAAGCGCGTATGCGCGCCGATCAGGACGTTGTCCTCGACCGTGAGGTTGCCGAACACCCGCCCGTTCTGGAACGTGCGCGCGATCCCGCGCGCCGCCAGCCGCTCGGGCGGCAGCCCGCCGATCGGCTTTCCCTCGAAGGTGATGGTGCCGGCATTGGGCCGGTCGTGGCCGCTCAGGAGGTTGAACAGCGTGGTCTTGCCCGCGCCATTAGGGCCGATGACACTGACGAGTTCGCCGGGAGCGAGGCGCAGGTCCAGGCCGGACACGGCGGTGAGGCCGCCGAACCGCTTGGTGAGCCCTGTGACGGTGAGGATGTCGGCCATGCTCACACGGTCCCCAGCAGGCCTTGCGGGCGGAAGCGGATGAGCAGCAGAAGAGCGAGACCGTAGATCAGGACCCGGTATTCGGCCGTCACGCGGAACAGTTCGGGCAGGCTGACGAGCGCGACGGCGCCCAGGATGGCACCCACGACGTTGCCCAGCCCGCCCAGGATCACCATGGTGAGCGCCAGCAGCGAGAGCTGCGCGTTGAAGGTCTCGAAGTTGATGTAGGAGTAGAGGTGGGCCGTGATCCCGCCGCTCACGCCCGCCCCGACGCCGCCGAAGGCAAAAGCGAGCCCCTTGTAGCGGTTGAGGCTGATCCCGTAGGAGCGCGCCGCGACGTCGTCGTCGCGGATGGCCCGCAGGGTCCGTCCGAAATGCGAGCCGAGAAGCCGCGTCTGCAGCAGCGCGAGCCCCAGTGTCACGCCGAGCGTCAGCCAGTAGACCTCGCGCGGGGCATAGAGGTCGTGGCCGGCGACCGACAGGGGCGGAATGCCGGCGAGGCCGAGCGCGCCCTGCGTCAGGCTCTCCCAGTTGAGGATCACGAGGCCCACCACCTCACCGATCGCGAGGGTCGCGATGGCGACGTAGTGGCCGCGCAGCCGGAAGGCCGGGAAGACCAGCGCCGTGCCGATGAGCCCGGTGAGCACGCCGGCAAGCGGCACCGTGACGACGGTCGGCCAGCCGAGATCGATGGCCAGCAGCGCCGACGCGTAGGCCCCGATGGCGAGCAGCGCGGCCTGCCCGAGCGACACCTGGCCGGCCGTCCCGGCCATGAGGGTGAGGCTGAGCGCCAGCATGGCGGCCAGCCACGCATTCGTGAGGGTCTGCAGCAGATAGGGGGCGCCGGTGACCAGCGGCAGCGCAAGTGCGGCCAGCGCCGCGGTCCAGAGCGCCAGCGGCGGCACCCGCAGCGGTCGGCTGGGGGCCAGGAAGGTGCCCGTCAGGGGCTCGCTCGCGACAGCGCCGCGGCTGAACATCCCGTGCGGTCGCCACACCAGCACCGCGACCAGCAGCACGAAGGCGAACAGGTTGCGGTAGGTCGTGCCGAACAGCGCGATGCCGTAGCTCTCGACAAGGCCGAGCACGAGGCTGCCCAGGATCGCCCCGGGCACGTTGCCGACCCCGCCCATGACGGTGGCGACCACGCCCTTCAGGGTCGCGGCAAAGCTCATGCCGGGATCGATGTGGTTGTAGTACATGCCGACCAGCAGGCCGCTGAGACCGCCGAGCGCGGAGGCCACCGCGAAGACCGTGGCATTTACCCGGTCGATGTCCACGCCCATCTGCAGGGCCGCGTCACGGTCCTGCGCGGTCGCCCGCACCGCCCAGCCGAGCTTGGTAAAGCGCAGGAAGCCGAACAGCACGGCGGCGCTGAGCAGGCCGACCCCCGCGATCAGGATATCCAGCGCGCCGATGGAGCCGCCGCCGACCGCGATCCGCCAGTCCGGCAGGCTGCTCGGCAAGGCCCGCGGTTCCGGCCGGCCGATGAGCTGCACGAGTTGATCCAGCACGAAGCTGATCCCGATGGTGGCCAGCAGCGGGGCGATCCGGGCCTTGCCCTGCAGTGGCCGAAGCCCGAGGCGCTCGATGGCGACTCCGAGGAGCCCGCAGGCCACGATCACGATCAGCATCGTCACCGGCAGCGGCGTGCCCAGATAGGTGATGCATCCCCAGCCCACATAGGCGCCGATGGTGTAGACCGAGCCGTGGGCGAAGTTGATGAGGTTGGCGACCCCGAAGATCAGGGCCAGCCCGACTGCCAGCAACGCATAGATGTTGCCGATGACGAGGCCGTTGACCGTGTAGTCGATGAAGGAGCCCACGGCCTGTCCTCAGCCTCCACTTCGTGTTCCGGGCGCTCGCCCTAGCCTGCCGGCTTCTTGCCGTCCCACACCACGAACCGGCCGTCCTTGACGATCAGATAGGCCGGCACACCGCCGGCGACCCGCCGCGTCTGCGGATCGAAGCTCGCCTTGCCGAAGATGACGCTGGGGACGTCCTTGACCGCGGCGAGGCCGTCGTGGATCGCCTTCCGGTCGGTGCCGTAGGTGTTCATCACGGTCGCGAGCAGGATCATCGTGTCATAGGCGTCGGCGTTGAACTCGTCCGGCTCCTCATTGTACTTGGCCTTAAACTTGTCGACGAAGCCTTTGACCTCCGGCCGGCTGTCGCCCGGGAAGAAGGTGGATTCGGTGTAGATGCCCTCGACGTCCTTGCCGCCGAGCTCGATGAACTTCGGCGAGTAGACCGAGCCGATGGCGACGATCGGCTCCTTGAGTCCCACCGAACGCACCTGCCGCGCGATCAGGGCCCCATCGGAATAATAGGAGATCAGCACGATGCCGTCGGGCTTGGCGTCGCGCACCCGCACGAGGGTCGAGCGGAAATCCTGCTCGTCCGGTTGGTAGCCTTCCGAATCCACCACCTCCATGCCGAGCGACTTGGCGGTCTCGAGAAAGATCTTCTCGCTGGTGCGGCCCCAGTCGGTGTTGAGGTGCAGCACCGCCACCTTCTTGAGACCCAGCGAGGCCGCATAGTGGGCGAGCCGGGGCGTCTCGTCGGTCTGCG
Source organism: uncultured Lichenihabitans sp. (assembly GCA_964247575.1). Lineage (GTDB taxonomy): Bacteria > Pseudomonadota > Alphaproteobacteria > Rhizobiales > Beijerinckiaceae > Lichenihabitans. The sequence continues at coordinate 7,495 of CAXTVD010000186.1, forward strand.
CGAGCGAGTTGCTCCACATGTAGTCGCCGCCCTTGGTGAAATTCGGGTGCGAGTTGGTGAAGCCGAACTGAACGAGCCCGGCGCGCTGGTAGATCGGCGAGGCCGCCATGGAGGCCGTGCTCGAGAAGTCGCCGGCCTCGACCACGATCCTGGGGTCGCTGACGAACTTCTGAGCGATCGCCACGGACTGGCGCGGGTCCGACTGGCTGTCCTCGAACTGATAGGCGAGCGGATGGCCCTTGATCCCCCCAGCCCCGTTGATCTCACCGAGCGCGAGATCGAAACCCTTCCTCCATTGGGCCCCGTACTGGGCATTGGGGCCGGTGAGCGGACCGCTGACCCCGATGGTTACCGGGTCGCCCGCGGTCTGCGCCCGAGCCAGGGGCGCGCACAACAGTAGAGCCAGGGCCGCGGCGCCGGCCGCGAGAAAGGGGCGGCTTCTCTCTCCAGCACGGTTCGGCATGGTACGATCTCCGGTTGACTCGGGACGGGCTGCGGGCGCCACGACACGGCATAGAAGGCTGGCTCCAAACAGTCTACTGCAGATATAGACTTTAGCCGGCCTCCGAGGAAAGCAAGGTCAGCAGGCTGTCGATCACGCTGTCGGGGGTCGCCGCGTCGTCACGGGGAACACCGGTGGTCACAAGGATGGATCGGAGCCCGGCGCGCTGGCCCGCCAGGTCTCCCTCGTTGTTGATCTTCTTGTAAGTAGAGACGACCGACGTGAGATCGCCGGCCGTCCTGGCATCCAGGCCGGTCCTCATGCCGAACTGGCCGCCGACGACCCTGAGC
>CAXTVD010000187.1:0-8283 GCA_964247575.1 uncultured Lichenihabitans sp.
TGGGATTCGAACCCACGGTGGGCTTGCACCCACGGCGGTTTTCAAGACCGCTGCCTTAAACCACTCGGCCACCCTTCCCTTACCGTGCTGTGCCCCGATTGGCACAGAGGGTCAAGGTCGACGGTTGCCTTCCGATTGCCGTATTTCCGCCGCACCACGATTGGAGCGTTGCGGCCAAGGTCAAGGTGGGCACTGGATCGAACGGCGGCGGAGTTCACATGGCGTCAGCCTTAAATGTTCTGTAAGCCGACCGGGCCATGGTCCATCGCCCATCTGCGGGGTGCGTTGCTCCCGCGCGCGCCCGGCTGGTGACCTTGATGTCGCCGCTTCAGGTCGTCTCCAAGTCCATTGTTGCAGTATGCCCTTCATGTGTTCTGAGCTGAGGTCGGCGGCGAGGGCTGGACTGGAAAGGCCGGGCCGGCGGTCCGTATGGAGCCTCGCGGCCGCGGTCGCATCGGTGCTGACGGTGGCGGGCTGCGCGACGGCGCCCCAGCGTCAGGCTTCGATCGGGGGTTCGCATTTCGATCCAAGGCTCGGCGTGTCGGCGAGCGAGCGGGTGGTGTTCGGGGACGACCCGGTGCCGCGGGGAGGGGGCGCCTACCTGGTGGGCCATCCCTATACGATCGCCGGCCGTGCCTATTTCCCCAATGAGCGTCCGCAGGGGTACACGGCCGTGGGAACAGCGTCCTGGTACGGCGACGCCTTTCACGGACGGCGGACGGCCAATGGCGAGGTGTTCGACCGGCGCTCCATCTCGGCGGCGCATCCCACGCTGCCGCTGCCGAGCTACGTCCGTGTCACCAACCTCGGCAACGGACATTCCATGATCGTCCGGGTCAACGATCGCGGCCCCTATCACGGGAACCGGGTGATGGACGTCTCGCAGCGCGTGGCCGAGGCGCTCGACTTCCGCCAGTCCGGCACGGCGCGCATCCGCATCGACTATATCGGCCGTGCGGGCCTGGACGGGTCGGACGACGACAAGCTGATGGCGTCGCTGCGGACCGACGGCGTTCCGGCGGAGGCAGGCGGCTTCGGTGGCGACGTCCGGGTGGCGGCTGCTCCCGCGCCGGTCCCGCCGCCCGCGCCGGGCGCGCCGGCCGAACCCATGCGGGTCGCCCGCGAGACCCGTGCGGACAAGCGGAACGGCCCGATCGTGGGCGATCCGATCGTCCCGGCGCCGCAGGGCCGCTCCGTGCGGGCTCCGTTACCGCCAGCCCGTCCGTTCGAGGCCAGCAGCATCGAACCGGAGCGGAGAGGGCTGGATCCTCGCGAAGGCAAGAAGGACCAGCTCGCGATCCTGCTCCAGCGACACTGAGACCCGTCCCCCGGAGCGCGGCACCGGCAACGCGGTTGATCCTGCCGAGCCGAACGGTCATCATCGATTTCGTCCGTTCGAAGGCAGGGAGGGAAGGCAGGCGTGACGTCGATCCACTCGGCCGGCCGGCGCGCGATCGTGCTGTGCTGCGCACTCGCCCTCTGCGTTGGGGTGGTGACCGAAAGGGTCCAGGCCGCCGGGCCCGCGCCCTTCCAGACCATCGCGCCGTCCGTCATTCTGATGGACGCCGACAACGGAACCGTGCTGTTCGAGAAGAACGCCGACGATCTCGTTGCGCCCGCTTCGACCACCAAGATCATGACGGCGGAGATCGTGTTCCGGCAGCTCACCGAAGGCCGCCTCAAGCTCGACGATCTCTTCGTGGTCTCGGAGAATGCGTGGCGGCACGGCGGCGCGCCCTCGGGGGGCTCGGCCATGTTCGCCGCCGTGAACAGCCAGGTGAGGATCGAGGATCTCCTGCGCGGCCTGGTCATCGACTCGGGGAACGATGCGGCGATCGCGCTCGCCGAGGGCATCGCGGGAACCGAGGATGCTTTCGCGACCCTGATGACGCAGCGGGCGCGCGAACTCGGCCTGACCAAGTCGACCTTCAGCAATGCCTGGGGCCGGGGCGACCCCAACCAGAAGGTGACGGCGCGCGAGATGGCGCTCCTCGCCATCCACGTGATCTCGACCTACCCGCAGCTCTACCGCTACTTCGGCGAGAAGGACTTCCTCTGGAACAGGGTCCGCCAGACCAACCGCAACCCGCTGCTGACCATGAACATCGGGGCCGACGGGCTGAAGACGGGCGAGATCGCGGAAAGCGGCTACAACATCGTGGCCTCGGCCGTGCAGAATGGACAGCGGCTCGTCCTGGTGCTGGACGGCATGCGGACGGCCCGCGACCGGGCGAGCGAAGCAGTCAAGATCCTGTCCTGGGGCTTCCGCTCGTTCGAACGCAAGACGCTCTTTTCGGCCGGCGAGGTCGTCGGCACCGCCGCCGTCTATGGCGGCACGGAGAGCCGCGTTCCGCTCGTGGCCGACCGACCCGTCGGCTTCACCGCGGCGCGCGGCGCGACGGAGCCGCTGACGGGCAAGATCGTCTATGAGGGTCCGCTGCCGGCACCTGTCGAAGCCGGAGAGACCGTGGCTCACCTTAAGGTCTTGCGGGGCGGGGCGGAGGTGCTCGACGTGCCGCTCAAGACCGGGCAAGCCGTACCGGTCGGTCCGCTGCCTCGGCGCGCGCTCGACGCCGGCTGGGAACTGGTCGCAACCTTCGTGCGGACGAATGTTTTCAGACGTTAGAAGCGGTGGGCGCGGGTCCTTCGTGACCCTGGAGGGCGGGGAGGGGGCGGGCAAGTCGACCCAGGCCCGCCTGCTGGTCGAGCGCCTCGCCCGATTGGGCGTCGAGGCCTTCGCAACGCGCGAGCCCGGCGGCACGCTCTTGGCCGAGAGCTATCGCGCCGCGCTCCTCTCGGGGGCGCTCGCCCCGCTGGGTCCAGCGGCGGAAGCGCTGGTCTTTTCCGCAGCCCGCCTCGACCATCTCGACCGCAAGATCCTGCCGGCCCTGGCGCGGGGTTGCACGGTCGTCTGCGATCGCTTCATCGATTCGACCCGCGCTTACCAGGGGGCGCTGGGCCATCTCGATCCGACCTATGTCGCCGGCCTGGAGCGCGTGGTGGTCGGCCCGGCGATGCCCGACGTGACGCTTATCCTCGATCTGCCCAGCGCCGTCGGCCTGAATCGCGCGAGCCGCCGTCGCAGGGAGGGGGCAGGGCCCGATCGCTTCGAGAGCCAGGATCGAAGCTTCCATGACGGCCTGCGCGAGGCCTTTCTCGGCATCGCGACGCGCGAGCCTCGGCGCTGCCAGGTGATCGACGCCGATCAGTCCCCCGAAGCGGTCGCGGAGGCGATCTGGGCGGCGGTCTCCACCCGCCTGTGGCCCGAAGGGCGTGCGGGACTCACCGGCGGGCGCAGCCTTGCCCAAGCGGGCACCTGACGCGTGGACGGACCGATCGACAGCACCCGCGCCCCGGGGATGCCTCATCCGCGGGACAGCGCGGACCTGGTCGGCCACTCCGACGCCGAACAGGCGCTGCTGGAGGCCTACCGGTCCGGTCGGCTGCCGCATGCCTGGCTCATCGGTGGTCCGCGCGGCGTCGGCAAGGCGACGCTGGCCTGGCGCTTCGCCCGCTTCCTGCTGGCCTATCCGGATCCGGCGAGCCCGGATGTCCGCCATGCGGCAACGCTGGCCGTGCCACCGGAGCATCGGATCTGGGCGCGTGTCCGGAGCGGGGCCGTCACCGACGTGGCGCTGCTCCGGCGGGAATGGAACGACAAGACCAAGAAGCTGTTCGCCGAGATCCGCGTCGACGATGTACGGAGCGCGCTCGGGATGTTTCAGCGGGCCGCCGGGGCAGGGGGGCATCGCGTCTGCATCATCGACAGTGCCGACGACCTCAACCGCTCCAGCGCCAACGCTCTCCTCAAGGTCATCGAGGAGCCCCCGCCCCGCTCGGTGTTCCTGATCCTGGCGCACCAGCCTGCCCAGGTGCTCCCCACCATCCTGTCGCGCTGTCGCAAGCTCATGCTGGGCGCGCTGGACGAGGGTTCCGTCGAGCGGGTGCTGGCGGGCCTGCAAACGGAGGAACCGCTGCCGCCCCCCGCCGAACGGGCCGGCGCCCTCGCGCGGAGCGGCGGCTCGGTCGGCCGCGCCTTGCGGCTGCTCGATCCCGCGCGGCTGTCGCTCGACCGCGACCTGCACGCCGAACTCGGCCGGCTGCCGGCCGTCGATTGGCGGGGCGTCCACCGGCTCGCCGACCGGCTGGGATCGGGGGACGGCGGAGAGGCGGCCGACCTCGCGATCGAGACCGTCCTCGACTGGGTGGACGGCCGGGTTCGCACCCTCGCGGGGCAGGGGTGTGCGGTGCAGCGTCTTGCACCGCTGGCGGAGGTATGGAACAAGATCATGGCTTCCGCCCGCGAGGCGGGGGCACTCAACCTCGACAGAAGACCCTTGCTCCTGTCCGTGTTCTCCGACCTCGCGCACGCCGTCCGCTTGGCTGACACACCCTGACCAGGACGGATGACGATGGCAGACCGCCCGCACTTCTTCATCACGACCGCAATTCCCTACGCGAACGGGGCGCCGCATATCGGGCACGCCTACGAACGGGTGGCGACCGACGTGATCGCGCGGTGCAAGCGGCTGGACGGCTTTGACGTCCTCTTCCTCACCGGCATGGACGAGCACGGCCAGAAGATGCAGCAGACGGCGGGCCGGGAAGGGTTGACGCCGCAGGCCCTGGCCGACCGGACCGCACGGCAGTTCGAGAGCGTCGCGACCCTGCTGGACGCCCGCGCCGACGACATCGTCCGCACCACGGAGGACCGGCACAGGCTGGCCGCCCAGGAGATCTGGCGGCGGATGGAGGCCAAGGGCGACATCTACCAGTCGACCTATGCCGGCTGGTACTCGGTGCGCGACGAGGCCTACTATCTCGAAGGCGATCTCGTCCTGGGGTCCGATGGCCGGCGCCTCGCGCCCACGGGCACGCCGGTCGAGTGGGTCGAGGAGGCCAGCTACTTCTTCCGCCTGTCGCGCTACGGCGAGCGGCTCCTCCAGCACTACGACGCCTCTCCCGACTTCGTGACGCCGGAGAAGTATCGCAACGAGGTCGTGAGCTTCGTGCGGCGGGGTCTTGCGGACCTCTCGATCAGCCGGACGACCTTCGACTGGGGTATTCCGGTGCCCGGCGATCCGGCCCATGTGATGTATGTGTGGGTCGATGCCTTGACGAACTACCTGACGGGAACCGGCTTTCCCGACCCACGGGCGGACCGGGCGCATTACTGGCCGGCGGACGCCCACGTCATCGGCAAGGACATTACCCGCTTCCACGCCGTCTTCTGGCCGGCCTTCCTCATGTCGGCCGACCTGCCGCTGCCCCGGCAGATCGTGGTGCACGGCTTCCTGTTCAACCGCGGCGAGAAGATGTCGAAGTCGACGGGCAACGTGGTCGACCCCGTGTCGCTGGCGCAGACCTACGGCGTCGACCCGATCCGCTATTTCTTCCTGCGCGAAGTGCCGTTCGGGCAGGACGGCAACTACTCGCACGAGGCGATCGTGGCCCGCATCAACGCGGACCTCGCCAACGATCTCGGCAACCTCGCCCAGCGCTCGCTGTCGATGATCGCCAAGCACTGCAACGGGGTCGTGCCGCATCAGGGCGTGGTCATGCCGGCCGACCAGGCGCTGCTCGACGCGGTCTATGCCTTGCCCGACAAGCTGCGGGCGGGGCTGAAGGATTACGCCCTGCACCAGATCCTCGCCGACATCTGGCAGGTCGTCGCCGAGTCCAACCGCTACTTCGCGAGCGAGGAGCCCTGGGCCAAGCGCAAGACCGACCCTGTGCGGATGGAAGGGGTCCTCTACACCACCGCAGAATGCCTGCGCGTGGTCGCCCTGCTCGTGCAGCCCTTCATGCCGGCCTCGATGGACAAGCTGCTCACGCTGCTCGGCGTCGCACCGAGCGGGCGCGACTTCAGGGCCGCGACGCCGGACCACCGCTTGCAGAGCGGAACGCCCCTGCCGCCGCCGACCGCCATCTTCCCGCGCTACGTCGAGCCGGAGGCGACCGATGGCGCCGGACCCGCGCACGCATGATCATCGACAGTCACTGCCATCTCGACTTTCCCGACTTCGACGCCGAACGCGACCAGGTGCTCGAACGGGCCCGGGCTGCCGGCGTCGAGCGGATGATCACGATCGCGACCAAGATCGAGAAGGTCGCAACCTACCGGGCCCTCGCCGAGCGCTATGACGACGTCTTTTTCACCGTCGGCACGCATCCTCTGCAGGCCGCCGAGGAGCCGGACGTGTCGCCCGAGACCTATGTCGCCCTCGCAACCCATCCCAAATGCGTCGCCATCGGGGAGGCCGGGCTCGATTATCACTACGATCCCGTTCCGCGGGACCTTGCGGCGCGCGTCTTCCGCACGCAGATCGCCGCGGCGCGACAGACCGGCCTGCCCCTCGTGATCCACGCCCGGGATGCCGACGACGACATGATCGCCATCCTGAGGGACGAAGCGGGGCAGGGCGCCTTCAAGGCCGTGCTGCACTGCTTCACCGCCGGCCGCGCGCTGGCCGAAGCCGGACTGGCCCTGAACCTGTTCATCTCCTTCTCGGGCGTCGTCACCTTCAAGGGCTCCGACGACCTGCGGGCGATCGCCCGCGACGTGCCGCTCGACCGCATGCTGGTCGAGACGGACGCGCCGTTCCTCAGCCCGGTTCCCTATCGGGGCAAGCGCAACGAACCGGCCCATGTCGTTCATACCGCCCGCGTCCTGGCCGAACTGAAGGGCGTGGACCTGCCGGCCTTCGGGGCGGCCACCAACGCCAACGTGCTTCGGCTGTTCGACAGAATGCCACCTCTCGGCGAGCGGGCGCAGGACGCGGCATGAGCCTGACGCTGCGGATCCTGGGCTGCGGCTCGTCGGGGGGCGTCCCGCGCGTCGGGCAGGGCTGGGGACACTGTGATCCGACCGAGCCGCGCAACCGGCGGCGGCGCTGCTCGGTCCTGATCGAGCGCGGGGGGGCCGACGGCACGCCAACCGTGGTGCTCGTCGACACCTCGCCCGATCTGCGCGAGCAGCTCCTCGAGGCCGTTGTGCAGCGGCTCGACGGCATCGTGCTGACCCACCCGCATGCCGATCACACGCACGGCATCGACGACGTCCGGCCGCTCGTGATGATGGCGCGTAGCCGCATCGCCATGCACATGGACGCCGGGACGGCAGCGGTCGTCCGGCACAACTTCAGCTACATCTTCGAGACGCCGGCCGGCAGTCTCTACCCGCCGCTGCTGGACGACGTGCGGATCGAAGCCGGGCGCAGCCTGTCGATCGGCGGGCCGGGCGGCCCGGTGGACATCCTGCCGTTCCGGCTCGACCACGGCGAGATCGATGCGCTCGGACTGCGCATCGGCCGTCTGGCCTACACGCCCGACGTCAAGGCCATTCCCGACGAGAGCGTCGCCTTCGTCGAGGGCCTGGACCTGTGGATCATCGACGCGCTGCGCCCCAGCCCCCATCCCAGCCACTTCTCGCTGTCCGACGCGCTGAGCTGGATCGAGCGGGCGAAACCGCGCCGCGCGATCCTGACCAACCTGCACACCGACATGGACTACCAGACCCTGCGGCGGCACGTGCCGGCGAACGTCGACATCGCCTATGACGGCATGACGGTCGCCATCGACGAAAGCTGAGGCGCGTCCGGTGGCGGGGCAGGGCCGCGCGAGACCGCTGACCCGCTCGCCGCTGCAACCTCAGTCGCTTTCGCGGTGCGCTGCGATGACCGCGAGAAAGGCCGCGCCGTACCGCTGGAGCTTGATCTCGCCCATGCCCGGCACGCCGCGCATCGCATGCAGGCTCGCCGGACGAAGCGCCGCCATCTCGATCAGCGTCGAGTCGTGGAAGACGACATAGGGCGGCAGGTTCTGCGCCCGGGCGAGCCGCGCGCGCTCCGCCCGCAGCCGTTGGAACAAGGCGTTCTCGCCCGAAGCCACGACCGGGGTCGCCCGTCGCCCGGTGGCCGGCGCGGCGGCAGGGCGGTCACGACGAAGCTGGAGGCGCCGGTCGCCCCGCAGGACGCTGCGGGCTCCGTCCCCGAGCGTCAGCGCGCCATAGGCGGCGTGGTCCACCACGACGAGGCTGGCGGCGGCGAGCTGCCGAACGACCGACTGCCAGAACCGCTCGTCCTTGTCCCTGCCAACCCCGAAGGTGGGGAGGCTGTCGTGACCGGCCTTGCTGATCTTGTCGGTCGCGTTGCCGCGCAGCACGTCGATCACATGGCCCGCCCCATAGCGCTGGCCGGTCCGGTAGATGGCCGAGAGCAGCTTCTGCGCCACCTCGGTGCCGTCGATCGCTTCCACCGGGTTGAGGCAGTTGTCGCACCGGCC
>CAXTVD010000188.1:0-8246 GCA_964247575.1 uncultured Lichenihabitans sp.
TGCCGCCGGACAAGGACGATACCGGCCCATCGTAGTCGGCGGCCCGCATCTCCACCGCGCGGAACAGCCCGTCGATGCGGCTCTTGGAGCGGTCGGCGCCCCACGGTCGGGCGAGCGGCGCGCCGAGGCTCCGCAACGCGAGGGCGGCGTTGTTGCGCAGGCTCTGCCGCAGGCCGAGGCCCTCCGACTTGCGGTCGTCCGACAGGAAGGCGATGCCCCGCCGCGCGCCCTCGCGGGGCGTCGCCGGCTGCCCCTGGCCGTCCGGCAGCACGATGCGCCCGGCCGTAAAGGGAGCCGCGCCGAAGATCGCCTTGGCGAGCGCGCCCTTGCCCGAATCCTCGAGCCCCGCGACGCCCACGATCTCGCCGGCCCGCAAGGAAAGATCGATGCCGGTCAGCGCCGCGTTCGCCCCCTTCTCGATCTGCAGCAGCACCGCGCCGGCCGGGCCCGCCCGGCGCGGCGGAAAGAACTCCTCGAGCGGCCGTCCCACCATGGCGCGGATCACGTCGTCGGGGGCCAGCGCGCCGGCGGGCGCCGTGGCGGTACGCTGGCCGTCCTTGATCACGGTCAGGCGGTCCGCGAGCGCGAACACCTCCTTCATCCGGTGGGAGATGTAGATCACCGCCACCCCGCTCCGGCGCAGCTCCGCGATCACGGCGAACAGCCTCTCGCTCTCGCTGGCGTCGAGCGGCGCGGTCGGTTCGTCGAAGACGAGGATCCGGGCCTCGGTCGCCAGCGCCTTGGCGATCTCCACCCTCTGCCGCTGGGCGTTGGGCAACGTGCCGGGGAGGCGATCCGGCGCGATGCCGGGGCCGAGCCGCGCCAGCAGGCGCTCTGTATCGACGGCCATCCCTCGCCGGTCCACGAGGCCGTGGCGGCTCGGCTCCCGGCCCAGGGCGATGTTCTGGGCCACGCTGCGATGCGGCAGGAGGCTGAGTTCCTGGTGGATGATGCCGATGCCGGCCCGCCGCGCCTCGACCGGATGGCCGAACCGGACGGGGCGGCCCTCGATCAGAATGGCCCCGCTATCGGGCTGATAGGCGCCGCTCAGGACTTTCATCAGGGTCGATTTGCCGGCGCCGTTCTCGCCGCAGAGCGCATGGACCTCGCCGGCATGCGCGCTCAGCGTCACGCGATCGAGCACCCTGACCGGGCCGAACGATTTGCTGATGTCCCGCATCTCCAGCAGGGGGACGGGCGCGCCGGCCGGACCGGTCGAAGGGGCCGTCGCCGCGCTCAACGGGGCGCAGCCCGAAGCTGGAATGGCGACAGCGAGGTCGGCATGCAGAGGCGTCCTCCTGAACGGGCCGCTCGGGCAGCCTCTTGCGACTTCGGTGTAACTCACCGGTTACTTGTGATCTAGATCGCGCTGCATGCCCTGTCAAGCCAACCGGAAGGTCCGACCCCGAAGCGGGGCGGGCATTGCGATGCAAAATCGTGCCGCGTTAGAAGAGACGTCCGCCCGAGACGTCCCAGCGTCCAGCCCTTCAGAGACCCTCAATGCCGGCCGCCAAATCGTCTGAAGCCCGTGCGCTCGCGCCAGCCCGGCAACCCCGCAAGGAGAAGGGCGCGCCGCCCAAGGCTGCGGCCGATCCGGCGCCGTCGCCGTCCCCCCGCAACAACACGCGCGATCCCGAGCGGACGAGTGCCGCCATTCTTGCGGCGTCGATCAAGGAGTTCACGGAAAAGGGCTTCGAAGGCGCGCGGATCGACAACATCGCGCTGCGGGCCGGGATCAACAAGCGCATGCTGTACCATTACTTCGGTAACAAGGAGGCGCTCTACGTCGCCGTTCTCGAGGGAAGCTACAATGCGATCCGCACGGCGGAGCACGGGCTTCGTCTTTCCGAGCGCGATCCGGTGGAGGGCATGCGCGACCTGGTCCTGTTTACCTGGCGATACTATCTCGCGCACCCCGAATTCCTCAGCCTCCTGAACACGGAGAACCTGCATCGCGCCAAGTTCCTCAAGCGGTCGGCGCGGATCTTCGAGCTCAACTCCCCCTTGATCCAGAGGATCTCCGAGCTTCTGAACCATGGCGTGGAGCAAAAGCTGTTTCGCGGGGATACCGATCCTGTGAAGGTCTATGTCTCGATCGCCGCGCTCGGGTTCTTCTACCTGTCGAACCGTTGGACCTTGTCGACCATCTTCCGCCGTGACCTCCTGGCCAAGGAGGAGGTCGAGGCCTGGGGCCGGCACATGGTCGACGTGATCCTGTCCTACCTGCGGCCGGCCTGACCGGCCGGGACACTCTTGACACGCCCAAGGCGTCGTGCTGGTTTGTAACCAACGAGTTACAACGGGAGGGCGGCGTGGCGATTCAGCGGATCGGCATCATCATGCACGGCGTGACCGGGCGGATGGGCTACAACCAGCACCTCGTCCGTTCGGTCGCGGCCATCCGGGATGCTGGCGGCGTGCTGCTGCCCAACGGCGACCGGGCGCTGCCCGACCCCATCCTGGTCGGCCGCAACGCCGAGAAGGTCGCCGAACTGGCCAAGCGTCACGGCATCGAGCGGCATACGGGCGACCTCGACGAAGCGCTGGCCAACAAGGACGACGTCATCTTCTTCGATGCGGGCTCCACCCAGATGCGCGTGGGGCTGCTGACCCGGGCCATCGAGGCCGGCAAGCATGTCTATTGCGAGAAGCCCATCGCCGAGACCCTCGACGAGGCCCTGGGCCTCGCCCGGCTCGCCCGGGCGCACGGGGTCAAGAACGGCGCCGTGCAGGACAAGCTTTTCCTGCCCGGCCTGCGCAAGCTGCGCATGCTGCGCGAGTCCGGCTTCTTCGGCCGCATCCTCTCCGTGCGCGGCGAGTTCGGCTACTGGGTGTTCGAGGGCGATTGGCAGCCGGCGCAGCGGCCATCCTGGAACTACCGCAAGGCCGAAGGCGGCGGCGTGATCCTCGATATGCTGCCCCACTGGCGCTATGTGCTCGACAACACCTTCGGGGCGGTCAAGGCGGTGAGCTGCCTGGGCGCCACCCACATTCCCAGCCGCGTCGACGAGCAGGGCCGTCCCTACGAGGCGGATGCGGACGATGCCGCCTATGCCACCTTCCAGCTCGAAGGCGGCATCGTGGCGCAGATTAACTCGTCCTGGGCGACGCGCGTGAACCGCGACGACCTCGTCACCTTCCACGTCGATGGCACACTCGGCTCCGCGGTCGCCGGCCTGTTCCGCTGCCGGACCCAGCACCGGGTGAATACGCCCCGGCCGGTGTGGAATCCCGACGAGCCGCAGGCCATGCGCTTTCTCGAGCAGTGGGACGAGGTGCCCGACAACGCGACCTACGGCAACGGCTTCCGGACGCAGTGGGAGGACTTCATCCGCCATGTGGTGGCGGACACTCCCTGGCACCACGACCTGCTCGAGGGCGCCAAGGGCGTGCAACTGGCCGAACTCGCTCAGCGGAGCTGGACCGAACGCCGATGGGTCGACGTGCCCCCCCTCGGCCTCGATATGCAAGCGGCCTGAGCCATGACGACCCTGACCCTGCCCACCCCCGGGGGCCGGCTGGCCCCCTATACGGTGCAGAACACCGCGCTGCCGACAGCCGCCGCCGGCGGCGCGCCGCCCGTCTTCAACCGGATCGCCTATGCGGCCGCCCATGTCGTCGTGGACCCGCTGGCGGAGGCCGATCCCTTCCTCGACGCGGTCGTCGACTGGGACAAGACCCTCGCCTTCCGGCACTATCTGTGGGACCTCGGCTTCGGTGTCGCCGAGGCGATGGACACCGCCCAGCGCGGCATGGGGCTCGACTGGCCCGGCGCCCTCGAACTCATGCGGCGGACGCTGGCCGACGCGAAGACGCGGCCGGGCGCGCTGGTGGGCTGCGGGGTCGGCACGGATCACCTCGCCCCCGGACAGGCCCGCACGCTCGATGACGTGATCGCCGCCTACGAGAAGCAGATCGAAGCGGTCGAGGCGCTCGACGGACGGATCATCCTGATGGCAAGCCGGGCGCTGGCGCGGATCGCCAAGGGTCCCGACGATTACGTGCGTGTCTATAGGCGCATCCTGAGCCAGGTTCGGCATCCCGTGGTCATCCACTGGCTCGGCGAGATGTTCGATCCGGCGCTTGCGGGCTACTGGGGCGCCGCCGACCACATGGACGCCATGGACACGGCCGTGTCCATCATCGCCGACCACGCCGCCAAGGTGGACGGGATCAAGATCTCGCTCCTGTCCAAGGAGAAGGAGATCGCCATGCGGCGGCGCCTGCCAGAGGCCGTGCGCATGTATACGGGCGACGACTTCAACTACGCGGAACTCATCGCGGGCGACGACCAGGGCTACAGCCATGCCCTCCTCGGCATTTTCGACGCCATCGCGCCGGCGGCCTCGGTGGCGCTGACGCGGCTCGCCGCGGGCGACGAGGCGGGATTCCACGCTCTCCTGGGGCCGACCGTCCCGCTGTCCCGGCACATCTTCAAGGCGCCGACGCGCTTCTACAAGACGGGCGTCGTGTTCCTGGCGTATCTCAACGGCCTTCAGGATCATTTCCACATGATCGGCGGCCAGCAGGGCGCGCGTTCGCTGCAGCACTTCGCCGAGCTGTTCCGCCTGGCGGACGCCGCGCGCGTGCTGCGCGATCCCGAACTTGCCGCAACGCGCATGCGCGCCGTGATGGCGCTCGGCGGCAGCGTCTGAGCCTGCGGGCGCGAACCCGACGAGGCTGCGGTCGGGGTCAGGGAGTGGTCACGTGAGTGTCGAGGGGTTGTCGATCAATCTCGCCACCGTGCGTCAACAGTTCGGCTTCGCCGCCGCGGTGGACGCCTGCCTCGCGGCGGGCATTTCCGCCATCTCGCCCTGGCGGGATCAGGTTGCGGCGATCGGGCTCGCCGAGGCGGCGCGGATCGTCAGGCTGAACGGGTTGCGGGTGACCGGCCATTGCCGCGGCGGCATGTTCCCGGCCCCCGACGACGCCGGGCGGATCGCAGCGCTCGATGACAACAGGCGCGCGGTAGACGAAGCGGCGGCGCTCGGCGCCGACTGCCTTGTCATGGTGGTGGGCGGCCTGCCCGGCTCGTCCAAGGACATCGCGGGCGCCCGGACCATGGTGGCGGAGGGGCTCGCGGCGCTGCTGCCGCATGCCCGGGCCTGCCATGTCCCGCTCGCGATCGAGCCGCTCCACCCGATGTATGCGGGCGACCGCGCTTGCGTGAACACGCTGGAACAGGCGCTCGACCTGTGCGACGCGCTCGGCGCGGGCACGGGCGTCGCGATCGACGTCTACCATTGCTGGTGGGACCCCAAGATCCGGGCGCAGATCGCGCGCGCAGGGCGCAACGGACAGATCCTCGCCCACCACATCTGCGACTGGCTGGTTCCCACCCGCGATCTCCTGCTCGATCGCGGGATGATGGGAGACGGGGTGATCGACCTCAGGCTGTTCCGCGCCGACATCGAGGCCGCCGGCTTCCACGGGCCGCAGGAGGTCGAGATCTTCTCGGCTGAAAACTGGTGGAAGCGGCCCGGCGACGACGTGCTGACCACCTGCATTGAACGATTCCGCGCCGTCTGCTGACGCCACAAGGGAGATTTCTGATGAGCTTCGAGTCGCGCAATCCCACGACGGGCGAGATCCTGGCCCGCTATCCCGAGAACACGGCCGCCGAGGTCGAGGAGCGGCTGGCGCGTGTGTGGTCGGGCTGGAAGACCTGGTCGGCCACCCCGATGGGCGAGCGCGCCGCCTTCCTGGTCCGCCTCGCCGAGATCCTGGAGCGCCGGGCCGACGAGTATGGCCGGCTCATCACGGCCGAGATGGGCAAGCCGCTCGCCGAGGCCGTGGCCGAGGTCAAGAAGGCCGCCTCCGGGGCCCGTCACTTCGCCGAGGCCGGCGAGGGATACCTTGCCCCCCAGCCCGTGCCCGGCACCCAGAGCGAGGTCATCTACCAGCCGCTCGGCCCCATCCTCGGCATCATGCCGTGGAACCTGCCGTTCTGGCAGGTGCTGCGCTTCTTCATCCCGGCCGCGATGGCCGGCAACACCGTGCTGGTGAAGCATGCCGAGACCGTGCAGGGCTGCGCGATCGCACTCGAAACGCTGGTCAGGGAGGCAGGGGGCCCCGACGGGCTCTACGTCAACCTGATGGTGCAGAAGGAAGCGATGCCCCCGATCATTGCCGACGGCCGCATCCGCGCCGTGACGGTGACAGGCAGCGTGGGTGCCGGCCGAGCCGTCGCGGCCCTGGCTGGACAGCATGGCAAGAAGGTCGTGCTGGAGCTCGGCGGCTCGGACCCGTTCGTGGTGCTGGACGACGCCGACCTCGACAAGGCCATCCAGCTCGGCGTCACGAGCCGCTACTCCAACAACGCCCAGAGCTGCATCGCGGCCAAGCGCTTCTTCGTGGCCGAGAGCCTGTTCGAGGATTTCGCGGCGCGCTTCGTTGAGGCGGTCGGCAAGATCCCGGTCGGCGATCCCATGGACAGTGCCACCAAGCTCGGCCCGCTTGCCCGCGCCGATCTGCGCGACAACGTGCACCGGCAGGTCACCGACGCCGTGAGCCAGGGCGCCCGCGTGCTGACGGGCGGCAAGCCGGTCGAGGGTGCAGGCTTCTTCTACGAGCCGACCGTGCTGGCCGGACTGCCGCACGATGCGCCGGTGGTGTCGGAAGAGTTCTTCGGCCCCGTCGCGATGCTGTTTCCTTTCAAGGACGAGGCCGAGGCGATCGCGCTTGCCAATGACACCGAATACGGCCTCGGCGCCGCGGTGTGGAGCCGCGATCTCGACCGGGCGCGGCACGTGGCCGAGAAGATCGAGGCCGGCGCGGTCTTCATCAACGACTTCGTGCGGTCCGACCCCCGCGCCCCTTTCGGCGGGATCAAGAGCTCAGGCTTCGGGCGTGAACTCGGGGCGCTCGGCGCGCGCGAGCTGACCAACGCCAAGCTGGTCTGGCGCGGCGCCTGACCGCCCGACCGCCATCTCGACGTCCTTGCCTTCCGGACCCAGGGCGGCGAGCAGCCCGAACAGGATCGCGCCGGCCCCGGCCACGACCGCCATGCCGGTGCCGTAGTCGCCCCCGTAGCGGGTCGCCAGCGCCGCCTGGAGCGTGGCGTTGCCGGCCGCCAGCAGGTTGCCGAACTGGTAGGTGAAGCCCGGAAACGTGGCGCGGGCGTGCGGGGGCGAGATCTCGTTGAGATGCGCCGGCATGGTGCCGAAGGTGCACTGGACGAGAAACTGCATGCAGAAGGCCGTGAGCGTCACCGCGACCGGTCCCGCCGCCACGGCCCAGAACGGCATCAGCAACACCGCAAACGCCGCCGCCAGCACCAGCTCGCGCCGGCGGCCGATGCGCTGGGACAGCGTCGCGCCGCTGATGCAGCCGAGGATCGCCCCCACATTATAGGTGATCGCAATCACGGCCACCGCGTGGACCGACAGCCCGTGCTGGACCCGCAGGAACGTGGGATAGAGGTCCTGCGTGCCGTGGCTGAACGTGGCGGCGGCGGCCATCAGCGCGGTCGCGTAGACGTAGCGTCGGAGGGAGGACGGCGCGGCGGGCCGGCCGGGCACTCCGGCGCGGTTGCGCGCACTTCCCGGGGCCCAGCCCGGGCTTTCCGGGACGTTGCGGCGGATGTAGAGCACCAGCGCCGCCGGCACGACGGCCACGATGAACATGCCGCGCCAGCCCAGGGTCTCGAACCCGACCCCGTAAAGCAGCGCGGCGAGAAGATAGCCGACCGAGTATCCCGACTGGAGGAGGCCGGATACGGGCCCCCGCCAACGGGCCGGAATGGACTCCATGGTCAGGCTGGCCCCGACACCCCATTCGCCCCCCATCGCGACCCCGTACAGGGCACGCAGCACCAGGAAGCTCGCCAGAGTTGGGGCGAGGCCGGATGCGCATTCGAGGGCCGAGAAGATCAGCACGTTGGCGATCAGGGTCGGCTTGCGTCCGTAGCGGTCCGCGAGGCGCCCGAACACCCAGGCGCCCACCACCCGCAAGGCGAGCGTGAGCGTGATGGCCCAGCTGATCACCGTGACGGTCGTGCCGAACTCCTTCGCGATCTCGCCCATCACGAAGATGAGGATGAAGAAGTCGAAAGCATCGATGGTCCAGCCCAGGAAACAGGCGAGGATCACATGCATCTGAGACCGGAGTTCCGGCACCCTCGTCCTCCCCTTGGGTCCGGCTTGCTGCTGGTTACGCCGGTGTTGCACGCCCTATCACTCCCCCGGCAGTCTCAGCAACGGTCTGGGCAGTACGGCTCGCTGGTCGCGCCCTTCGCAAATGGCCTG
>CAXTVD010000189.1:0-2532 GCA_964247575.1 uncultured Lichenihabitans sp.
GTCGTCGTCGACGGCATCGACGAGGCTCTGGTCGGGGCGGGACAGCGCGCCTTCACGCTGCAAATTGTAGGGCGGGTCGGCGAAGACGAGATCGACGCTTCCCGCCGGCATCCGCTGCAGGGCGGCCACGCACTCGCCCGTGATCACCCTGTTGAGCGGCAACGGCTCGACCGTCGTCAGCGCAGCCGTCGAAACCCCAGAACGCGAGACCTTTGACTGGGGCTTACGACCGGCCGCTCCGGCACGTGCTTGAACCATGACTGACACACACACCGGATACGCTACTGACCAGCGGACTATGCGGAGCACGTGGTAAAACGGCGGTTTAGAGCCGGGGCCGCCCCTCGTCCCCTTTCAAGACGCTTCGGGCAGAAGCGACCCCTCGTCCCGGCAGGGTGCGAAGCTCCGCCGATGGGCGGCGGAGGGACCATGCTGGAGCAGCGCCGAGCGATGTTCGGCGGTGGCATAGCCCTTATGGCTCGCAAAACCGTAGCGGGGATCGTGCCGATGCAGGCGCACCATCACCCTGTCCCGCGTCACCTTGGCGACGATGGAGGCCGCCGCGATCGACAGGCTGATCGCGTCGCCCCTGACGATCGCCTCCGCCCCGATGCCGTGCAGCACCGGCAGATCGCTCCCATCCACCAGGATGTGATCCGGCCGGAGGGCCAGCGCGCCGACGGCGCGGCGCATCGCGACGAAGGTGGCCTGCCGGATATTGATCGCGTCGATCTCGCGCGGGGACGCGAAACCGATCGCGACGGCCAGCGCATGCGCCATGATCCCGTGATAGGCCTCCTCCCGCTCGGCCGCGGTCAGCGCCTTGGAGTCATCCACGGCGTCCGGAAGGTTCGCCGGGTCGAGCACCACGGCGGCGGCCGTCACCGGGCCGGCCAGCGGGCCGCGCCCGACCTCGTCGACACCCGCTACCACAAGCCGGCCACAGGCGATGATCCGCTGCTCGTGATCAAAATGCGGCGTGCACACGGACCGCTGACCTCCCCGATTCGGCTTCTCCCCCGTCTCTCTTCACCGCCCCGCCAGTCCTGGCAAGCCATCCCGCCGGTCGGCCTGCCGGTCTCCACAGCCCGGCCTCAGCCGAACAGGTCGAGTTGCGCGCCCCGTCTGGTGGGCGGAGCGAACAGGTCGGTGCGCAGCTTGGCGCGAACCTTCGGGAAGCCGAGCCTCTCGCTTGCGACCTCGAAGCGCCGCCCGATCATCCAGGCATAGGGGCCGGTGCCCGTCATCCGCTTGCCCCAGGTCGCGTCGTTTTCCTTGCCCTCGCGCATCGATTGGACGAGCGACATGACGTGCCGGTACCGGTCGGGGAAGTGGAGCAGCAGCCACTCCTTGAAGATGTCCTTCACCTCGAGGGGAAGCCGCAGCATCACGTAGCCCGCTTCCCGCGCCCCGAGCGCCTGGGCGCGCGTCAGGATCGTTTCGATTTCCGCATCGTTGATGGCCGGAACGATGGGCGCCACCATGACCGTCACGGGGATGCCGGCGGCGGCGAGTTTCTCGATGGCCGCCAGCCGCTTGGCCGGGGTGGTCGCGCGGGGTTCCATGGTCCGGGCGAGGGACGCATCGAGCGTGGTCACGCTCAGGGCGACCTTGACGAGGCCCCGCGCGGCCATCGGCCCGAGGATGTCGATGTCCCGCGTCACCATCGCCGATTTGGTGACGATCCCCACCGGGTGATTGCAGCGGTCCAGCACCTTGAGCAGCGAGCGCATCACCTCGTGCTGGCGCTCGATCGGCTGGTAGGGATCGGTGTTGGTGCCGATCGCGATCGTCCGGGGCTTGTAGCCGGACGCTCCGAGTTCCGCTTCGAGCCGCTCGGCGGCGCCTTGCTTGACCGTCAGCCGGGTTTCGAAGTCGAGGCCCGGCGATAGCCCGAGATAGCTGTGGCTCGGGCGCGCGAAGCAGTAGACGCAGCCGTGCTCGCACCCCCGATACGGGTTGACGGACCGATCGAAGGAGATGTCCGGCGACTCGTTGCGCGTGATCACCGTCCGGGGCCGCTCGAACGCGATGGTCGTGGCGAAGGGGGGCAGCGTATCGAGCGCGTCCCAGCCGTCATCCACCTCCACGCGCTGCTGCGGTTCGAACCGGCCCGCCTTGTTGCTGACCGCGCCCCGTCCCCGCCGGCGCGACGCGGGCGCGATCGAAGGCTCGCCCGGCGTCACGGATGGCACGCCTCCCTGCGGGGCGCGCCGTCCTCCCGCAGGCTTGCTGGACCGATCACCGACGTTGCTCAGCACGCTCAGTCCCGCCCTGCGTGGCCACGACTCGCGTCGGGGTCCGTTGCGATGTAAGAACAAATACGGAACAAAGCACAGCCGGTCAAGCACCTGCGGAGGACGGACGCACCCGCCGCAAGCCGGAGGAGGCTTCGCAAACCGCTCGATCGTGCTACATCCGGCCGCCATGCTCTCAACATTCGTTCTCATGCCCGCCGCCGTCGGCGAGGGCCCGCCCGCGCTCGGCCGGCTGGTCCGCACGCTGGCCGCGCTCGTGCCCGCCATCGTGGAG
>CAXTVD010000189.1:2542-6077 GCA_964247575.1 uncultured Lichenihabitans sp.
TGGCTGATTGCGGTTCCGCGCCCGCACGGGTGATCGCGTCCGGTCCCGACGAGGGTATCCGGCGCGTCACGGACCATGCGGGATGCAACCTGATCGAGAACGGCGACTTCGAGGCGGCCCTGACCGAAGCCATCGCGGGCGCGCGCTCGTCCACCCTGTTTCTCCTGCGGGCCGGCGCCTACCTGGACCGTTCTTTCCTCGAGGAGGCCGGACGGCAGTTCGGACCGGACGGCGACGAAGCGCGCGCCGGAGCGCTGCTGATCCGGGAAGTCCCGGATGGGCTCGTGACGCGTGTCCTGCCCGACCTCGCGCCGGTCGCCGGCCTGATCGTCTCGAAGGCGACCGCGTTGCCGGCCACCAAGGACTTCGAGGCGCTGGTCCGCCGGCAGCGGGCGGCGCAGACCCTTCAGAGCCGCGCCTCTATGGTGCGGTAGGCGGTGCGGGGGCCGCAGCCCCCCGCCTCAGATGTTCGTCCAAACGCGGCAGCAGTTCCACGATGTTGCAGGGACGGTAGCGGTAGTCGAGTTGGTGGGCGAGGATGCCGTCCCAGGCGTCCCGGCAGGCCCCGGGCGAGCCCGGCAGAACGAAGACGAAGGTCGTGCCGATCAGCCCCGCGGTTGCGCGCGACTGCAGCGTCGATGTGCCGATCTTGTCGTAGGACAGGCGGTGGAAGATGGCGGAAAAGCCGTCCATTTGCTTGTCGAACAAGGGTTCGATCGTGTCCGGGGTGACGTCGCGCCCCGTGAAGCCGGTCCCCCCGGTGGTGATGATCACATCGGTGGCCGCATCGTGGACGCTGTCCCGCACCGCCGTCTCGATGGCGGCGCGGTCGTCCGGGACGATGACGCGGCGGCTCAGCCGGTGCCCCGCGCTCGTCAGCCGCTCGACCAGCATATCACCCGAGCGATCGTCCTGCACCTGCCGGGTGTCGGACACGGTGATCACGCTGACCGACAGGGGAATGAAGGCGCGTGTCTCGTCGATCCCCGGCATGACGTCCTCAGCGCGCGAAGGTGTTGCAGCTGTCGATCTTGCCCGATTGCAGACCGCGCTTCAGCCAGGACTGGCGCTGCTCCGACGTGCCGTGCGTGAAGCTGTCCGGCGTGGCATAGCCCCGCGACTGCTGTTGCAGGCGGTCGTCGCCGATCGCCGAGGCCGTGTTCATGGCCTTGTCGACGTCGCCGGACTCCAGCACGTGCCACTTCTGGTCGGCGTGGTTGGCCCACACCCCCGCGAGGCAGTCGGCCATCAGCTCGATCCGGACGCTGAGGTCGTTGGCCTCGGTCTGGCTCGCCTGCTCCTGCCGCTCGCGGACCTTGGGCAGGATGCCCAGCAGGTTCTGCACGTGGTGGCCGATCTCGTGCGCGATGACATAGGCATAGGCGAAGTCGCCGCCGCCGCCGAGCTTGCGCTTCATGTCGTTGAAGAACGACATGTCGAGATAGACCTTCTGGTCCACCGGGCAATAGAACGGCCCCATGGCGGATTGCGCCTGCCCGCAGCCGGAATGGGTCACGCCGCTGTAGAGCACGAGCTTGGGATCGACGTACTGGACACCCTTCTGCGCCGGCAGCTGCTCGGTCCAGACGTCCTCCGTCTCCCCCAGGATCGCCGCCACGAAATCGCTCATCTGGTCGGAGGCTTGCGCGCTCCTGGGTGGCGCGGCCTGATTGTCCGCCTGCTGCTGCTGGACCCGCCGCTGGTAGTCCGGGATCGAGGGCGCCTGCTGCTGTTGCATCGACGGCGACATGTTCTGAACGCCGCTGATCAGGGCCCGCGGATCGATGCCGGTGACCCAGCCGATGATGAAGAGCACGATGATGGCGCCGATGCCGAGGCCGCCGCCGCCCATGGGAATGCCGAACCCGCCCCCGCCTCCGTCGTCCGAGCCGCCGCGCACGTCCTCGATATTGTCGGACCGCCGCGAATCTTCCCACCGCATCGCTCAACTCCCCTCAGCCCGGACGTCCCTTGGCCGCCCAACGCCTCTGCCCCGCGTTCCTAACGCAGGCGCTGCCGTTTGGCTTCATACCCAGCCCTTCCAGCGCAGCCAGACCGCGGGAACGATGATGCTGAGCGCGACGATCAGCAGCCCCCACTGATAGCCCCAGGACCAGTCGTATTCCGGCATGTTCTTGAAGTTCATGCCGTAGAGACCCACCACGAAGGTCGGTGGAATGCCGAGCACGGAGGCGATCGTCAGCAGCTTGAACAGGCGGTTCTGGTCGATGCTGATGAAGCCGAGCGTCGAGTCGAGCAGGAACTGGACCTTGTCGGTCAGCCGGGTCTCGTAGTCGTTGAGGGACGCGATGTCCTGCCGAAGCGTCTCGGCGCGCGCCTTTGCACCGGCCGGCATGTTGTCCGCGGCATTGGCCGAGACGAAGGCGAGCAGGCGCCCCAGGCCAAGCAGACTGTCGCGGATGGTGGAGGTCAGGTCGCCGCTGCGCCCGATCGTGCGCAGGGTCTTTTCGAGGTGGGCCTCGTAGCGGACGGGTTTCTGGGTGGGGACCCGGTCGAGCTTGGGGCTGAAGATCGCCCGCGACACCTCGTCGAGCTCGGCGCCGACCTTCTGCATGCCGTCGGCGATGCGGTCGACGATCGTCTCGAGCAAGCCGACGAAGACATCGGCCGGGGCGTGAATGCGCTGCTCCTCCTTGGTCTCGCGCTGGATGTAGTCGCGGAAGGCGAACAGCTCCTCCGTCCTGATCGTCACGAGCAGATGCACGCCCAGGATGAAGCCCACCGTCGTGGTCCGCAGGATCGTCTCGGAGTCGCGGAACACGACCGGCGTGAAAACCTGCACGGTCTCGCCGTCGGAGCGCAGGCGGGTGGCCGTCTGCAACTCTCCGAGATCCTCGTCGTCCGGCAGGGGAACGGGAAGGAACTGCTCGACGTAGCGCAATTCGTCCGGCTGCGGATCGAGCAGGTCGATCCAGACCACACCGTCGGGCAGCGCCCCGCCGGTCAGGTCGCAGCTAACTTCGTCGCGACGGCCGACATTGTCGTAGGCTTTGATCATGCTAGTGCGCGCCCGAACCCCAGACTCTACCGCAGGCTTCGGTGCCGCCGGATCGCGTGCCGCTCGCCCCCTTCGGCCAGCCCCGTATGAAGCAGTTTGCGGAATTCGTCACGTTTCTCGTGGATGGAGGCGATGACGAGCCCGACGGGCACGCCGACGTCGACGAGCACCGCCTCGGAGAGCTGCAGCCTCGCCTCGATGGTCTCGGGGACGGCGTCGGTGGCGCCCAGGCCGTAGAGAGCCTTGGCGTGATCGGCGTCGCGCGCGCGGGCGACGATGACGAGATCCGCGCGCTCCTCGCGGCCGATCACCACCACCTGCTCGACGATGCGGAAACTGCTGACCGTGACGACCAGCGCCCGCGCCTCCGCCAGGCCGCAGCGGCGCAGGAAGTCGGGCCGCGTCGCGTCGCCATAGTAGATCGGAACGTCCGCCGCGCGCTCGCGGGCGACAAGGCTGGGATCGTCGTCGATGGCCAGGAAGGGAATGCCGTGGGTGGCCAGCATGTCGCTGACC
>CAXTVD010000189.1:6087-8195 GCA_964247575.1 uncultured Lichenihabitans sp.
GGGCCCCTCGCTCCTCGGCATGAGGCGGCGACCCAGCCGCTCGGCCAGGCGCGCGATCAGCGGCAGGCCCACCATGCTCAGCGTCACGGCGACGAGCAGATCCTGGCCGAGCCGCGCCTCGAGCAGCCCGCCGTGCAGCAGCCCGTTCACGATGACGAAGGCAAACTCCCCGCCGGGCGCGAGCACGAGCGCCACTTCGGCAGCGACCCGCATTGGCAGGCGGATGGCGCGCGCGGCCATGAACAGCAACGCCGCCTTGATCGCCATGGAGCCCAGCGCCAAAGCGAGCACCCACACCGGCTCCGCCATGAGCCGCGACAGATCGAGGCCGGCCCCGACCGACACGAAGAACAGCCCGAGCAGCAGACCTTTGAACGGCTCGATCGTCACCTCGATCTCGCGGCGATATTCGGTCTCGGCCAGCAGCAGGCCGGCAAGGAAGGCGCCCAGCGCCATGGACAGCCCACTCGCCGCCGCGAGCGCGCTGGTGCCGATCACGACGAACAGGCAGGCCGCCATGAACAGCTCCGTCGAGCGCGCGGCCGCGACGTGGTGGAACAGCGGCCGCAGGACCAGCCGTCCGAGCACCACGATCACCCCGAGCGCCACGATTGCGGGCGCCAGCGTGAGCAGCAGGCCCAGCCCGACGCCGCCGGGCTGCCGGTTGGCCAGCAGGGTGACGCCGAACAGGAGCGGGGCCACGGCGAGGTCCTGGAAGAGGAGCACGGCGAAGGCGGTGCGCCCGGCCCCCGAGTTCAGCCGCTTGGCCTCGGCCAGCACGGGGACGACGATCGCCGTCGAGGACAAGGCGAGCGCAGCGCCCAGCACCACGGCGACCGGAGGCGCCACGCCGAACCCCACGGCGGCAAGCCCGAGCGCGAGCCCGGACCCCACGACCTGCAGCGGGCCGAGCCCGAAGACGAGGCGCCGCATCGCTCTCAGGCGTTCGAAGGAGAGTTCGAGCCCGATCATGAACATCAGGAACACGACGCCGAACTCGGCGACACCCGCCACGCGGTCCACCTCGGCGAGCGCGTAGGGCGCGATGACGGGATAGGCCGCCGCGAGGCGCCCGAGCCCGAACGGGCCGAGCGCCATGCCGGCGAAGATGAAGCCGAGCACTGGGCTGAGGCGCAGCCGATGAAAGACGGGCACGATGAGCCCGGCCGTCGCCAGGAACATCAAGGCTTCGCGTGTCCCCGCCGGGAAGATGTGCTCGGCCAAGCCGCCCCCTCAGCCGCTGGTAGACCGACAGGTTACCCGTATTCGCGGGCGGATTGGGAGTGGGCCGGGCCAGAAGCCGCCGAGCCGTCGCGCGGGCCTGCCTCCTGCCGGTGCCGCATCGCCGAACCGGCTTCGATCGTGGTCTGTCCGGGCACTCCGAGAAGGCCAGCTGGGACAAACGGGTTCCGGCCGACGTCTACGCGTAGACGACGGGCGGGGCACGGAGGACGGTCAGCGATCCCCGGGGCGCGGCGTGGAGAGGACCATGGCGAGGCTGCGCAGGTCGCGCCAGGCCAGCTTCTTCTGCGCGGGCTGGCGCAGGAGGTAGGCGGGGTGGAGCATGGGCATCGCCCGGATCGTGCGCGGGCCGAGATCGTAATCGAGCCAGCGGCCGCGCGCCCGCGTAATGCCGGCCTGGCCGGGCAGCAGCGCCTGCAGGGCCGCATTGCCCAGCAGCACCAGGATCTCGGGATCGGCCAGCGCGATCTGCCGGGCGATGAAGGGCAGGCAGGTCGCGATCTCCTGCGGCGTCGGCGTGCGGTTGCCCGGCGGTCGCCACGGCACGACATTGGCGATGTAGACGCCCGTCCGATCGAGCCCGACCGCGGCCAGCATGCGGTCGAGCAGCTGGCCGCCGCGGCCGACGAACGGGACGCCGCTGCGGTCCTCGTCGGCGCCGGGCGCCTCGCCCACCAGCATGAGGCGGGCCTGCGGGTTGCCGTCGGCGAAGACGAGCCGGCTCGCGGTGCGCTTGAGGGCGCAGCCGTCGAATGCCTCCAGGGCCGCGCGCAGGGCCTCGAGCGTGCCCGCCGCGGCCGCCGCGTCGCGGGCGGACAGCAGCGCCGCGTCGAGCGGCAGCGCGCCCATGTCGCGCGGCGCGGGGC
>CAXTVD010000190.1:0-8189 GCA_964247575.1 uncultured Lichenihabitans sp.
ACCGGTACTCCAACCAGTCGATCCTGCCCTACGCCTATTTCGAGAACATCGCCCGTTATGTGCGCGCCGGCGGCGCGCTGCTGATCGCGGTCGGGCCGGATTTCGCGAGCCCCGACGGCCTCTACTATTCGCCGCTCGGGTCGCTTTCCCCCGCGCGTCCGACGGGCACCGTCACCGAGCAGCCCTTCTTCGCGACCGTGACGCCGGACGGCGAAAAGCACCCGGTCACGCGCGGCCTGCCCGGCGCCGCGACGACGCCGCCCGGCTGGAGCCCCTGGTTCCGCGACGTCGATGCCGATGTCGTCAAGGGCACGCCCGTGATGGCGGGACCCAACGGCAAGCCGCTCATCGTCCTGTCGCGGGAAGACAAGGGCCGCGTCGGCCTCGTGCTGAGCGACCAGATGTGGCTGTGGGCGCGCGGCTATGGCGGGGGCGGTCCGTATCTCGATCTGCTGCGCCGCACCGCCCACTGGCTGATGAAGGAGCCCGACCTCGACGAGGAGGCCCTGCGGGCCAGCGCGCGCGGCCGCGACCTGAACGTCGAGCGGCAGAGCGTCAAGGGGGCGGACACGCCCGTCACGGTGATCGCCCCGTCCGGCGCCACCAAGACCCTGACCCTGACGGCGGCCGAGCCCGGCCTCTCCCGCGGAACGATCGCGACCGACGAACTCGGCCTCTACAAGCTGACCGACGGCACGCTGACCGTGCTCGCCAATGTCGGCCCGGAAAACCCGCGCGAGTTCCAGGACGTGGTGTCGACCACCGAGCGGCTCCGGCCGCTGGCCGAGGCGACCGGCGGATCGGTGCGGCGCATCGGGACGGGCACGGGGGACGACATCACCCTG
Source organism: uncultured Lichenihabitans sp. (assembly GCA_964247575.1). Lineage (GTDB taxonomy): Bacteria > Pseudomonadota > Alphaproteobacteria > Rhizobiales > Beijerinckiaceae > Lichenihabitans. Next base: position 846 of record CAXTVD010000190.1, read on the forward strand.
CCGCGCCTCGTCGCCCTCCGCGACAGCCCGCGTTACGCCGGCGGGGACTATATCGGCATCCGCCGCACCGGGGCGAGCGTCGTCCGGGGGATCGGCATCACGCCGGTCGCCATCGGCCTGCCGGGCCTCCTGCTACTCTTCGGCAGCGCCGTGCTGGCCTGGCTCTACGAAGGGCAGCGGTTCCGCCGCCGAAACCCTTGAGCGGCTCCCGGCCGAGCGGTCCGCGCCGAGCCGGAGGGGGTCGCCGCCGGAGAGCGCCCGGCTTGGTTTGCGTTCAGAGCGGCCGTGGCGCGGCACCGCCGTCCCCTCGCACCGGACCTGATACGCCCTCGAAGGCGCCGGGCTCCAGTTCGAGCAGCAGCAGCCGGGCCGGATCGACCGGACCGGGCATGGCCAGCCGGCCGGGCGGCACGGGCTTGAAGCCGTAGCGCCGGTAATAGGCTTCGTCGCCGACCAGAAGGACGAGGCGATGCCCCGCCGCCCGGGCCGCCTCCAGTCCGTTCGCCATCAGCACCCGTGCGACACCGCGCGAGCGGAAGGCGGGATCGACGGTCAGCGGGCCGAGAAGGAGGGCGGGCGCAGCGCCGCAGCGGATGGGCGTCAGCCGGTTCGCCCCCACCAACAGCGTGGAGACGCGGGCAACGAAGGAGAGGACGCCTGTGTCGTCCCGCCCTTCGCGCAGGCGATAGGCCGTGCGGGCGTAGCGCCCCGGCCCGAAAGCGCGCTCGTCGAGGCGTTCGATCGCGGCCGCGTCGCCGGGCGCCGCCGGCATGACCATGATCGAGAGGTTGAGCGCGGGATCGGACATGGTCGGCTCGGACGGAGGGTCGGACCCTGGCTCGCTACCACATCTCCGTGGGCCGAACACCGTCCAGCAATTCCCGCAGACGGTCCCGCACCGCCGCCGTCACGCCCTCGGGAAGCGCGTCGACGGGAAAGAAGCCCCGCTCGGCGATCTCCCAATCGCTGTCGGGGATCTCCACCGCCGTGAAGGACCGGACGACGAACACGGCGATGTGGTCGCGGTGCCGGTGATGGAACAGGCCGTGGAGGGGCGCCTCGTCCTGCACCACCAGACCGGCCTCCTCGCGGACCTCGCGGGTCATCGCCTCCCGCGTGGTCTCGCCGGGTTCGACCCCCCCGCCGGGGAAGTGCCACCCCGGCACATAGGTGTGCCGGACGAGAAAGACGCGCCCCTCGCCGTCGAGGATGACGGCGCGCACGCCCATCGTGAGGGGGCGGACCAGCCGCGCGGCGGTGTGGATCAGCCACACCGTCGGGCGCACGGCAGCGCGTGGCAGGACGAGACGGGTCATCGGCGCAGTGGTCCGCGGCACGCTCCGGCCTGGCGCGGCCGCAAGGCAGGTCCGTGGTTCCCGCTTGACGGGGCGCGGGCGGCCGGGCCACCACACGCCGCGTGAGCTTCCTTCTTGCCCATCTCTCCGATGCCCATATCGGTCCCCTGCCCCGCGTGCATAAGCGCGATCTCATCGGCAAGCGCCTGACGGGTTACGTCAACTGGCGACGGCGCGGCCGGCTGCATGACATGGCCGTGCTGGGCCAGTTGATCGAGGACCTGAAGAGCCAGGCGCTCGACCATGTCGCCATGACCGGCGACATCCTCAATCTCGGCCTTGCCGCCGAGTTCCCCTTCGCCGCGGCCTGGCTCCGTTCCCTTGGCGAGCCTCGCGACGTCAGCTTCGTGCCCGGCAACCACGACGCCTATGTGCGCTCGTCGGTGAACCACATCGGGCGGACCTTCGTGCCCTGGCTGGCCGACGAGGCATCGGCCGATCCGGGTCCGGCCGAACCGGCCTTCCCCTATCTGCGGCGGCGCGGCGACGTCGCCCTGATCGGGCTGTCCTCCGCCATCCCCACGGCGCCCTTCCTGGCCTCGGGCGCACTCGGCTCCCACCAGCGGGCGGCGCTCGGCCCGCTGCTGGACGCGGCCGCCCGCGAGGGTCTCGCCCGCGTCGTGCTGATCCACCATCCCCCCTATCGCGAGGGCGCCAGCACGGGCCGCGGCCTGCGCGACGCCGCGCCTTTCGCGGCGATCATCGCGCGGCACGGCGCGGAGCTGATCCTGCATGGCCATAATCACCGCGCCATGCTGGCCCATCTTCCCGGGCCCGGAACGACGCGCGTGCCGGTGGTGGGCGTGCCCTCCGCCTCGGCGGTGCCGGGCAGCCCGAATCACCGCGCCGCCTACCATCTGTTCCGTCTCGAACAGTCCGGGACGGGATGGACCGTCCAGGCCAGCCGGCGCGGATTGCGGCCGGATCTCAGCGGCATCGGGGACCTCGGCGACGTCGACCTCAGTGCGGGCGGCATCGAGGCCGTTGCTCTCGACCGGCTGTGACACGCCTTCAGGAATGGGGCATCCCCAGCCAATATTGGTACAGCGCGCGCCCGAGCACCCAGAACAGGACGCAGAGCGAGGCGATGCCGAGATAATTGAGGGCGATCGCGGCCGGCGTCCGGAGCCAGGCGAACGGGGCGGCGGCAGGCCGGCGCGCCTCGCCATCCGTGCGGGGTGCTGGCGCGGCATCGACCGCCAGCGCCTTCTCCCGTTCGACGAGGCGGCGGGCGATGTAGCTGGTGACCGCCTCCAGCATCACATCCAGCCGCTCGCTTTGGGCCAGCAGGACGCGCCCCTGCCGGGTATCCTGCACGAAGCGGTAGTGTCGCTTGTCGTGCGCCATTTCGACGAAGGCGATCATGTCGATGAACAGCCGCGGCTGCGGGACTGGGATCAGACCGGCGTCGAACATCTCGACATCGCCGGGCACGTCGGCCAGAACCGGCTCGATCGCTTCCCGCAGAAGATCGAGGCGCGCGATCTCCGCGCTTCGGACATCGGCGATGGCGCGCGACCGCTCGGCATCCTCCATGCGGGCCATGCGCATCGCCGATCGGAGATCGTGGGGCCGACGGTCCGGCAAGGCTCCCCCGCTCGAGCCGGCCTCGGTGTCCGCGCCTTCGCCTCCCGACGGGACCGCGTGACTGGCCGTGCCCTCCTCCCCAGTCTGTGCATCCATGCCCGTTCAGCACCTCCGACGCAGCCAAGGCTCGGAGCCCCGCAGTCGTGCTTGACGTCGGCGCTCTTCCGGCCTCGGAACAGATCGCCCCGACTGACCGTAGGCCAACCCCCTCGCCAAAGCACAGAACGCCATCGCCGGGTTCCCGGCTGGCTGCCCTGCAAGACTAATGAGGCCGTCAGGCGAAAGCATCGGGCCTGGGTCGTCATCGCTCTCCCACGCACCGAATTTTTCGGACGCGACATCTTCAATATGCAGTTGAGCCCGGCCGGAGGCGGGCGCCATGGATGGTGCCACGCCGACCATCGGCCGGCGTGTCTCGTCGCCGAACGACCGGGGAAGTGCACCATGGCCGTCACCCAACTCGCCCAGGTGCCTCCGATCACGATTGGTGCCGGAGCCCGACGCGACATCGGCGCGCTGGCCGGCGGACTGGTCCCGCCCGGCTCGACCGTTCTGCTGGTCGCCGATCCCGGCCTGCAGGCGACAGGCCGGATCGAGGAGATGGCCGGGCTGCTCCGCGCCGCCGGGTTCGCCGTGGACCTCTTCTCCGACATCAAGAGCGATCCGACGCTCGCCCAGGCCGATGCAGCGGGAGCGCGCGCGCGCACCGTGGCCGCCAAGCTCGTCGTCGCGCTCGGGGGCGGCTCGGCGCTCGACCTCGGCAAGGCGGTCGCCGCCTTCGCGGGAGCGGAGGCCCCCGCGGCCACCTACGCCCTGTGCGCCGCGCCCCTGCCCAGGAACGGGCTGAAGACGGTCTGCCTGCCGACCACCGCGGGAACCGGATCGGAGACGACGCGCACGGCGATCCTGTCCGGCGCCGACGGCGCCAAGCTCTGGTTCTGGGGCGACGAGCTCAAGGCCGACCACGCCGTGCTCGACCCGGACCTGACCGCGACGCTGCCGCGGGCGCTGACGGCCGCAACGGGCATCGACGCCCTGGTCCACGCCGTCGAAGCGGCCACCAATCGAAACGCCCATCCCGCCAACGATGTCTACGCGCACGAGGCGATCCGGCTGGTCGCCCGCCATCTCGTCCGGGCCGTCGACGATCCGGCCGACACCGCCGCCCGGGAAGGGCTGCTGCGAGGAGCGGCGCTCGCCGGCACCGCCATCGACAATTGCGGCACCGCGGCAGCCCACGCCCTCGGCCATGCCATGGCCTCGCTCCGCCCGATGCACCACGGCCGCGCCGTCGGGATCGCGATGCTGGCCTCGCTGCCCTGGGTGGTCGGCGACGACGAGGACGGACGCTTCGCCGCCTGCGCGGCTGCCATGGGCGCAGGCTCGACGGCTTCGGCCTTCATCGAGGGCTATGCGGCCCTGGTGCGGGCCTGCGGCCTCGATACGGGACTGGCCGACTTCGCCGACATCACGCCCGAAGCCCTGGCCGCGCAGATCGCGCGGCCCGAAAACATGCCGATGATCCGCTCCACGCGGCGCGAGGCCGGCGCGGCCGACCTTCTTGCGCTGTCCCGTGCCGTCCTTTCCTTCCGCTGAGGCGCCCATGCCCGATCGTCCGACGTCCAAAGCCGGCTGGGAGGCGCGCGCCCGCGCTCTGTCCGTCGAAACCCGCGCCTTCATCGACGGCGCGTATGGCGCCGCCGCGTCGGGCCGCACCTTCCGGCGGGTGTCGCCCATCGACGGGCGCGTCCTGGCGGAGGTCGCGCTCTGCGAGGCGGCGGACGTCGACCGGGCCGTCGCCGCGGCCCGCCGGTCGTTCGAGGCGGGGACCTGGCGCGACCTGCCGCCCGCCGCCAAGAAGACGGTGCTGCTGCGGTTCGCCGCCCTGATCCGCGAGAACGGGGACGAGCTCGCGCTGCTCGAGGCGCTCGACACCGGCCGCGTCATCGGCAACGCGCTCGCCGTCGACGTGCCCTTCTGCGCCGACGCTATCCAGTATTACGCCGAACTCGCCGACAAGATGGTGGATGAGATCGCGCCGGTCGGTCCCAAGGACGTGGCGATGATCCGCCGGGAACCGCTCGGCGTCGTGGCGGCCATCGTGCCCTGGAACTACCCGCTCATCATCACGGCCTGGAAGATCGGCCCGGCTCTGGTGGCGGGCAATTCGGTCGTGCTGAAACCGGCCGAGCAATCGCCCCTGAGCGCGATCCGCCTCGGTGCGCTCGCCAGGGAGGCCGGCCTGCCGGACGGGGTCTTCAACGTCGTCCCCGGCTTCGGCGAGGGCGCCGGCGCGCCGCTGGCGCTGCACCAAGACGTCGACATGGTGACCTTCACCGGATCGACCGAGGTCGGCAAGCTCATGCTGCGCTACGCCGCCGACAGCAACATGAAGCGGGTCAGCCTGGAATGCGGCGGCAAGAGCCCACACGTCGTGCTGCCGGACGCCGACCTCGACGCTGCGGCCGCTGCGATCGCCTGGGGCATCTTCTACAACCAGGGCGAGACCTGCCATGCCGGCAGCCGCGTCGTCGTCCACCGGAGCGTGCAGAAGGCCCTGGTCGACAAGATCATCGCCGCCCAGCGGGCGCAGATCCCGCTCGGCGACCCGCTCGATCCGGCAGCCCAGATGGGCGCGCTGATCGAGGAAGGGCATATGGGCCGCGTGCTCGACTACATCGCGCTCGGCCGGGACGAGGGCGCGCGGGTGGGCTGCGGGGGCGGCCGGGCCAAGGCGGAGACGGGCGGCTTCTACGTGGAACCCACCGTGCTCGACGACGCGACGGCCGAGATGCGCGTCGCCCGGGAGGAGATCTTCGGGCCGGTCCTCGTGGTCATTCCGGTCGATAGCGAGGCCGAGGCGATCGCGGTCGCGAACGGTTCGGTCTACGGGCTGGCAGCCGCCGTCTGGACGCGCGACATGGACGCGGCCCACCGCTGCTCCTCTGCCCTGCGCGCCGGCACGGTCTGGATCAACACCTACGACAAGTCGTCCATGGCGACGCCGTTCGGCGGCTTCAAGCAGTCCGGCTTCGGGCGCGACCGCTCTCCGCACGCCGTCGAGAAGTACATGGATTTCAAGACGGTCTGGACGGCCTATCGGTGACGCGCACCCTTGCCGTCCGGCGCGCCTTGCCTTGCGCGCTTGCCTGAGCCTGCAAAGGGTTCCATCGTGTTCGCCGAACAAGACGATGGATTTGGCGGACGGTGAAAGCGCGGCCGGGCAGCAAACTCACCATGGATCGGCAGTGGATGCCGCTGAACGCGCTGCGGGCGTTCGAGGCGGCCGGGCAGCACCTCAGCTTCACCGCCGCCGCCAACAGCCTGACCGTGGCCCAGAGCGCCGTCAGCCGGCATGTCATCGTGCTGGAAAAGTTCCTGGGCGTCGCGCTGTTCGAGCGGCGGCCGCAGCAGCTTGCCCTGACCGAGGCCGGCCGGCATCTCCTGCCGGTCGTCACCCGGAGCTTCGACCGGATCGATCAGGCGCTTGGCGAGATCGTGGCCGAGCGTGGCACGCCGCACCGGGTGCTCCGGGTGGCGCTGCCGCCCACCTTCGCCCATCAGCTTGCCGTTCCCATCCTGCGCGACTTCCGCAGCGAGCATCCGGACCTGACGCTTGAAATCGTCTCCACGCCGGCGGGCGAGGCGGAGGGCGACGTCGACCTCGCCATCGTCTATTCCGAGCCGCGCGTCACCGACAACATCCTCGACCTCCTGTGGATGGAGCAGCTGACGATCCTATGCAGTCCGGCCGTGTTCGAAAGCCGCCCGGCGGATGTCGCATCGCTGATCGGCGGGACCGACCTGCTGCACGTCAAGCTGGACGATCGACCCCGCCACCACATGTGGGAGCTGTTCACCCGCTCGATCGGCCAGCCGGGGTTGCCCGTGGGACGGGGGCTCGTCTTCGACACGGCGCAGCTGGCGGTCCAATATGCGCTGTCCGGGGCCGGGCTGGCCCTCGTCGACCCGCGGCTCTTCGCGGAGGCGCTGGCCGCGGGCCGCCTCGTCCAGCCCTTCGACCTGCGCCTCGACAACGGCTACGGCTACTACCTCACGACCTCGCCCGAGGACCTCGACAACGAAGCCGTGGCCCTGTTCCGCTCATGGCTCATCCGCCGCTTCGCCGCTCCGAAGCAGGCTCCGGCCGGCCGGGCCGGCTAAGCGATCCGGCCGGCTGCTGCTCAGCCCGGGATGATCCAGGGCGTGAGGTACTGCTGGATCACGACCAGCACGCCGAGCACCAGCGTGAGAACGATGCTGTGGATGAAGGTGCGGGCGAAGACCACGCCTTCCTGGCCTTTGAGGTTGGTCACCGCAACGCCCGTCGTGATGTTCTGCGGCGAGATCATCTTGCCCATGACGCCGCCCGACGAGTTGGAGGCCGCAATCAGGACGGGGT
>CAXTVD010000191.1:0-8175 GCA_964247575.1 uncultured Lichenihabitans sp.
CGTCTTCATCACCCACAAGCTGCGCGAGGTGCTGGCCGCCTCGGACCGGATCTCGGTCATGCGCCAGGGCCGGATCGTTGCCACGGAAGACAACAAGGGCGTGACGGCCGAGCAGATCGCCAGCCAGATGGTCGGCCGCTCGGTGCTGCTGCGCGTCGCCAAATCCGACGCACGGCCCCATGGCGCTCCCGCCCTCGACATCCAGGGGCTCAGTGTCCGCGGCGATCGCGGGGCGCTCGCCGTGGAGGGTCTTTCGATGACGGTCCGGCCCGGTGAGATCGTCGGGCTCGCCGGGGTGCAGGGCAACGGCCAGGACGAACTCGTGGAATGCATCGCCGGCATCCGCCCGCTGGCCGCCGGGACGCTCGCCATCTGCGGCACCGTGCCGGCCGGGGGCGACCCCATGGCCTCGCGCCGGGCCGGGCTCGCCTATGTGCCCGCCGACCGCGCCGGTGTCGGGCTGTCGCTGCAGAGCGCCATCTGGGAGAACATGGCGGTCGGCCATCTGGCGCGCTTCCGCAAGGGTCCGTTGCTCGCGGCTGCCGCGGCCCGCAGCCGCTGTCGCGACCTCATCGGGCAGTTCGACGTGCGCGGAGCCACCGAGGCGACGCCGGCCGGTGCGCTGTCGGGCGGCAACCAGCAGAAGGTGCAGCTCGCCCGCGAGCTCACCCGCGATGTCGGGCTGATCATCGCGGAGCAGCCCAGCCAGGGCGTCGACATCGGCGCGATCGAATCGATCCACCACCTGCTCGTCGCCATGCGCGACGAGGGACGGGCCGTGTTTGTGATCTCGGCCGACCTCGATGAGCTGATGTCGCTCTGCGACCGCCTGCTGGTGATCTATCGGGGTCGCATCGTCGGCGACCTGCCGGCCGCGACGGCCGATGTGGGAGAGATCGGACGGCTGATGGGCGGCTCGGACGCCGATCACGCGCCTTCGCGCGCGGAGGTCGTGGCGTGAGCGAGAGGTCGGCCGGCCCGCCTCCCCCGGCACTGCTGACGCGGTTTGGCCGCGCCGTCGGCGGGCCGCTATTCGCCCTCGTGGTCTCCTTTGCCATCGGCAGCCTGCTGATGGCCGCGCTCGGCCGGAATCCGGTCACGGTCTATGCCGCCTTGATCAACGGCAGCCTCGACGGCTGGCCGAACCTGTCGGTCACGCTGCAGCTCACGACGCCGCTCATCTTCACGGGCCTGGCGGTAGCCGTCGCCTTCCGCTCCGGCATTTGGAACATCGGCGTCGAGGGACAGATGCTCATGGGGGCGTTGGCGGCCGGCATCGCAGGCTATGCCGCTCCCCTGCCGGACTGGGCCATGGTCCCGGCCTGCATCGTCGCGGCGCTTGCCGGCGGCGCGGCCTGGGCCGCCATCCCGGCGCTGCTGCGGGCCTATCTGGGCGTCAACGAGCTCGTGCTCTGCCTCATGCTGAACCCGATCGCGCTGCTGCTCACGGGCTATGTGTCGGCGCGCGTGCTGAAGGCGCCGGGGCCGACCAACAAGCTCCCCGACATCGTCGATGCGGCCCATCTCACCAACTACACGCTCTACTCGCAGCTCAATTCGGGGATCTTCATCGCGCTCGCCTGCTGTGCGCTCCTCGCTTTCTTCAACAGCGGCACCGTACGCGGCTTCGAATGGAAGCTGATCGGTCTCAATCCGCGCTTCGCCAACTACGGCGGCATCCGGGTGCGCCGCAACGTCATCGGGGTGATGCTGGCGAGCGGCGCCATCGGCGGCCTCGCCGGCGCCGAACAGGTGCTCGGTGTCTACGGTGCCTTCTACGACAACTTCTCCCCCGGCTACGGCTTCGACGGCATCGCGGTGGCGATGCTGGCCAATTCCAATCCCGTCGGGGTTCTCTTCTCGTCCTTTCTGTTCGGCGCGCTGAACAGCGGCAGCTCCGTGCTGCAGATGGAGCTCGGCATCAGCAAATATCTCGTGCAGGTGCTGCAGTTCATCGTGGTGCTGATCCTGGCGGCCCGCTTCACCGTGCCCTGGCGCGGCTTCCGCGCGCCGCTGGTGGCGACCGCGCCGGCCGTCACCCTGCCCAGCACCCTGCAGGCCGAGCAGGGTACGACCGAGGTCTGATCCATGCTGCAGGACATCGCCTTCTCCTCCATCCGGATCGCGACGCCCCTCGTGCTCGCGGCGCTCGGCGGCCTCTACACCTTCCAGGCCGGCATCCTGAACATTGCGCTCGACGGCTTCATGATCGTGGCCGCCTTCGCGGCCGTGGGCGCCGCCTATGTCACGGGAAGCCTGACCCTCGGCGTGCTCGCGGGCGTCCTGGCCTCCATGGCGCTTGCCGTGGTGCTGGCGCTGTTCAACCTGCGCTTCCGCGCGCATATCTTCATCGCCGGGATCGCGGTCACCTTTCTCGCCTACGGCCTGACCGCGCTGCTGCTGAAAGCCGTGTTCGACCAGGACGGCGTGTTCGCTTCCCCCGACATCCCGACCTTTCCGGTGATCCACATTCCCTTCCTCGAGCAGGTACCCCTCCTGGGTCCCCTGGTCAGCGGGCACACGCTGCTGGTCTATGTCGCCTATCTTCTGGTGCCGCTCGTCTCCTGGACGCTGTACCGGACACGGTGGGGCCTGCGCGTGCGCATGATCGGCGAGGCGGAGGACGCGGCGCTGGCGGCCGGCATCAACGTCGAAGCCATCAAATTCCAGACGGTGGTGATCAGTGGGTTGTTCTGCGGCCTCGCCGGCGCCTATCTCTCGCTCGGCTACGTCTCGCTCTTCGCCAAGCAGATGACGGCGGAAAGGGGCCTGATCGCCCTGGCGGCGATCTTCTTCGCCAAGGGACGCCCGGGCCCGACCACGGTCGTCGCCCTGCTCTTCGGCGTTGCGACCGCCCTTGCCGTCCGCCTGCCCGAGGTGACCGGCACCGCCCCGCAGCTGCTCCAGATCATTCCCTATGCCGCGACGATCCTGGCGCTCGTCATTGTCGGCATTCGCGCCAACCGCTCGACGACCCAGACCTCCTGGCGGTTCGACACCTGACCGCCCGCTGAAACATTCCCTCACCCGAAAGGAACTCGCAATGGCCAGACGCAAGCTCATTCTCGACGTCGATACCGGGACGGACGACGCCGTCGCGATCATGTGCGCGGCGCTGCATCCCGATCTCGACCTCGTCGCCTGTACGACGGTCAACGGCAATGTCGAGGTCCAGTACTGCACCAACAACACCCTGCGGGCGCTCGAATTTGTCGGCCGCGGCGACATTCCGGTCTATGAAGGGCTCGACAGGCCGCTGGCGCGGCCCGACTTTCCCGTCCCGCGGGCCCTGAAGTTCGACAACGGCGTGCACGGCCGCGAACTGCCGATTCCCAACACCAGCCTCGCCAAGCAGAAGACGAACGCCGTCGACTTCCTCATCGACACGTACAGGAACGCGAGCGACGAGATCGTGCTGATGCCAGTCGGGCCGCTGACGAACATCGCGGCGGCGCTCGCGGTCTACCCGAAGCTGGCTGAGCTTGTGCCCGAGGTCATCATCATGGGCGGCGCCCATCACAAGGGCAACGTCACCCCTTCGGCGGAGTTCAACATCTGGGCCGATCCGGAAGCGGCGGCAAAAGTGTTCGCGGCCGGCTTCCGCAAGGTGACGCTGATTCCGCTCGACGCGACCCACAAGGCGCTCGTCTCGAGCGAGCGGTCACGCAAGCTCGAAGGGCTCGGCACCCATGCGGGCCTCGCCGCCTCGCGCTTCATCGACCAGCGCATCCGCGCCTACGACGACAACCAGCCGATGGAGGAGCGCAACGCCTGCCCGGTTCATGACGCGCTGTGCGTCAATTTCATGCTCGACCCGAGCGTGGTCACGACCCTGTTCCGCCACGTGGACGTCGAGTGCAACGGCACGCTGACGGTCGGCCGTACCGTTGTCGACACGCACTATCGCAACCTGAAGGACCCGAACTGCCACGTCGCTTTCGGCGCGGATCGCGAGAAGTTCTGCGACTTCCTGGAGTCGACGCTGGCGACCGGCCCGAAAACGCGCTGAGGCCAGCGCCGGCCGGGCCGAGTCCGCTGCGCGCCTGGGCCGGCACGGCAGCGCGGCCGGCGAAGCGGCTCCCTGCTCCCGATCCGCCCGGCCGAGGATCTCGCCGAGGCCGGGCGATCAGGCGGGAGGCGCCATCGGCCCGGCATTGCCGGTCAGCGAGGCGGCCGCGGCTTCGAGCCCACCCGAGCCGAACGGAATGGAACGGGCACGCAGCCCCAGTTCGATGCCCGCCAGCGTGCCGAGCACGGCGGTGTCGCCGAAATCACCGAGGTGACCGATGCGGAACACCTTGTCGGCCAGCGGCCCGAGGCCGTTGCCGAGCGACATGTTGCAGCGCGCGAGGATGTCGGCGCGCAGGCGGTCGGCCGAGACGCCCGCGGGCAATCGCACCGCCGTGAGCGAAGCGGAATGAGCGCGGGGATCGGCGCATTGCACCTCGAAACCCCAGCCCTCCACGCAGGCCCGCGTCGCCGCCGCGGCGCGCTGGTGGCGGGCGAAGACCGCGTCGAGCCCCTCGTCCTGCAGCAGTTCGATCGCGACCCTGAGCCCCTGGAGGAGGTTGGTGGCCGGCGTATAAGGAAAAAAGCCGTTCGCATTCGCCGCCAGCATGTCGTGCCAGTCCCAGAACACGCGCGGCAGGCGGGCCGTTGCCGCCGCCGCGAGCGCCTTGTCCGACACCGCGTTGAAGCTGAGGCCGGGCGGCAGCATCAACCCCTTCTGCGAGCCGCCCACCGTGACGTCCACGCCCCATTCCTCGTGGCGGTAGTCGATCGAGCCCAGCGACGAGATGGTATCGACCAGCAGCAGCGCCGGATGGCCCGCGGCATCGATCGCGCGGCGCACGGCTGCGATGTCCGAGGCGACGCCCGTCGAGGTCTCGTTGTGGACCACCGCGACGGCCTTGATGCGAAAGGCCCGGTCCTCCCGCAGCCGAGCTTCGATCGCCGCGGCCTCCACGGGATGGCGCCAGTCGCCGGGGATGACGATCGGCTCGAGGCCGAGCCGGGCTGCCATCTTCTGCCACAGCGTCGAGAACCAGCCGGTCTCCACCATCAGCACGGCATCGCTGGGCGACAGCGTGTTGACGAGCGCCGCCTCCCACGCGCCGGTGCCCGAGGCCGGGTAGATGATCACCGGGCGGCTCGTCTTGAAGATCGCCCTGATGCCGTCGAGCACCGCCCGGCCAAGCGCCTGAAACTCCGGGCCGCGATGGTCGATGGTCGGCCGCGCGATCGCCTCCAGCACGGGCAGCGGCACATTGGTCGGCCCGGGGATCTGCAGAAAATGTCGTCCGGCACTTCGCGCCATCGGCGGCGACCTCAAGGCTTGTGGGAAGATCTGAGTTTTGTATTATAAATGCCGGAGCCGCAAGGCGGTCCAAACGGTTCCCGCATGACCCGCATCGTGGCCGATCTGAGCCTGCATCGCCGGTACCTTCACGAGCAGGTCGCCGACCGGCTCCGCGCCCTGATCCTGGCCGGCGACCTGGCGCCCCGCTCCCGCGTCAACGAGCTCGATCTGGCCGAACGGTTCGGCATCTCGCGGACGCCCCTGCGCGAGGCCATCAAGATCCTGGCGACCGAGGGCCTGTTCGAGCTGCTGCCCAATCGCGGCGCCCGCGTCGGGCATCTGTCGGCCGCGGAGATCGATGATGTGCTCGCCGTGATCGCCGGGCTCGAGGCCACGGCGGGCGAACTCGCCTGCGCCCGGATCACGCAGGGCGAGATCGAGGCCATCGCGGAGGATCACGCGGCGATGGTGGCCGCCTGGCACGCGGGCGACGAGGCCGCCTATTTCGCCCGCAACCGGGCCATCCACGAGGCCATCCTGCAGGCGGCGCGCAACCCCGTGCTCTCCGACACCTATGCCAAGCTCATGGGGCGGGTCGCACGCGCCCGCTACACGGCGCACAAGACGCCGGGGCAGTGGCGCAAGGCGGTCGACGAACACGAGCGGATGCTGGTCCTGCTGCGCGAGCGCAAGGGCGACAAGCTCGCCAAGCTGATGCGGGCGCACATCCGCGGCAAGAAGCCGGTCATCGAAGCGGCCTTCGGGCAGGACGGCCAACAGGGGGCCGAGCGCGCGCCCGACGCTCACCCGCCGCGCTGAAGAGGAGAGCCGCATGGACATCGGGGTGCACAAAGTCGCCATGAGCGCGCCCAGCGACGTGTCCGAACTCGACCGGCTCATCGAGGCCGGCACGGTCGATCCGGCGACGATCGTCGCGCTGATCGGGAAGACGGAGGGCAATGGCGGCGCGAACGATTTCACGCGAGGTTTCGCCACCCTCTCCTACCAGCTTCTTCTCGCCCGGCATCTCGGCTGCTCGCCCGAGGAGGTCGGTCGCCGCATCGCCTTCGTCTGGTCGGGCGGCTGCGAGGGCGTGCTCTCGCCGCATGCCACGGTGTTCACACGCAAGCCGGGCAGTTCGGCGGCGCCGGAAGGCGGCCGCCTGGCGCTCGGGATCGAGGCGACGCGCGACATCCTCCCCGAGGAGGTGGGGACCATGGCCGAGGTCGAGGAGGTCGCGGCCGCTGTGGGGCGGTGCCTTGCCGCTGCCGGGATCGACGACCCCGCCGACGTCCACTACGTCCAGGTGAAGGGCCCGCTGCTGACCCCGGCCAGCATCGCCGATGCCGACCGGCGCGGGAAGACGCTGGTGACCCGCGATCCCAACGGTTCGAAAGCCTATGCGCGCGGGGCGACGGCGCTCGGCGTGGCGCTCGGCCTCGGGGAGGTCGAGGCCTCGGACCTCTCGGACGCCGTCATCGCCAGGCGTTTCGATCTGTTCTCCGCGGTCGCCTCGACCTCGGCCGGCGGCGAGCTCAAGAACTGCGAGGTGCTGCTGTTCGGCAATTCGAAGCGGGCCTCGGGCGCCTACCGGATCGGCCATGCCGTGCTGGGTGACGCCATCGATGCGGACGGGGTCCGCGCGGCCCTGCGCGACGCCGGTCTCGCCTTCGACTGCACGCCCTCGCGCGAGGAGGCGGGCCGCATCGCCGCCGTTTTCGCCAAGGCGGAGGCAAGCCCCACGGGCTCCATCCGCGGCCGGCGCAACACCATGCTGTCGGACGCCGACATCAATTACGAGCGCCATGCCCGTGCCGCGCTCGGGGCCGTGATCGCGAGCATCACGAGCGACCCCGCGATCTTCGTCTCGGGCGGCACTGAGCATCAGTGCGCGCCGGGCGCGGCGCCGATCGCGGCCGTGGTGCGGGTTTGACCAGGCCGGCGGCGGCAATACCCCATGCGGCTGGGCCCGCCGAGACGCAGGTCTTCCGCCTCACCATGGGCAGCCCCAGCGATGTCTCGGGCTTGCGCCGGCTGTTCGACACGGGCTCGCTCGACCCCGCCCATGTCGTGGCCGTCATCGGCAAGACGGAGGGCAACGGCGGGGTCAATGACTTTACCCGCGGCTACTTCACCCAGTCGCTTATGCTTCTGCTGGCCGAGCGCCTCGGCATCACGCCCGATGAGGCGCTCGGCCGGGTGCCCTGCGTCCTCTCGGGGGGCACCGAGGGCGTGCTGAGCCCGCATTTGGCCGTTTTCGCCCGCGTGCCGAGCCGCCGCCCCCAAGCAGAGCCGGCGCTCGCGATCGGCATCGCCTTTGCGACGGAAGTGCCGGCGGAGGCCGTCGGCCGCATGCCCCAGCTCAAGGAGACGGCCCAGGCCGTCGTCAACGCGATGGCGGAAGCGGGACTTGCGGCGGAGGACGTCGAATGCGTGCAGGTCAAGGCTCCGGGCCTGACCTCGGCCCGCATCGCGGAGGCGCGCAGGCGCGGCGCGCAGATGCTGACCGGCGATCCCAACCGGGCCATGGCGCTGTCGCGCTCGGCCGCAGCGCTCGGGGCTGCCGTGGCGCTAGGCGACGTCAGCGGCGCCGATCTCGCCGAAGAGGCTATCGGCCAGGACATGAGCCTGTTCTCCTCGCGGGTCAGCGTCTCCTCGGGCGTCGAGATCACGCGGACGGAAGTCATCGTGATGGGCAACGCGGCGGGCTGGCGCGGGCCGCTGCGCATCGCTCACCGCGCCATGAGCGACGCCCTCGACATCGGCGCGGTCCATGCCGTGCTTGACGATCTCGGCATCCCCAACATGCCGGCGGTCGGCGCCGGTGATCGCGAGCGCATCAGGGCCGTGCTCGTCAAGGGCATGCCGGATGCCAG
>CAXTVD010000192.1:0-8161 GCA_964247575.1 uncultured Lichenihabitans sp.
GGTGCACGAGAAGGGCGTCGAGCCGATGCGCGAGGCCGTCGAGGCCGAGTTCGCCCGCCGGCCCGAGCAGCGCCTGACGCTGCCGCAGGCCGACATCGAGGCCATCAAGGCCTATTTCGCCCTCCCCCCGCTGGAGCCGCGTGCGGCGCAGTCCGGGGCCGTCGCGCGGCGCCGCACGAGCGATGCGCGCTTCGCCAGCTTCGTCGAGGCCAACGTCACCCCGCACAAGGTGTTGGGCTATGGGATCGTGACGATCTCGCTGAAGCCGATCGGGGGCATTCCGGGGGACGCCACGGCCGAGCAGATGGATGTGGTCGCCGACCTCGCGGCTTGGCACTCTTATGACGAGTTGCGCGTCACGCACGAGCAGAACCTCGTCCTGCCCCATGTCGCGCTCGACGATCTGCCGGCGGTGTACGACGCGCTGGCGGCGGCCGGCCTCGCCACCCCCAATGTCGGCCTCGTCACCGACATCATCGCCTGCCCGGGCCTCGACTATTGCGCGCTGGCGACCGCCCGCTCGATCCCGATTGCCCAGCGCATCTCCGAGCGCTTCGGAGAAGGTGCCCGAGCGGCCGAAGTCGGAGAGCTGAAGATCAAGATCTCCGGCTGCATCAACGCCTGCGGCCACCATCATGTCGGGCACATCGGCATTCTCGGCCTCGAGCGGAAGGGTGTCGAAACCTACCAGATCACGCTGGGCGGCACGGGCGACGAGACCTGTTCGCTGGGCGATTTGACCGGGCCGGGCTTCTCGACGGACGACGTCGTCGGCGCGGTCGAGACCATCGTCGACACCTACCTCGACCTCCGGCAGGACAAGACCGAGACGTTCCTCTCGGCCTACCGGCGGGTCGGCATGGTTCCGTTCAAGCAGGCGCTCTACGAGAAAGAGTCGGGCGCGGGGATCTGATCATGGGTGCCCAGGACGTCAGTCTGTTCGGCGACTATACGGCCGCCTCCCGGGTCGAGGAGCGCTTCGTCGCGCTCGACGCGCGGGCCCTGCTGCGGCTCAGCATCCAGGACCTCTACCCCGGCCGCATCGCGCTCGTCTCCTCTTTCGGAGCGGACTCGGCGGTCCTGCTGCACATGGTGGCGGGCGTCGACAGGGCGACCCCGGTCGTCTTCGTCGACACCGGGCACCTGTTCTCCGAAACGCTGGCCTATCGTGACGAGCTCGTGGCGCATCTCGGCCTGACGGACGTGCAGGCCGTGCAGCCGAGCGCGGAGGACCTCGCCGCCTTCGATCCCGAGCAGTTCCTCTGGTCGAGCGACCCGGACCTGTGCTGCGAAGTGCGCAAGGTTCGCCCGCTCGGTCGGGCGATCGACGGCTATGAGGCCTGGATCACCGGTCGCAAGCGCTTCCAGAGTGGCACGCGAGCCGCGCTTCCCCTGTTCGAGACCGAGGGCGAGCGGATCAAGATCAACCCGCTGGCCGGGTGGGACGCCACGCGGCTGCTCCGTTATCTCGATGAGCACGAGCTGCCGCGGCATCGGCTGGTGGCCAAGGGCTATCCCTCGATCGGCTGCATCCCCTGCACCTCGGCCGTCAGGCCCGGCGAGGACGCGCGCGCCGGTCGCTGGCGCGGCAAGAACAAGACCGAGTGCGGCATCCATCTCGGTGTCGTCAGCGGCGGGGCGGGCATCTGATGGCGCTGTGGAAGAACGGCGCCTTCGCCGACGATCCGTGGCGGACCTCGATGGCCGGCGATGACGCCAACCCGCCCCTCGCGGGCGGCGTCATCCTGAGTCTCGGCGAGTGGCAGGCCTTCCGCAAGGACGAAGTGGGCGACAACGCCCTGCTCGGCGTGCGGATCGAGCCGGGCGAGAGCATCGAGCCGATCCTGCCCGATCTGCGACGCCTTGCTCTGGTCGCCCTTCCCTTTCCCAAGTTCAGCGACGGGCGCTCCTTCTCGAAGGCCCGCATGCTGCGCGAGACGCATGCCTTCGCCGGCGAGTTGCGCGCCGTCGGGGACGTGCTGTGGGACCAGTTGCAGCTCATGGCCCGCTGCGGGTTCGACGCCTTCGAGATCACCAACGAGCCGACCCTGAAGGCGCTCCAGGCCGGCAAGAAGCCGATCATGACCGACTATTACCAGCCCGGCTTCGGCCCGGAGACGGGTGAGGGCACGCCCCGCGCCTGGGCCCGGCGCGCCCGGACCTGAGCGGCGGACGAGATGAGGAGCGTCGCGGGATCGCTCAAGGGCCAGGTCGCGATCGTGACTGGCGGGGGACGCGGGCTCGGCCGCGCCATGGCGCTCGGCCTGGCGGAGGCCGGCGTCCATGTCGTCGCGACGGCTGCGCGCGAGCAGGACGAGGTCGAGGCGGTGGCGCTGCTGGCCGAGGCGGCGCAGGGGCCGGGCCAGGTGCTGCCCCTTGCCGCCGACGTCACCACCGAGGACGGCTGCGCCCGCGCGGTGGCGGCCGCCATCGAGCGCTTCGGCCGGCTCGACATCCTGATCAACAATGCCGGCCGCGGCATGAAATATGTCAGCGAGCGCTTCCTGACCGAACCGACCAGGTTCTGGGAGATCGATCCGCAGACCTGGCGGCTGGTGATCGACACCAACGTCAACGGACCGTTCCTGATGGCGCGGGCCGCCCTCGGGCCGATGCTTCGCGCCGGCAGCGGCCGGATCGTGAACATCTCGATGAACTACGAGACGATGCGCCGGCGCGGCTTTTCGCCGTATGGGCCGTCCAAGGCGGCGCTGGAGTCGGAAACGGCGATCTGGGCGAAGGACCTTGCCGGCACCGGCATCACCGTGAATGCCCTGCTGCCCGGCGGCGCCACCCTGACCGGCATGATCCCCGCGGGGACGCCGGAGAGCGTACGCGCGGGCCTTCTCGACCCCGCGGTCGTCGTGCCGCCCCTGCTCTGGCTGCTGTCGTCCGATGCCGGCGACATCACCGGGCGGCGTCTCACGGCAACGCGCTGGGACGCGGCGCGCGGCGGTCGGGCGGCGGCCGAGGCAGCCATGGACGCGGCGGGATGGCCCGCCTGAGGCCGGCGTGCTATCGCCCCGCCTCGGGTCGGGCCGTTTTCACCCGAGGGAGACCATGATGGACCGCGATGCGACGCTCAATCCGCAGAACCATTTTCCCGAACTGACCAGCCAGCCGGGACGCCGCGCTTTTCTGAAGACCAGCCTCGGCGTCGGCTTCGCGCTGGCCGCGCAGCCCGCTCTGGCGCAGGCGATCCACACGCCCGACGACGGGCTCGTTGCGGGCGAGGTCAAGGTGCCTTCGCTCGGCGTCGACATCCCCGCCTACCGGGCGATGCCGGCCAGCGGCGGCCCGTTTCCCGTGATGCTCGTGATCCAGGAGATCTTCGGCGTCCACGAGCATATCAAGGATGTCTGCCGGCGCTTCGCCAAGCTCGGCTATTACGCGATCGCGACCGAGTTGTATGCCCGCCAGGGCGATCCCTCGACCGCCGACATCAAGACCATCATCGGCGAGATCGTGCCCAAGGTGCCCGACGCGCAGGTCATGAGCGACCTCGACAACACCGTCGCCTTCGCCAAGGCGAGCGGATCGGCCGATGTCAGCCGGATCGGCGCGACCGGCTTCTGCTGGGGCGGCCGGGCGATCTGGCTCTATGCCGCCCACAATCCGAACCTCAAGGCAGCCGTCGCCTTCTACGGCATCCTCGGGGGGCAGGCGTCGCCGACCTCGCCCCTCAAGCCGACCAACCCAATCGACATCGCCTCGACGGTCACCGTGCCGGTGCTCGGTCTGTATGGCGGGGCGGACGACAACATACCGGAGCCCATGATCGAGAAGATGCGGGACGAGCTGAAGGCGGCCAAGGAGCCGTCCGAGATCGTCGTCTATCCCGATACGCCGCATGCCTTCTTTGCCGATTACCGTCCGAGCTACCGCAAGGAACAGGCCGTCGATGCCTGGGCGAAGACCCAGGCCTGGTTCAAGGGGCACGGCCTGCCCTGAGGGCGCAAGGCCGCTCCTGATCGAGATCGCAGCCGGAGATCCCCTGGGTTGCCGACCGGCGCGAGCCGGCCGGCGGCGCAGCGTCCGGGACGAGGACCGTCAGCCGGCCGCCGCGAACGGGAGGCCGAGCCCGGCGACCTGCATCAACAGGACGCCGTTGAGCAGCATCACGACCGCCGTCGCGGCGATCGCGAGGGCGGAGGCTGCACGGCCGCTGGCGAAGGCGCCCATCACGTCGGGCCGGCGCAGCAGAATCACGAGCGCGATCATCGGAACGGGCAAAGCCAGGCTGAGGACGATCTGGCTGACGACCAGCGCATTCGTCACATTCACGCCGGCCGCCACCACGAGGAAGGCCGGCACCATCGTGACCAGGCGCCGCACCGAGACCGGAACGGAGAAGCCGGTGAAGCCCTGCATGATCATCTGTCCCGCCATGGTGCCGACGACCGAGGAGGACAGGCCGGACGCGATCAGCGAAACGAGGAAGATGGCGGCCGCGGCATGGCCCAGGAGCGGGGCGAGCGTCTTGTAGGCGGTCTCGATCTCGGCGACGTCGCTGTGTCCGGCATGGAAGGCGCTCGCGGCCATGATGACCATGGCGAGGTTGACCAGGCCCGCAATGGTCAGGGCAATGGCGACCTCCCAGTTGGAGAAGCGAAGCAGCTTGCGCCGGTCGGAGTCGTTGCGGACCACCACGCGGGCCTGGGTCAGGCCGGAGTGGAGGTAGATCGCATGGGGCATCACCGTCGCCCCGACGATGCCGACGGCGATCGCCAGCGCTCCGGGCCCGAGATGGGGCACAACGATGTCGAGACCGGCGGCTCGCCAGTCGACCGGAGCGATCAGGACCTCGAGAAGGTAGCAGACCCCGATCAAGACGACCAAAGCGGCGATGCAGAGTTCCAGGGGACGGAAGCCGCCCCGCTCGAGCGACAGCACGGCATAGGTCACGACGCCGACGATCGTCATTCCCGCCAGCATGGGAAGGTGGAGCAGCAGAGACAGGCCGATCGCGGCCCCGACGAATTCGGCCAGGTCGGTCGCCATCGCGGCGACTTCGCTGACGCCCCACATGGCCCAGACGATCTTGGGCGGGAAGTGGTCCCGACAGAGTTCCGCGAGGTTGCGACCGGTGACGATCCCGAGCTTCGCCGAGAGGCTCTGGAACAGGAGTGCAATCGCATTGGCCACCACGACGACCCAGAGAAGCTCGTAGCCGAAGCCGGCGCCCGCCTGGATGTTCGTCGCGAAGTTGCCGGGGTCCATATAGGCGATGGAAGCGATCACCGCCGGCCCGACGAAGGGGAGGACGGCGCCCAGACCGGACCGACGCCCATCGAGGACGTCGCGGATCGCGAACCGCGTCCGACCCGTCAGGTTGGCTGTCTTGACGTCGACGGTGCCGACACGCTCCAAATTCATTCACCACAAACTTAGCTCAGGCTAAGTCGAAGGTCGAGCGCGACTGTGCTAAAGTCAAGGCGTTGTCCCGCGGGAGACCCGGTTTGGCCGTCACTGTCGCATTTGTCGCAACCTCGCCGGCCGTCGCCGATCAGGCCGAAGGGTTCAGGCGCGTTCGCGAAGCCCGTCGCACCGCGTTGCTCGAGGATTACGTCGAGATGGTCGCGGACCTGATCGCGAAGAAGGGGGAGGCGCGCTCCGTCGATCTGGCCTGCCGTTTCGGCGTGACCCAGGCGACGGTGGCCAAATGCGTCTCGCGCCTGAAGCGGGAAGGTTTTGTCCGGGGCGAACGATACGGGACGCTGCACCTCACCGAGGCGGGCGAGCGCCTGGCGGAGGCGGCACGGGCGCGTCATACGACGGTGGTCAATTTCCTGAAGAGTATCGGCGTATCGGCGGAGAACGCCGAGCGCGATGCCGAGGGCATCGAGCACCACGTCAGCGACGAGACGCTGGCCGCCTTCGCCCGCCTCAGCCGCTGACCCGGCAACCGGGTCGAGTCAGGCCGCCGCGGCGGCGTCGGCGAGCACCTGGAAGCCGTTGGGCGGAACGCTGAGCGTCACCGTCTCGCCGCGGACCGGCGGCGGGCTGCTGGGCGAGTTGAAGGTGTCCAGCATCACGGCCTGCCCGCCGAAGCCCACGCGGATCCGCACGAGGGCCCCGAGGAAGCTGACCTCCTCGATGATGGCCCTGATCTGGTTCTGCCCGACCACCGGCGTCCCGATCGTGATGGCCTCGGGACGGAGCGCCAGCATGCAGGTCTCCCCCGCCGGCAACGGCCGGGTCGGGGCGACGCGAACCGGCTGGTCGGCGACGGAGACGAGGCCGGCCTCAGCGTCGATGATGCGCGCCGACAGCAGATTGAGCGTCCCGACGAAGGACGCCACGAAGCGCGTGCGCGGGTGGTTGTAGATCTCGAACGGGGTGCCGAGCTGCTCGACCCGTCCCTCGCTCATCACCACGACGCGGTCGGACATCGACAGCGCCTCCTCCTGGTCGTGCGTGACGAAGATGGTGGTGATCCCCAGGGCGCGCTGCAGGTTGCGGATCTCCTCGCGCAAGGAGACGCGGATCTTGGCGTCGAGGGCCGAGAGGGGCTCGTCCAGCAGCAGGAGCTGCGGCTTGCTCGCGATGGCGCGGGCCAGCGCGACGCGCTGCTGCTGCCCGCCGGAGAGCTGGAAGGGGTAGCGGGTCGCCAGCTGCGGGAGCTTGATCATCGCCAGCATCTCGTCGACGCGGGCCCGGATCTCCGGGGCCGGCTTGCGCGCGACCTTCAGGCCGAAGGCGATGTTGTCCGCCACGGTCATGTTGGGAAACAGCGCATAGGACTGGAACACCATGCCGACGTCGCGCTGGTTCGCCGGAAGATGGGTCACGTCGCGCCCGTCGATCAGGATCGTGCCGCTGGAGGGTGTCTCCAGTCCGGCGATCATGCGCAGGTTGGTGGTCTTGCCGCAGCCGCTCGGTCCCAGGAAGGAGATGAACTCGCCGCGCTGGATGGCGATGTCGAAGTCATGGACCACATGGTGGGCCCCATAGGCCTTCTTGAGGTGGCGGATCTCCAGGAAGGTCATGGGCGGGGGTCCTTGCGGGTCCTGGTCATGCGGCCGCGCGCATCCGGTCGCGCGCCAGCAGCTGGATGAGACCCATGCAGGCCCAGGTGACGAAAAAGGCGATGATCGCGAGGGCGGAGGGCTCGTAGGCCCGGTTGGCGCCGACGAGCTGCAGATACGGCCCGAACGCCGGGCGGTCCAGCAGGCTCGCCACGGTGAACTCGCCGATGACGATCGCGAAGGTGAGAAAGGCGCCGCTGAGAATGGCCGACCGGATATTGGGAAAGATCACCCGGAACAGGATGGTGGGCCAGCCCGCCCCCAGCATCTGGGCGGCCTCGGTCAGGCGGCGGATGTCGATGGTCCGCAGGCCGGTATCGACGGCGCGGTACATGTAAGGCAGCGCCAGCGTCACATAGCCGAAGGTGAGCAGCACGTTCGTCGCAGCGGGGTTGCTCGTCATCGGCAGCCACGAGGTCGAGTTGTAGATGCGGAGATAGCCGAAGACGAGGACGATGGCGGGGATCACCAGCGGCAGCAACGTCACGAACTCGACCACCGGTCGCAGCCGCGGCAGCCTGAGCTGCAGCCAGTAGGCCGTGGGGACGACCAGCAGCACGCTCACGACGATGGTCGCCACCGCCACCAGCGTCGAATACAGGAACGAGGCCTGAAAATGCGGATCGGCGAAGACGATCCTGTAGGCGTCGAAGCTGTAGGTGCCCCGGTTGATGCGGAGCGAGAACTCGAAGGTCGCGATCAGCGGGACCACGAAATAGGCCGCGCCGACCGCCACGGCGAGCCACGCCCCGATCCGGTCCGCCTTCATTGCAGCCACCGCTCGCTGCGCGTCCGCAGCACGATATAGGCGGCGTTCGAGAGGCCCGTGATCAGGATCATGCCGAGCGCGAGGGCGTAGCCGAGGTTCTGGTCGTGCAGGACGTCGCCCCGGATCTGCGCGTAGAGCAGGATCGTGACAATGTTGAGCGAGCTGCCGGTGAGCCCGTAGGCGGTCGCGATGGCACCGAAGGAGTTGGCGAAGAGCAGGAGCGTCGTGCCGAGCAGGCTGGGCCAGAGCACCGGCAGCGCGATGCGCAGCCAGTATTGCGGACCGCTCGCGCCCAGCATGGAGGCGGCTTCCCGCCATTCGCGCTTCAGCCCGTCGAGCGCCGGCGTGAGGATCAGCACCATCA
>CAXTVD010000193.1:0-8054 GCA_964247575.1 uncultured Lichenihabitans sp.
AGGTCGAGCAGCCACTCGCCGGGATAGTCGACGATGTCGAGCGTCAGCGATGCGGGTCCCGCGCGCCAGCCCGCCCGGCGCTCGTAGTCGATGGTGATGCGCAGTTCCGAAATGCGCCGGGTGGATTCCGGCCAGCGGCGTTCGACCGTGAGCGAGGCCAGGTGATCCTCGACGGCGAACCGCGGCACGGCATCGTCCGGTTGCGGCTGCAGGAAACCTCGGGTGATCCGCCCTTCGGCTGCAGCGCGGAAGACCGGCAGCCGAGCGCCCCGCACCGTGAGGGCCTGCACGAGGGCCGTGATGAACACCGTCTTGCCGGCCCGCGACAGGCCCGTGACGCCGAGGCGCAGGCCGTTGCCGGTGACGTAATCGGCGACGCTCCGTGCGGTGACGCGGGCCTCGAAGGCGAGATCGGTGAGGAGGCTCAAGGGGCGGGTTCCGGGCGGCGGCCCTCATCTATGCGGCGCGCGGGCGCGGCGCCAGGGCCGGGCACAGCCATGCGCCGCGCCGCCACCACGGCGGCGGCCTGCGTGACGGCCGTCTCGACGAGGCCCGTGGAAGCGCCGAGCGGCCCGATCTCGACGGCTGACATATTGCGCATCAGGTGCGCGAGGTTCGGTGTCGGCACCCCGGCGGCATCGAACAATCCGAGGTCCGCCGTCGTCGAGGGTGAAATGCCGGCTGCCGCTTTGGCGGCGTAGTTGGCGATACGCGCCGTGTCGCCAGAGCAGGCGGGGCTCGTCACCGCGGCCGGGGCGGCGCCTCCCGCCAGCACGTCGGGCAGGGCGGCCGACAGGCTCATGGGCGCCGAGCCGAGGCCAAGCGCGATGGTCGGGGCGGGGAGGGCGGAGCCGATCAGCCGATCCGGCACACGGGAGACCCGCATCCTCCCTCGCCCGACGGCACCGACGCGGTGGCCATGGGCGGCAAGCCATCGCGACCGCAGTGTTCCGCCGATGCCATGCGAGGCAAGGCCGCTCGGTGACGTTCGGAACCCGCGCCGCGACACCGACGAGGCATCGCCGCAGGAGGCAGGAGCCCAATGCGACACGATCGCGAGAGCGGAATGGCGACCGTCGACGACGTAATAGCGGCGCAGCAGCAGGGCAGCGACGGTCGCGCCGTCGGCCGCCGAACGGAACGCGACATGGCCGTCGGCATCGGCAGCGATCTCGCCCACCCAACCGGCGCGTTTGATGCACCAGTAATTGTTCAACCGCACACAGCGTGTCACGACGGCGGGATCGCGGCCAACGAGGATGTTGGCGCGCACGCCCGGCGAGGCGTCGAGGTTCCGAACCGCCTGCCACCGCCAGTCGCTGACCGCTCTTTCGCGCGGGCGAAACGCGATGTCGGTCGAGAGGAGGGGATCCAGGACGCCGGGCTGGCTGAGGAGCAGGCCCACCAGTAGACCCAAGACCTCGAAGGCCACGTCAGACCTCGGCTCTCGTCACGAGCCCGACCGTTCGTGGGCCGGGCGCGCCGAGATCGGCCCAGGTCGCTGCTTCGACGTCGATAACGGCGAAGCAGGAGGTCGGGAAGCCCTCGCCGAGGGTCTCGAGGTCCGAAGCGCGGCCGTCACCGGCGAGGCTGCGGGCGAGGTCGCCGATGCCAGGATTGTGGCCGACGACGAGGAGGCAGCCGACGTCGTCCGACGTTTGCTGGGCCTCGGCGAGAATAGCCGCGGCGGAAGCGCCGTAGATGGCGCGCGTGAACCGGCACGGAAGGGCAGGAGGCAGGGCCGGCGCCGCGCTCTCTAATGTTTGGCGCGTTCGCCGGCTGTCCGACACCAGCGCTGCATCGGGTCGAGACAGAGCCACCATGCGACGCGTAGCTTCGAGCGCCTCCGCCCGGCCACGGGCCGACAAAGGGCGCCCATGGTCGCCCTGTCCCGAAGCCGCTTCGGCCTTGGCGTGCCGCATGAGGATCAGCCGTCTCTTCATGCCGTCTCCGTGTTTGACTCGGGTCATTTGGACGCTCAGGCCGGCCGGGGCTGTTGCTTCCGGACCTGCATGGGCAAGAATCTTGGCCAGGATGCAACCCTTCGCCGCAATGCCAAGCAAGATCCTCTTGCGTCCGGTCGTTCCTCGTGGCAACCACTCGCCGCAAGGGTGCAGTTATGCGCCGGAGGCTTGGCACTCATGACACTATCGGATGCCATCGAAGCAGGGTACAGGCCGACCGAAGACGAAGTCTTCATGAGTGAACGCCAGCGTTTGTATTTCCGGCGTAAGCTTATCGATTGGCGTGATGAACTCTTGCGCGAAAGCCGCGAGACTTTGTCGAACCTGCAGAGCGAAAACGAAAATCACCCCGATATTGCCGATCGCGCCTCGTCGGAGACGGATCGCGCGATCGAGCTCCGCGCGCGGGATCGACAGCGCAAGCTGATCGCCAAGATCAACGCCGCGTTGTCTCGCCTCGACGATGGATCCTACGGCTTTTGCGAGGAGACCGGCGACCCCATCGGGCTGCGCCGGCTCGATGCCAGGCCGATCGCAACCTTGTCGGTTGAGGCGCAGGAACGTCACGAGCGCCGCGAGCGCGTCTACCGCGACGAGTAAAGGCCGGTTTTGTCTCGGCCTCACGACGTCTTCGAAGCGGAGATCGATGCTTTTGCGGCCGCGCGACGCGGCCACACCTCCGGCAGGCGCCGCAGGATCGGGATCAGTCCGGTGTCGTCGACCAGTTCGGACGCGTCTTTGACCGGCATCCATGCGGTGTGGCGCTGGCCTTTCTCGCGCCAGGCTGGCAGCTGACGCTGCACCTCGAGGATGAAAACTTTGACGCGACAGAGGTCGAAGTGACCGGCGCGTCGCTTCCAATAGGTGTAGGAGCCGATCGACTTCTTGTGAACACGGCCGATGACGCCCGCCTCCTCCTGCGCCTCGATCGCGGCGGCGCGGTGATCCTTGCGGCCCTTCATGGGCCAGCCCTTGGGCACGATGAGCCTGTTGGTCTCACGCGACGTGATCAGCAGGACATGCGTCTGTCCGTTGGCGTCGACCCTGACCGGCAGCGCCGCAACCTGTTTCTTGACCTTGGCCTTCGGCATCTTCATTGGGGCATTCGACCCTGTGGCGCTGTCAGCTTGATCCTCGACGCACACTGGGGCAAGGCACGAGATCCGTCCGGGGTTCATCGTTTTTAGCTATAAAAATCGTGAACTCAGGACTTGTCGGCCGGTTCGCCTCGTGTAGTCCTGCCCCGGCAAGGGGCCGCACGGAAGGCCGAGCCGTCCGAATTCGGGTCTCAGGAGAGCCGCATGATCTCGTTCCTCAAGCCGCTGGTCGCGGGCGCGTTGTTGGCCGGGGTGCCGGCGATGGGGGCGCAGGCCGCCGATGTCGTCGTGTCCTCCAAGATCGACACAGAGGGGAGCCTTCTCGGCTCCATGATCGCGCAAACCCTGACGGCCGGCGGCATCCCGGTCAAGAACCGGATCCAACTCGGCACGACGCCGGTCCTCCGCAAGGCTCTCACCTCCGGCGAGGTCGACATCTACCCGGAATATACCGGGAACGGCGCGTTCTTCTTCAACAAGCCCGAAGATGCAGCCTGGCACGATGCCGCCAAAGCCTACGAGCTGGTGAAGTCCCTGGACTTCGATGCCAACAAGCTCGACTGGCTGACGCCCGCGCCCGCCAACAACACCTGGGCGATCGGGTTGCGCAGCGACGTCGCGGCGCCGAACAACGTCCGCACCATGAGCGACTTCGGCAAATGGGTCACGAGCGGCGGCACCGTCAAGCTCGTCGGCTCGGCGGAATTCGTGAACAGCGCAGCGGCGCTGCCGGCGTTCCAGAAGGCCTATGGCTTCACCTTGAAGCCCGACCAGCTGCTGGTCCTGTCGGGTGGCGGTACGGCCGCCACCATCCAGGCCGCTGCCCAGAAGACCGATGGGGTCGATGCCGCCATGGTGTTCGGCACGGATGGCGGCATCGAGGCTGCCGACCTCGTGGTCCTCGACGACGACAAGAACGTCCAGCCGGTCTACGAGCCGGCGCCGGTGATCCGTGACGCCGTGCTGAAGGCAAATCCCAAGATCGCCGACCTGCTGAAGCCGATCTTCGCCAGCCTCGATCTCAAGACGCTGCAGGAGCTGAATGCCCGCGTTCAGGTCAACGGCGAGCCGGCTGCCGATGTGGCGAAGGACTATCTCAGAGCCAAAGGCTTCGTGAAATGAGACTGGCCGGGGAGGTCCGCAGCTTGCGGCGTCCCTGGCTCGACCGGGTCGGCGTGATCCCGGCGGCGCTGACCGCCGTGGCACTGCTCGAGCCGCTGGTCACCTTTAGGCCCAACCGCATCGCGGCCGGTCGCAGCATCGCTTTCTGGGCGTCGCTGCCCCCCACGGCAGCTGCCGTCGGAGGCGCGATCCTGCTGACCCTCGGCCTTCTCGGAGCCCTGCGTCTGTCGCCGGGGCTGAGGCTGGGCTTGGCCCTGGCGGCACTGGCCTGCCTCGCGGGGCTGATGGGCTTCGTTCCCGCCTCGCTCGTGCCGACGAAACAGAGTTTCGCCCGCGTCAGTTTCGCTTCCGGCTTCTGGCTCCTGATCCTGGCCTATGGCGTCATGGCGGCCGATGGCGCTGCGCGCCTGGCCATCGGTCCTCGGTCGCGCGTGGCGCTGCTCGCGGCCGTTCTGCTGGCGCTCGTCGTGCTGCTGGTTTCGGGCTGGTGGGATGGACTGTCGCTGCTTCAAGAATATCGGGCGCATCGCGACAGTTTCTGGGCCGAAGCGCTTCAGCATGTCCAGCTGGCTTTCGGCTCTCTCCTGGCGGCCATCGCCGTAGGGGTGCCTCTCGGTATCGCCTGCGCGCGTGCTCCGAGGCTCCGTCGCGTCGCCTTGCCGGTGCTGAACGTCGTCCAGACGATCCCCTCCATCGCCATGTACGGCCTGATGATGGTTCCGCTTGGAATCCTCGCAGCGCGCGTGCCGCTGCTGGGCGAGATCGGAATCCGCGGCATCGGAACCGCGCCCGCACTCCTGGCGCTGTTCCTCTATTCGCTTCTGCCGGTCGTCGCCAATACGGCCATCGGGCTTGACGGCGTGCCGCGCGACGCCGTCGATGCCGCGCGCGGCATGGGAATGAGCGAGGCGCGCCGGCTCCGGACCGTCGAACTTCCCTTGGCGTCGCCCGTGATCCTCACCGGCATTCGCATCGTGCTGGTCCAGAATATCGGTCTCGTCACGGTCGCGGCGCTGATTGGCGGCGGCGGCTTCGGCACCTTCGTCTTCCAGGGCACGAGCCAGGCCGCCGTCGACCTCGTGCTGCTCGGCGCCGTGCCGACCGTGGTGCTGGCCTTCGCGGCTGGAGTTCTGCTGGATGCGGCGGCCGATGCCGTCCGGAGGATCCCCGTATGATCGAGATCGAGGCCGTCTCGCGGCGCTTCGGCGCAACGCTGGCGGTCGACGGCGTGTTGCTGACGGTCGAGGCCGGCAGCGTCACGGTGCTGGTCGGCACCTCCGGAAGCGGAAAGTCGACCTTGCTGCGGATGATCAATCGCCTGATCGAGCCGACGTCCGGGACGATCCGCATCGAGGGACGCGACATCGCGACCGTCGGCGGCGAGGAGTTGAGGCGCGGCATCGGCTATGCCATCCAGGGCCATGGGCTGTTCCCGCATTGGACCGTGTCCCGTAATATCGCCACCGTGCCGACGCTGCTGGGCTGGGACCGGCCGCGGATCGCCCGGCGCGTCGAGGACCTGCTCGGCCTCTTCGACCTCGATCCCGCCACCTACGCGGGCAAGTTCCCCCATGAGCTCTCCGGCGGACAGCAACAGCGCGTCGGTGTGGCCCGTGCGCTGGCGGCCGAACCGAAACTGCTGCTGATGGACGAGCCCTTCGGCGCTTTGGATCCGATCATCCGCGCCAAGGCGCAGGCGGATCTGATCGCCCTTCAGCGGCGGCTCGGGATCACGATCGTGCTGGTTACGCATGACATGGAGGAGGCGATCCTGCTCGGCCACCGCATCGGGGTCATGGACGGCGGCCGGCTCCTGCAATATGCGACGCCTGCCGAACTTCTGTCCCGACCCGCACCGGGCTATGTCGAGCGGCTCATGGGCCGGGCCGAGAGACCGTTCCAACTCCTCTCGCTCCAGACCGTCGCAGATCTGACCGGCGAACCTGACGTTTCCATCTGCCCCGACGTCCCTGCCGGCGTCGCTCCCGTCGCCGACGATACCAACCTTCGCGATATCCTGGGTCTGCTCCTCTAGCGTCGGACCGACAGCCTCCCGGTCGTCGGGCCCGACGGCGTGCCCCGTCGTGTGACGCTGGCGGCCGTCCTGGCGCGCGCCGGACGGCCGACGTGACGGCGAGCGCGAGCCCGGAGCGGTCGGTGTCTGGCGTGCCGACGGCGCTGCCGCACGTTTCACCGCGGGCCCTCCTGATCCGTCTTGCCGCGCTGTCGCTGCTCCTGCTGCTGGTTTTGCGACCCGACCTTTTCGCGCCTTTGCTGCGACCTCTCACCGAGAACGGTGCCCCGGCGATCTACGACCAGGGAAGCCTGCTCGACCTGACGCTGGACCACATCGCGCTCGTCGCCGTGTCGACAGGCGTCAGCGCCGTCGTAGCGGTTCTGCTCGGCATCCTCGTCACGCGACCCGGCGGGCGCGAGTTCCTGCCGCTGAGCCGAACGATCGTGAATGTCGGCCAGGTGTTTCCGCCGGTGGCCGTGCTGGCGATCGCGGTTCCGCTCGTCGGCTTCGGGCTGAAGCCGACCCTCATCGCTCTGGTGCTCTATGGGCTACTGCCGATCTTCGAGAACACGATCGCCGGGCTCGATGGCGTCTCGGCCCCGGTGATCGATGCCGCGCGTGGCATGGGGCTCGGGCCCTGGCGGCGCTTCGTCTCGGTCGAATGGCCGCTGGCTTTGCCGGTTATTCTTGCCGGTATCCGCCTGTCGGCCGTGATCAACATCGGCACCGCCACGATCGGCTCGACGGTCGCCGCCAAAGGGTTAGGTGAGGTGATTCTGGCGGGCCTCGGCACCTCCAACACGGCCTTCATCCTGCAGGGCGGTGTTATCGTGGGCTTGCTGGCCGTGCTGGTCTATGATGCTCTCGGGCTCGTGGAGGCCCGCCTGGCACGGCGCGCCGGCCGCATCTGAAGAGACGGGTCCAAGCCCTTGAACGCTCCCCTGAAAGGCCTTCGCCGCGCTACCGCCTGCCCGCACGATTGCCCCTCCACATGCGCCCTGGAGGTCGAGGTGCTCGGCCCGGGCCGGATGGGCCGCGTCTACGGAGCGACGGAGAACAGCTACACTGCCGGCGTCATCTGCGCCAAGGTGGCGCGCTACGCCGAGCGCGTGCACCATCCCGACCGGCTGACGACAGCATTGCTGCGAACCGGTCCCAAGGGATCCGGCCAGTTCACCCCCATAGCCATCACCGAGGCACTCGACCGGGCCGCCGACGGCCTTCTCGCCGCCGAGGCGCGGCACGGGGCCCAGAGCGTCTGGCCCTATTATTACGCAGGCACGATGGGATTGGTGCAACGCGACGGCATCAACCGCCTTCGCCACGCCAAGGGCTATTCCGACCAATATTCGACGATCTGCACGGCCCTGTCCTGGGCCGGCTACAAGGTCGGCCACGGCCGCATGACGGGCATCGACCCGCGCGAGATGGATCAGTCCGATTGCATCGTGCTCTGGGGCACCAACGCGGTCGTGACGCAGGTCAATGTCATGACCCACGCCATCAAGGCCCGAAAGGCCCGCGGCGTGCCGATCGTCGCGGTCGACGTCTACGACAACGCCACGATGCGTCAGGCCGACGTGAAGCTCCTGGTGCGGCCCGGCACCGACGGCGCGCTCGCCTGCGGCATCCTGCATGTGCTGTTCCGCGACGGTTTCGCCGATCGGGCCTATCTGGCGCGCTACGCCGACGATCCGGCGGGGCTTGAAGCGCATCTGGCGAGCCGGACACCCGAATGGGCTTCGGCCATCTGCGGCGTCCCCTCCGAGGACATCGTGGCTGTCGCCCACCTGCTCGGCCGGCGGCCGCGCAGCTTCTTCCGCATCGGCTACGGCTTCGCGCGTCAGCGCAACG
>CAXTVD010000194.1:0-8050 GCA_964247575.1 uncultured Lichenihabitans sp.
TTGTCGTCTTCGCTCGGGTTGCGGGCCCTGGAGGGATCGCCATATAAACCTGTGATCGCTCAAAGGGGATCGTGATGAGCCCGGTCACAATCTACACGACGCGTTTTTGTCCCTATTGCACCTCCGCCAAGGCTCTTCTGACCCGGAAGCAGGTGCCCTTCTCCGAGGTCGACGTGACGGGCGATCCAATGGGGCGCAGGGCGATGGCGCAACGGGCCAACGGTCGTTCGACCGTGCCCCAGATCTTCGTCGGGGATCGCCATGTCGGCGGCTGCGACGACCTTTACGACCTCGACGAGACCGGGCAGCTCGATCCGCTTCTCGCGGCCTAGGACATCATGATCCGCTACGCGCTCGTCTGCAGCAACGATCACCCCTTCGAGAGCTGGTTCCAGGACAGTGCGGCTTTCGACGGGCTGGAGAAGCGTGGGCAGCTTGCCTGCCCGATGTGCGGATCGTCGAAGGTCGGCAAGGCCCTGATGGCGCCGTCGGTTCTAACCTCACGCCGCAGGCAGGACATCAAGCCGCCGGCCGGCGATCCGTCTCCGGCCGCCCTGCCATCCACCGGTCAGGCCGCGTCACCGCCGGCCGTGGTGCAGCCGGCGACCCTCCTGTCGGAAAAGGAGCGGCACCTGCGGGACATGCTCCGCGCCGTGCATCGCGAGATCACGGAGAAGTCCGAAAATGTGGGGCGGGCCTTCGCGATCGAGGCGCGGCGCATCCACGAGGGCGACGGACCTGCGCGCTCGATCTATGGCGAGGCGAGCCGGGACGAGGTTGAGGCTCTGCTGGACGACGGCATCCCTCTCCTGCCCATGCCCGTGCTGCCGGACGATCACAACTGAGGACAGCCGGCTCGTCCGCCTGGAACCGCTGAGCCCCCACTCGGATTTGCCCTCCAGCAAAGGGAGCGCAGATCATGGCCGGTACAGACAAGGACGCTCAGGGGAAGGTCATCGACCTCATCAAGGACCTCCGGATTGCCATGCTGGCGACGCGTGGGCCCGATGGAAAGTATCGGAGCCGGCCCATGGCCGTGAGCGACGTCGAGTTCGACGGTCATCTCTATTTCCTCACAGGGGAAGGGTCGGGCAAGGTTCACGACCTCGAGAAGGACAGCGAAACGGTCGTCACCTTCTCCGACCCGCACAAGTCGTCCTACGTCGCCCTCCGGGGCGAAGCCGAGATCTCCACCGACCGCGAGGCGATCAATGCCCACTGGAGCGAGCCAGCGCGGGCGTGGTTCCCCAAGGGGGTGGACGACCCCAACATCGCGCTCATCAAGGTGAAGATCGACGAGGCCGAGTACTGGGACAACCCATCCGGCCGCATGGTGCTGGTGTTCGGCTATGCCAAAGCCATGCTCACGGGCGAGCCGGCCAAGCAGGCGGGTGAGCACGGCAAGGTTTCCCTTTGACAACGGCGCAGGGCCCCCTGGCGAAACGCACGGTCCCGCTCCCCTCGGGGCCGTCCGTGTCCGCGCTCGGTCAGGGCTGCTGGAAGATCGGCGACGACCGCCGTACCCGCTCGGCGGAGATCGCCACGCTTCAGCGCGGCATCGAGCTCGGCATGACCCTGATCGACACGGCGGAAATGTATGGCGAGGGCGCCTCGGAGCGGCTCGTGGGCGAGGCGATCGCAGGTCGCCGTGATCAGGTGACCCTCGTCAGCAAGGCCTATCCGCATCACGCGGGGCGGCAGGCCCTCCGTCTGGCCTGCGAACAAAGCCTCCAGCGGCTCGGGACCGAGGCCCTCGACCTCTATCTTCTGCACTGGCGAGGCAACGTGCCGCTCGCCGAGACGGTGGACGGCTTCGAGCGGCTCAAGACGGCGGGGAAGATCAAGGCCTGGGGCGTCAGCAACTTCGATGTCGGCGACCTCGACGAGCTGATGGAGGCCGGCGGTCAGGCCTGCGCCACGAACCAGATCCTCTACAACCTGACGCGGCGTGGTCCGGAATTCGACCTGCTGCCCTGGATGGACCGGCACGCTATGCCGGTGATGGCCTACACGCCCATCGAGCAGGGCCGCCTGCCGCGCCAGGGCGCGCTCCTCACGGTGGCCGAGAAGCATGGCGCGACGCCGACGCAGATCGCCCTCGCCTTTGCTATCCGGTCGGGCCAGGTGATCGCCATCCCGAAGGCCTCGACCCCCGAGCATGTCGAAGAGAACGCGGCGGCCGAGGCGATCACGCTGGACTCCTCCGACCTCGCCCTCCTGGATCAGGCCTTTCCCCCGCCCAAGCGCAAGCAGGCGCTCGCCATGCTCTGAACGGGCAAGGTCGACCCCGGGTCAGACCCGCAGGTCGCCTCGGCCGACCCGAAAGATCGTGGCGCCGGTATAGGCGTGCCAGTGGTGTTCGGGCACGTTGGCCTCCCGCAGGACCTCGGGATCGAACCGGCGGGTGAGGTCGTAGCGGTCGGGGATCGTGAACAGCATCCCGATCGTCTGCTGCAGGAAGTCGGCCCCGAAGCGCCGCACATGCAGCATGTCGCCGAACTTGGCCCGTTTCTCGTCCGGCGTGCCGTCGGAGAGTTCGTCCGTGAAGGGCCCGGGCAGGATCGGCATGCTGAACAGCATCGTCCCCCCTGGTTTGAGAGCCCGAACCAGCAGCAGCAGCACCGCCGCGTAGTTGCATTCGATGTGCTCCAGCACATGATTGTGGACGATCAGATCGCAGCCTGCCGCCGGCAGCCCGTACCCGTCACGGCAGAGATCGAAGCGTTCCACGGCCGCGAAGGGATAGTGGCCCGGCTCGATGTCGAGCGCCCGGTAGTCCTCCCCGCCGATACCCTGCAGCATGGCGCTCAGTCCGCGTTCCGGCGCGAAATGGAGAATGCGGCTGCCCGGGGGCAGGGCCAGGTCGGCGACGTGCAGCGCGGCGACGCGTGTTCGCTCGAGCGATCCGCACCCGGCGCAGCGGACTTGCGGGCGCTTGGGCATGTCGGTGAAACGGTCGCATCCGCAGAGGTTGCAACGCATGAGGGCTGTCCTTTCGGGTCCGACCAAGCCGCGGTTCTGGACGGCATGGAGGGCCCCTGCAAGCCCGCCCGTCCCTCGTGCCGCAGCCGCGATTGTGCGTTGCACGAAAATTTGCTTGGGACTGGCCGGGAAAGCGGTGAGACTGAAGCCAATCTCTGGTCCTTCAGGTCGACGAGCATGCAATTCGTCT
The DNA here is from genome assembly GCA_964247575.1 of uncultured Lichenihabitans sp. Taxonomy (GTDB): domain Bacteria; phylum Pseudomonadota; class Alphaproteobacteria; order Rhizobiales; family Beijerinckiaceae; genus Lichenihabitans. The sequence continues at coordinate 3,173 of CAXTVD010000194.1, forward strand.
ATCGCCCTTGCGTGGGCATCGCCTTGTTCAATCCAGCCGGTCTGGTGTTCATCGGTCGGCGGCGCAGCAGGCGCTCGCCGACGGACCGACCTGCGCCCGGCTACGAATGGCAGATGCCGCAAGGCGGCATCGACATGGGGGAGCCGCCCTACGACGCCGCCCTGCGGGAGCTGCGCGAGGAGACCAATGTCTCCAGTGCCTCCTTCCTTGCCGAAGCGCCGCAATGGCTGAGCTACGACCTGCCGACCGACATCTCCCGCCGTGTCATGAAAGGGCGGTTCCGGGGACAGACGCAGAAGTGGTTCGCGTTCCGCTTCGAAGGCGACGAGTCGGAGATCGACATCCACCACCCCGCCGGCGGGCAGAAGCCCGAATTCGACGACTGGCGCTGGGAGCGGATCGAGAAGCTCCCCGAGCTGATCATCCCCTTCAAGCGCGAGGTCTATACGGCGGTGGTGGCCGCCTTCAGGCCTCTCGCCGAGCAGGTCGCCGTCGGCCAGCGCTGAACGGAGGCCTGCGGCCGGTTCCGGGACGGAGACGGGCCGCCATCTTGTTTCCGCGATCGGTCGGCAGAGCTGACCTTGTCGCCAGCCGGGATGGAATCATGCGCATGCGAGTTCTGGGTTGGGCTTTGGTGATGGGCCTGATCGCGCTCGTCGGACCGCGATCCGCCCTGGCGCAGGATATGGGCACGCTGCATCCGCAGCCCCTGCCCCCGCTCGCCAATCCGTCCGACCCGCATCTTCCGGCCAAGCAGCTTTTCGGCCGGGTGATGGCGCCGGCCGACCTCCAGGCCCGCTCGATCGGCTTCTACGCCCATGGCTGTCTGGCCGGCGCCGAGGCGCTCCCCATCAACGGGCCGGCCTGGCAGGTCATGCGCCTGTCCCGCAACCGCAACTGGGGCAACCCCGCCTTGATCGCCTTCCTCGAGCGTTTCGCCAAGGAGGTTCCCGACATCAACGGCTGGCCTGGCCTGCTGGTCGGCGACGTGTCCCAGCCGCGCGGCGGCCCCATGCTGACCGGTCATGCGTCCCACCAGATCGGGCTCGACGCGGATATTTGGCTGACCCCCATGCCCTCCCGGGAGCTGACGCGCGAGGAACGCGAGATGATGTCCGCCACCAACGTGGTCCGGCCCGACGGGCTGGACGTGGATCCGACGAAATGGACGCCCGCGCATCTTGCCCTGATCAAGGCGGCGGCCCAGCAGCCCGAGGTCGAACGGATCTTCGTCAATCCCGCGATCAAGAAGGCGATCTGCGAGCAGGCCACGGGAGACCGGAGTTGGCTGACGAAGGTGCGCCCGATGTATGGGCACAACTATCATTTCCATGTGCGCATCAAGTGCCCGGCGGGCGAGGCGAGCTGCCAGTCGCAGGACCCGGTCCCGCCCGGGGACGGGTGCGACGCCAGCCTCGCGACGTGGTTCCGCGACTCGGTCCTGCATCCCAGGATCAACCCGAACGCCAAGCCCAAGCCGCCCCTCACCATGGCGCAGCTGCCTGAGGTCTGCCGGCAGGTGCTCGTCGCCCAGTAGCCGCGGTCAGGTCTCGTGCTTGCCGTGCGACGCGCGGTCCGTGAGGGCGAGCAGCAGTCCGGACGCGACGAAGGTCAGGTGGATCACAATCGACCAGGTCATGTCGCGGTCGCTGACGGCGCTCATGTTCATGAAGTTGCGCAGAAGCTGGATGCCTGAGATCGCCACGATGGACGACATCAGCTTGAGCTTCAGCCCGGTGAAGTCGATCGACGCCATCCATTCCGGCCAGTCGCGATGGTCGCTCGCATCGATGCGGGAGACGAAGTTCTCGTAGACGGAGAAGATCACGATCACGAGCAGCGAGGCCGTGAAGGTCAGATCCACGATCGACAAGGTGTTGAGGATCACGCCCGATTCGGTCTCTTCTACGAAGCGTGTGGCGTAGTGGTAGACGTGCTCCATGGTCTTCAGCAGCAGCCCGAGCAGCGCCAGGACCAGCAGCAGGCAGAACGGCGCCAGCAGCCACCGGCTCGCAAAGATGATCCGCTCCACTGCGCGCTCGACCATCGCCGCCTCCGTCAAGCCCGATCCGGGCAACCCCATCAGGCGAGCCGCGCTCCGAGCGCTTGCCGGCCAGCCGGACCACTCACATCAGGCTGCGTGGACCGATCCGTCTCTTGTGACCTCTTCCCGGCAGGACAGATGGGGCCGAAGGCCGGATGAGCTCTGCCCATCACGCCCCATCCCCGTCTTGCGCCTTCCGCCCGCAACGGGAGAGAGGATCAGCCTTGAAGATCGAGCAAAGACGCGTCCCGGGTCAAGCAAGTGAGGGATCGAACCCGGTGCCTGCCCGACCGCAAAGCGCTTGGGAGGACCGGGGCCGGATCCGGCAGGGGACAGGCCTCCGCGCGTCTTTTCGGGCCCGTGACGCTTCAAGACCCCTTCGCGGCCGTTGCACCCCCCGTGCCGGCGCGAAGCCCCTACACGAACCATGCAAAGTCGTGCCGTCGCTCCTTCGCTAGGCAAAGGACCCATTCGGGAGCGCGGGGAAAGATCGGCTCGAAGCCGTATCCGATCTCCTCCATCAGCGCCGCGACCGCCTCGCGCCGGTCCGGCTTTCTCCCGGCGTCGATCAGGATGACGGGCCGGCTGGCCGCGATGGTTCGCCGCGCGCCGCGCAGAACGGCGCCTTCGGAGTCACCGGCGCGGATCGTCATGAGGTCGACGTCGGTCAGCCCGCGATCATCCAGGGCTTCGACCGACCAGATGTCGGGCGCGCTGGTGGCGTGGCTCTCGACGCCATCGCCGAGCGCCACGTGCTCGCAGGAGACGTGCCGGTAGTCGTTCAGGGCGCGATTGCGGGTCAGCCAGCCATAGGCGACGGGCGAGGGTTCGAAGGCGACCACGCGCCGGAAGCCGGGCGCGAGACCCATCGTGTAGAAGCCGATTCGGGAGCCGACATCGACAAAGGTCCGGCCACGCCCGGCCAGCACCTTGAGAAAGTGGACCATCGGCCATTCGGGAAGGTCGGCCATGGCATCGGGCACGTAGACGAGCGGCCTCGGCGGAAGACGGGCCGCATGCCCGGCGTAATCGTGGACCACGCCGGCCCCGCCCGGCTCCATCGCGGTCAGGCGAGGAGCAAGGGCGTCGGACCGCACCAGAAACGATCCGATCTCACCGTCATCGAGCCCACAGAGAAGGCGATAGCCGTCCGGCGTCCGCTCCGCGCCGAGCGGAAAGACGACACTGCCGGCAAAGGCCCAGCCGAAGCGCTCGGCGCCGGTCCTGTAGGCCGCCGTCAGGATGGGCTCGCGCGTCGAGAGAACGGGCGCGAATGGCGCCTGGGCCGAGAAGACGCAGGCCCCCACGTGGTAGACCCGCCGGCTGCCGAGCACCTGCGCGGAATGGAAGAAGGTGATCAGGTTGTGGTCGTCGTAAGGGACAGGCGGCGTGCCACCCCGTGCGGTTCCGTAGTCCCACGTGACGGCCTGACCACTCTCCACCCCCGTGAGGTGAGGCGGTCGGCCCGGTCCGACGTCCAGGGTGAGGTCGTGCCAGGGGTCATGCGCATAGATCAGCCCGACCGTCCCATTGTCGACCGGGAAGGGGACCCAGTTTTTTTCCCACCCCTGTTGCGAGTCGGCCGACTGCTGACCGGTCACGGGTCGGCTCGGTAGCTGGAACAGTCCTTGGCACGTCCAGGTGTCGCCCTGAACGGCGTAGTCGGCCAGAGCCATCGAGGATCCCGTGACGATGTCGTCGGCATCCCGCTCGATAAGGGCGAAGAAGAGCATCACCCGGTCGCCGAGCGCGACAATGCGGGGGTCGATGCCGCTTCCGATCAGCAGCATCGGCTGGCCGATGGGCCGCATGGCCCCGTCGACCCGGACGGCCCACAGGGAGCCCCGACCCGGCTGCGCCGGTCGCGCATAACGGCAGAAGACACACCAGGCGCAGTCCGGACCCAGGCGGACGAAGCTTGGGTTCATGTCGAGGAAGTGATCGGGATCGAAGGCGGGCCAGACCTCGAACGATGCGCTCTGGTTGAGGGGCCATGGCGGCGATGCCGCCGCATCGCCCGCCGGAGCCTCCACATGGGCCGCGGCAAACGGGCCCGGTACGATGGTCATGACGCTCGCCTCGGCTCCAGCAACAATGGCGGGCCACCATACGGGGGATGGCCTTGTGCCAGGCTGGTCGGCAGCTTGGCAATCCGTGCCGATGGTTGACGGCTTCCCAACGGGGGAGGCGCCAAGAGCCGGATTTGACCGGCCCAAGTGCTCGGAAGCCGTCGCAACCTGAGCCGACCCGCAAGAGAACGCGCCGGCTGCAACCGCTCATTAAAGTCTGTGTGCGACAGTGTTTGAGTAAGTCCGGCCGATCCTGCTGGCCTCACATTGCGCTGTTACGAGGCAGATGAGCTGCCTCCGCGAGCTGGTCGTTCCGAGGATTACCTCTGAATGACGCCACACGGCGCACGATGTCATGTCTGATTGAGAAGTCGTCGTTCCGAGCTGTTTAGGCAGTCGCGACGGCTTCTCTCGTCACATCGTCTTTTTCTTCTTAATTCCTAAGCGTGCAGGCGGAGCCGAAGTCATGACCTCCATTGCCAATCTCTCCCTGACGCTGACCGCTCGTCTGACGACCGCGCAGATCAATGCTTTGAGCACGGACGATGCCGCTGCTCTGACCACCGCTCAGATGGCCACGCTGAGCGCAACCCAGATCGCCGCCCTCAGCACAAGCGACCTGCAGGTGCTGCATTCCTCTCAGATCCAGGCCATCTCCAAGCCCGCCATCAGCGGTCTTTTCGCCTCGTCGCTTTCGCTGCTCGGTGCAGCCAACAGCGAGACCACGAACATCATCAGCGGATTGTCCTCCAGCCAGCTGCGCGC
>CAXTVD010000195.1:0-8042 GCA_964247575.1 uncultured Lichenihabitans sp.
GCCACAGCTCACGCCGCCGCAGCTCCCCGGGATGAACAGCCTGCTGACCCTGGCGACCGGGGTGGTGGTCGTCGCCGGCCTGTATCTCGGGCGCGAGGTGCTCGTCCCCATCACGCTGGCGATCCTGCTGTCCTTCGTGCTGTCCCCGCTGGTCGAGCTGCTCCGGCGGGTTCGCGTGCCCTATGTGCTCTCGGTGCTGGTTGCGGTGCTGATCGGCCTGGGCGCCATCGGCGCGATCGTGGGCCTGATCGGGGTGCAGGTGGCGGGGCTCGCCAGCAACGTGCCGAGCTACGCCGCCACGATCGAAACCAAGATCCAGGCCGTCCAGGGCATGACGGTCGGGCGTCTCGGCGCTCTCACCAACAGTCTCGGGCAGCGGCTGGAGCGCACGACCGCCCGTCCCGCTGCAGAACCGACGGCCGCCGCGGACGGAGCGGCCCCGGCCGAGCCCAAGCCGATCCCCGTCGAGATCCGGCAGCCCTCCGCCGACCCGCTCACCTTGGCCAAGACCGTCCTGGAGCCCATCCTCGCGCCGTTCGAGAGCGCGCTGATCATCTTCATCGTGGCCGTCTTCATTCTCATGCAGAAGGAGGATCTGCGCGACCGGCTGATCCGGCTGTTCGGATCGGGCGACCTGCATCGCACGACCGTCGCCATGGACGACGCCGCTCATCGGCTGAGCAAGTACTTCCTCGCCCAGCTCGGCATCAACGCCGTCTTTGGCGCCGTGGTCGGCCTTGGCCTGTTCTTCATCGGCGTGCCCTCGCCCCTGCTCTGGGGCATTCTGGCTGCGATCCTGCGCTTCGTTCCCTATGTCGGCCCCGTGATCGCCGCCGCGCTGCCGACCGCGCTCGCGGCGGCCGTGGACCCGCACTGGTTCATGGTGTTCTGGACCCTCGGCCTGTTCGCGGTGGCCGAGGGCGTAACCGGCCAGGTGGTCGAGCCGCTCGTTTATGGCCATTCCACGGGCCTGTCGCCCGCCGCCGTCGTGATCGCCGCGATCTTCTGGGCGTGGCTCTGGGGGCCGATCGGGCTGATCCTGTCGACGCCCCTCACCCTCTGCCTCGTGGTCCTCGGCCGCTATGTCGACCGGCTCGAATTCCTCGACGTCCTGCTCGGCGACCGGCCGGCTCTGACGCCGGTCGAGAACTTCTACCAGCGCATGCTCGCCGACGACCCCGACGAGGCGCTGCAGCAGGCCGAGCTGCTGCTTAAGGAGCGCTCGCTAACGACCTATTACGACGAGGTCGCGCTCAAAGGCCTGCAACTCGCCGCCAACGACGCTGCCCGCGGCGTTCTGGGGGAGGAGAAGCTGGAGACGATCAAGCGCAGCGTCCGCTCCATGGTCCAGGATCTCGCTCCCCATGACGACCGCGACCCGCATCCGAGCGAGAAGGCGGAGGCCGAGGGGGTCGCCTCGAAGGCCGAGCGGGATGTTCCGACGCCCGCGGCCTCGGACGCCTCCGCCCCGGTCGACGAACAGCTCGCACCGCGATGGCGGACCGGCGAGCCCATTTTGTGCCTCGCGGGTCGCGGCCCGCTCGACGAGGCGGCCTCCACGATCCTCGTCCAGCTTCTCGGCAAGCATGGGCTGGGGGCGAGGAGCGCGTCCTACGATGCTGCGTCGCGCGAGAACATCGCGCAGCTCGACGTCGGCGGGATCGCCATGGTGTGCATCAGCTACCTCGAGCTGCAGGGCAACCCAGCCGCGCTCCACTACCTCGTGCGCCGGCTGAATGCGCGCCTACCGGGCGTGCCAATTCTCGTCGGGCTCTGGCCGGCGGAAGCGCAGGTCCTCAAGGACGAGCGGCTGCGGGCGGTGATCGGGGCGGACCACTACACCTCTTCGCTACGTGAGGCCCTTGAGACCTGCGTGCGGGTGGCCCACGAGGAGGCCGGCCGTGCAGCGGGCGCACAGGAGCATCGGGCGGTGGGGTCGAGGCCGGCGCTGCAGGCGGCCTCCTAGCGAGGGGTGGTCCCGATCGCCGGGACAGAGCCACGGCAGCAGGTGGCCCGACTTCGGGAGATTTCGACCCGGTCAGGCCGCGAGGTCGTCACTGCGCAGCACGGCAGGCAGCGGATGCTGGACGGCGCAGGGCTTGCCCGGGTCCGGCTGCTTGGTGAATCGCAGGGCCGCCGCGACGGCGGAGATCCCGATCTCGCGATAGAGGCGGGCCTGCAGGTCGCGGGCTTCTTCCGATTGCGGCTTGGCCGTGCCGAGAGAGGTCTTGGTCATCGGGTTCTCTTGAGGTCAGGTCGTTGGAGATGTGGTGAACGTGGCCTCAAGGCTGGCCGTGCAACTTGAACAAACTCCTAAGCCGGGATGCAGCCCCGTGTTTCGGGACGGGGCAGCGGCTGCGCTCGACCCGGGTCTGTGCCGCCTCAGGGAAGCGTCCACTGACAGAGCTTCAGGCCGTTGCGCCGCGGGGCGAGGTCCACGTGCATGTGGCTTTCGTGATACCCGTCAGAGCCCGGACCGAGCACCGTGGCGAAGCGGGCGCAGGCGGTCCGCCTGATGTCGCCCAGGACCTCGGCGCGGCTGTCCTTCACCCCGATGGTTCCCTTGCCGGATGCGAAGCCCCCAATGTCGATGGCATCGCCGAAGCCGTGCTCGCTGATCTTCGCGCCGACGACCCGGTTGCGTCCCCGGCATGCATAGCCGGAGGTGTCGACCAAGCCGGACAGTGGCAGGCCGGCCTTGTCGAACACGGGCACGAGGTCCTCGATGACCCAGCCGGCAAAGGCGCGCGCGAGCGGGCAGTTGACCGTTACCGGGGGCGCGAGGCCGATCTGCCTGCCCGGCCCGATCGTGACGGCCGAGAGCTCGACCGGTGCCGCGATGCCGCAGCCGCCAGGGCCGTCGACGGGCGCGATCGCCCGTGCCACGACCGTGTGGCTCATGAAGAGGTCGGCGCAGAGGTGTTCCGCGTCGGCCGTTGCGGCCGGCGGGGCCGGCTGCTGCGAGCCGGCGACCGGGGATGGGGGGCGCCGGTCCGGCATCGGCGGGCCGAACAGGGGCGGCGCGGGCGGACCCTGGACCGGGGGGCGGGGCGGCGGAAGGGGGGGCTCGACCGGTGTAGCCGCCGGCCGGTGCGGCGGCAGGGGCACGGCCTGGGCGGGTTGACAACCGGCCAGGGCTAGCCCGAGCGCAGCGGCGACGGTGGTCCATCGCCATCGCGGGCCGGCTTCGGCGCGCTGGCCGGCAGCCACGTGTTCCCCTCGTCGTTGCTGCAATGCTATTGCCTCTCGGGTGGCCGCCGCTCGGCTGGAACAACGCGCAACGGGATGGGCAGATGCCGCTGGCCGGCGTTCTCTTCGACAAGGACGGCACCCTGGTCGACTTCGAGCGGACCTGGGGACGGGCGACGCTTTCCGTCTTGCGGCGGCTCTGCGCGGGCGACGAGGCCCTCATGGAGCACCTCGCCGATCTGGCGCACTACGTCATCGCGGAGTGCCGTTTGCAACCCACCTCCGTGCTGGTCGGCGGGACCATGTCCGATCTGGCCGCGTGCTGGGGCGTTCCGCTGAAACGCCGGGACGACCCGACGCTGGTCAACGACCTCGACGCGGCGTTTGCGGTCGAGACTCTGCGGGAGCTGATGCCCGTCGGAGACCTTGCCCCCGTTCTCGCGTCCCTGGCCGCGCGGGGCCTGGCGCTGGGTCTGGCCACCAACGATGCCGAGGCCAGCGCCCGGGCACAACTTCGCGCGCTCGGCCTCGACGGCCACATGGACTTCATCGCCGGCTATGATTCGGGACATGGCGGCAAGCCCGGGCCCGGCATGGTGCTCGCATTCGCCGCAGCCCTCGACGTCCCGCCCCGGGATGTCATGCTGGTGGGCGACACGCCGCACGACCTGCACGCCGCGCGCCTCGCCGGCGCCATCGGGGTCGCCGTGCTGAGCGGGCCGATGGGCCGCGACGTCCTGGAGCCGCTCGCGACCCACGTCATCGCCAGCGTCGCCGACCTGCCGGATCTCGTGGAGCGGCTGGCGTGAGGCGGGCCGTCGACGAGGACCCGCCCGCACGGTCCGCCTTCTGGAGCCGACGTTGTGCCCTTCTCGGCCTCGCCTGCGCTCTGGCGGCCGTCATGTCGTCGCATGCGGGATGGCTGCGGGCGCCGGCGGCATTCGCGCTGCTCGGGGGTGGCCTTGGCCTGGCGCTCGTGGCCCTTCTGCTGGCGGCGGCGGCCGCGGTGGTGATCTGGCGGACGGGCCGGCGTGGCGTTCCCGCCATGCTGTCGGGCGTCGCCCTGTCCTTGCTCCTGCTGGGCGGCCCGGCCTATGTCGCCGCCCGGGCCTATCGCCTTCCCCTCATCAACGACATCTCGACGGACCTGGTCGACCCGCCCCGCTTCGCAGCCACGGCCCTCGCCGCCCGCGACGGCCTCCTGCACGAGCCGCCCTCTCCCGCGACACGCAGCGCCCAGGCCGCGGCCTATCCCGACGTTCAGCCCGCCCTGCTGGATGCGCAGCCCGCCGCGGCCTACGCGGCAGCCCTGAAGCTGGTCAGGGCGCGGCACTGGCGTGTCCTGTCCAGCCATCCGCCGGCCGCGGGCGCCATCGGGCCTGGAACGATTGACGCGGTGGCGCGCACGCCCATCATGGGTTTTCGCGACGACGTGACGATCAGGGTGGCGGCCCTGCCTCCGGATCGGTCGCGCGTCGACATGCGGTCGGCAGCGCGCTTCGGCCGCGGCGATCTCGGCGCCAACGCGGCCCGGATCGTCTCCTTCCTGTCCGATCTCGAGGACGCCGTCGACGCGGAGTGACCGGCGGGCGATCAGGCCAGGGTGAAGCGGGCCCTGGTCCCGAACGGGCCGTCGACGCAGACGACTCCGCGTTCGGCGAGATCCTGCAGATGGGCCAGCACCGACATGGCAGCGGCGCCCTTCAAGGCCGGGGCGAGATCGGCGTAGAGCCGGGCGACCAGTGTGTCCACGGCCGTATCGCCCGCGCCGAGACGACGCAGGATGGCGCCCTCCCGGTGCCGCCGGTGCAGCGCCAGGGCCTTGACGAAGCGCTGGGGCGACCGCACCGGACCGCCGTGGCCGGGCCAATAGATCGCGTCGCGCCGGGCCTGAAGCTTGTCGAGCGACGCCATATAGGCGCGCATCGAGCCGTCCGGCGGCGCGACGACCGTCGTCGACCATGCCATCACATGGTCGCCGGAGAACAGGGCGTTCTCCTGCGGCAGGGCGAAGGCGAGGTGGTTGGCGGCATGGCCGGGCGTCGCGACCGCGATCAGGTCGTAACCGTCGCCGGACAGCGTCTCGCCCTCGTGCAGGATGCGGTCGGGCCGGTAGCTGAGATCGTTGGAGGCGTCGGAGGCGCGAAGGTCCGTGCCCGAGGGGGCGGGGGCCGGCGCATAGGGCGCGCAGCCCGCAATCGTCGCCCCCGTGCGAGCCTTGAGGGCGGCGGCGCCCGGCGAGTGATCCTTGTGGGTATGGGTCACGAGGATGGCCGCGACGCTTTCGCCCTTGAGCGCTGCGAGCAGGGTCTCGAGGTGATGGGGGTCGTGGGGACCGGGGTCGATCACCGTCACCGTGCCATGTCCCACGAGGTAGGTGCAGGTGCCCGTGAAGGTGAAGGGGCCGCCATTGTTGGCGATCAGCCGGCGCACGAGCGGCGACACGATCTGCACGGCGTCCGACCCTGCGTTCATCGAGCGGTCGAAAGGGATGCTCGCGTCCTCGTCCGCCATCGACCCGTCCCGCCAGCCGCCCTGCCGCCGAAGTCTGCCGTCCCTCGCGCGTCCGGCGAAGGCCGTCTCCGTTCACCGGGGCGGCAACGAGGCCCACGGATGATGGGGGAAGCGGCTCGCAAAAGCCTTGCCACCAGAATGAAGCGCTACCGTTTGCGGCTGAGGAGGGCGAGCCACCCCAGGCCGATCACGCAGACGATCACGCTGAGGGTCGCAAAGACGGGGCGTCCGAGATCGATGAGGCGCGGCGCCAATGTGATGGAAAAAGCGGCCACCACGAGCGCGACGGCGACGCGAGCGGCCGCCCGCTCGATCCCGTGTACCAGCTTGTCCATGCCTTTGATCTCGATCTCCACGGTCATCTTGCCCTGCTTCAGGCGGACAAGCATGAGGTGGACGAGGCTGGGCAGGTCGGAGGCGGCGGTGAACAGCCCTGCGCCGACCGACTCCAGCTTCTTCTTGATCCCGCCGAGCGAGAACCGCGCCTCCATCGTCTTCTGGACGGTAGGCGCCGCGGCCGTGAACAGGTCGAAGGTGGGGTCGAGCTGGCGCATGACGCCGTCGGCGGTGATCAGCCCCTTGAACAGAACGGCGAGGTCGGTGGGCATCGCGAGGTCGTTCTCGCGGGCCATGTCCATGAAGTCGGTCAGAACCAGCCCGAGATTGAGCGTCACGCCGGAATGCCGCATGACGAAGGAATGGGCGGAGCCTTCGAGTTTGGCGAGGTCGGGCGCGCTTGCCCCGCTCCACTCCAGCAGGACCGCCATGAGGCCGTCCGCATCCTTCTTCAGCATGGAGCCGATCAGCACCAGCAGCTGGTTGCGGCGGCGCTCGGAGAGGCGGCCGATGATCCCGAAATCGATGAAGCCGATGCGGTCGCCGGGCAAGGCGAGAACGTTGCCGGGATGCGGGTCGGCGTGGAAGACGCCGTCGATCAGGGCCATGTGGAGGAAGGCGTCGGTGCCCTTCTGGGCAAGCACCGTCTTGTTGACGCCCGACTCCCGGAGACCCTCGGCGTCGTTGAGGAAGGTCCCGTGGATGAACTCCTGGACCAGCACCCGTTCGGAGGTCCATTCCCAGTACACCTTCGGGAAGACGATGTCGTCCCGGTCCAGGAAGAGCGAGGCGAGAAGCTCGCAGTTGCGGCCCTCGTTCATGAGGTCGAGTTCGCCGCCGATGCCGTGCGCGAGGTGGCGCATCTGCTCCTGCGGGCGGTAGCGCCGCATCTCGGGCCACTCGTTCTCGACGATGCGCGCGCCGTGAGCCATGAGCCGCAGATCCGCTTCCACGATCTTGCGCAGGCCCGGGCGCAGGACCTTCACGACGACCTCTTCGCCCGATTGCAGCCGGGCGCGGTACACCTGCGCGATCGAGGCCGAGGCGATCGGCTCGGAGTCGAACTCGGCGAAGATGTCGAAGGGCGAGCCGCCGAGATCGGTTTCGAGCTGCGGCCGGATCACGTCCCAGGATACGGGAGAGACCTGGCGGTGCAGCTTGCTGAGTTCGCTCGTCCACTGCGGGGTAAGAAGATCGGGACGGCTGGCGAGGATCTGCCCGAACTTGATGAAGGTCGGGCCAAGGGCCTCGATGGCAAGCCGCACCCGCTGCGGGCGCGGCAGGCGCGTCACCTCGACGGGCACCTTCGTGATCCGGGCAAAGCGGGCGACATAGCGCAGCCCCAGCCTGTGGACGATCTTGTCGAAGCCGTAGCCGATGAGGACGCCGGCAATGACCTGAAGTCGTCCACGATCGCGGGCGGCAACGAAGGCGGTTTGGAGCATGTGAACGAGGTCCTGCCCCGGAACTGGAGTCGGTGGATGGTAGCGGCCCGCGAACGCCGCGACCAGACGACCGGGAGCGTGCGATCCATGCCCGATCCAGCTTCGCCTCAAACGAAACAAATCAGGCCGAATTCGGACCGGCGTGCGGCCTGGGGCCGGCGGTCGCCTTATTGGAAGTTCCGGCCCTTGGGCATGACGGTGGCGACCTGGGTCCCCTGCGATGCGGTGCGGCGGTCGGCCGCCAGGGGAAAGCCGAGGGCGAGCCCGAATTCGGCACCGGGGCCGCGTCTGCCGGATGCGGCGGCCTGCGGTTTCTTGACCTCGTCGGCGCGGGCGAGATCGGTGAGCGCGGGTCCCCGTTCGGATAGCGCGGCGAGCGCCCCGCTCATGTCGACGACGTGGTCGGCCACGACGTGGATGACCCCCGCCTGATTCTGCAGCTTGCCGGTGACCGCGACCATCCGGGCGGCGATGACGGCGGCGCGCATGGTCTCGAACACCTTCGGCCAGACGATGATGTTGGCCACCCCCGTCTCGTCCTCGATCGTCATGAAGATC
>CAXTVD010000196.1:0-6937 GCA_964247575.1 uncultured Lichenihabitans sp.
ACGGCGTGCTGCGGACCGCCGACAGCGTGTCGCCCATCGCGCTGCCGGGGATCGCAACGTCGTTCGCCATCTTCGCGGTGGTCTACTTCGTCGTGTTCGGAGCGGGTGTCGCCGTCATTCTCAGGATGATGTCCCGGCCGCCGGTCGTCGGCGAACCCGATATCCAAACGGACAAGCCGATCAGGACCGCGGGGATCCATCCTGGACTGCCCGGCGCCGTGCCGCCCGGCATGGGCCAAGCGCCCATGCAGCCGGCGGAGTGACGGTCCGATGAGTGCCGAGACCATTGCCACGATCTGGGCGGGCCTCATCGCTTTTGCGGTGCTCGCCTATGTGATGCTCGACGGCTTCGACCTCGGGGTCGGCATCCTCTTCGCGGCCGAGCGCGGATCGGAGGACCGCGACACGATGGTGAACTCCATCGCGCCCATGTGGGACGGCAACGAGACCTGGCTCGTGCTCGGGGGTTCCGGGCTGTTCGCCGTCTTCCCGCTGGCCTATGCCGTGATCATGCCCGCGCTCTACCCGACCATCTTCGGGATGCTGTTCGGGCTGATCCTGCGTGGCGTCGCCTTCGAACTTCGCTTCCGCGCCGAGAGTGCCCTCGGCCGCAAACTGTGGGACTTCGCCTTCTTCGGCGGCTCGACCGTGGCGGCGCTGTGCCAGGGACTGACCCTTGGCGGGCTTCTCCAGGGAATCCGCGTGGTCGACCGTCACTATGCCGGGGGATGGTTCGACTGGCTGACCCCGTTCACCCTCCTCTGCGGCGTCGCGGTGGTGATCGGCTACGCTTGGCTCGGATCCTGCTGGCTGATCTGGCGGACGGATGCTTCGTTGCAGCGCCGAGCCCGTCGGCAGGCTCTCGCCCTGGGCATCGCGACCTTGGCTCTGATCATCGTCGTGAGCCTCTGGACACCCTTCCTCAACGCCACCTTCCTGCACCGCTGGTTCGGCTGGCCTGGCATCCTCCTGACCAGCCCGGTCCCGCTCCTTGTGGCGCTGCTGGCCGTGGGATTTCGCATCGGCATCTTGCGCGAGCATCACTTGACGCCCTTCCTGTGCGCCCTTGCGATGTTCGGCCTGTGCTTCGTGGGGCTTGGGATCAGCGTCTACCCGCTGATCGTGCCGCCGGACATCACCATCTGGCAGGCCGCGGCTCCCCGGGCGAGCCAGCTCTTCATCCTGGCGGGGGCATCCGTTCTGATCCCGCTGATCCTGATCTATTCGGGCTTCAGCTATTGGGTTTTCCGAGGAAAGGTCCAGGCCGGTGCGCACTATCACTGAGCATCCCCGCAGGACATCTGTCGCGCGAAAGCTTGTCTGGTTCGTCGTCCTTTGGCTCGGCGGCGTCCTGACGGTCGGCGGCGTGGCCATGGTGCTACGCTTGGCCTTGCATTCGCATTGACGGCACTCCGTAATGTGGCCTTCGCTGCGCAGGGTGGCGTCACAATGATGTAACCTAATTTGCCGCACTTGTTCGCATTCTTCGTGGACCAATATTGCATAGGCGTAGCGAGGTTTCTTTCTCACTCGGTCTTCGCGTTATCTTATCTCAACTGCCGTCCAAACGGCGTGTTGTTGAGGCAATGAGGGGCTCATCATGTCCGATTCGATGCACGATATTGTCGACACCGCGGTTGCAGCGGGCTCATTTACGACGTTGGTCGCAGCCGTCAAGGCGGCGGGTCTCGTCGAGACCCTGAAGGGTACTGGTCCTTTCACGGTCTTTGCACCGACCGACGACGCCTTCAAGGCCTTGCCGGCCGGAACGGTCGAGAGCCTGATCAAGCCGGAGAACAAGGATCAACTCGTCAAGATCCTCACCCTGCATGTCCTCCCCGGCAAGGTGATGGCGGCTGACGTAACGGGCAAGACGATGTCGCCGAAGTCGGTGGGCGGCGAGGAACTGCATGTCGACGGGACCAATGGCGTGACCGTCAGCGGCGCCAAGGTGGTCAAGGCCGACATTGCCTGCACCAACGGCGTGATTCACGTCATCGACAAGGTGATCCTGCCGAAGGCCTGACGGGCCGCTCGTCAAAAAGAAAGGCGGCTCGTCGGCCGCCTTTCGAGAAATTGGGTGCTTCACCCCTGATCCCTCACGCTGCGGCCCGCTGTCGGTGCGCTCCCCTGCACGCGGGACGCCGGCGCGGGCCCGTCGGTGTCAGAACTTGGCGATCAGACCGATCCCCCGCGATCAACTTATCGACGCCTCCACCAGCACGAACAAGCCGGCCACCAGCGGCAGCACCGCCCAGGAGATGCCCTTCAGCGTCGTCCACCGCGCTTTTCTCGCGCGGACAAGCACCGCGACCGCCGTGACAACCCCTGCGACAGCCGTGGGTCAGGCCGAGCTGCAGATCGGCCGCCGAGGAGCACGAGCGCGGTCGCGCCGATCGCCGCCGTCTTGCCGCCGCCGCGACTGCGCGGGACGGGCACGTCGGTGGCGACCTCCTGGTTCAGCGCCGCGCGCTCGGTCCAGCCCAGGACGGCGTAGGTCGCGAGGATGGAGCGCCAAGGGCCCGGTTGCGACCGTTCTGCCGGTTGAAGCCGGCCTGCCGCACCATGCTGAGCGTGATGCCGAGGGCGAGGGCGACGCAGATGCCCCAGGGCCATGCACCGCCCGCGGTCCGCTCTGCACAATGGCAAGCTCCTTGGGATCGGCACGGGATGCCGGGCGATCCGGACGAATCTGACGATGGGCCTCTTCCCCTGTGGCATTTCGGCCGGACGGGGTGACGGAGGCTTGCGCTGTTAACGAGGCGGCCCGGCGTTTCGCCCGTCAGGGGCGTGCAGGGCCCAAGCGGTCGAGGCGCAAGCGGTGCCGGTCGTCCGTCAGCCGTCGAAGCGCTCCGAACGCGGCGACGACGCTGCCGAGAAAGCCCCCCGACGAAAGCACGAACAGGAGAAGGATCTGGTACTTGGCGGCGTCCAGCGGATCCATTCCAGCGAGCACCTGGCCGGTCATGATGCCCGGCAACGTGATGATGCCCGCCGCGGCCATCTGGTTCGTCGTCGGAATGATGCCAGCCAGGACGGCTTGCCGCAGCAAAGGCTGGAAGGCCTCGCCGCGCGTCGCCCCGAGCGCCAGGCGCGCCTCGATCGCGCCGCGGTCCCGGGACACGGCCGAGAAGATCGCATTGAAGGTCAGGCTCCCCGCATTCATGACGGTGCCCAGGATGATGCCGACCAGGGGAATCGCATGGCGAGCGTCGTACCAGGGCGTCGGCCGCAGCGCCGTCGCAAGGGCGATGGCGGCGATGGGGAGAGTCGCCGCGGTGACGGCGAGGGCCCCGATGCCGTACTGCCACAGGCCGAGCAGACGGCGGGGGCTTCTTGCACCGACCTCGCGGCTTGCGGCGGCGAGCATGAGCGCGATCACGGTGCCCGTCACCAGGACGGACATGGAGGCGAAGACGAGCCGCAGGGCGAGGCCGACGAGCACGAGCTGGACGACCATCCGCGCGGCGGCGACGAGCAAGTGGCGTTGGACGCCGAGCGACAAGGCGACGGACAGGGCCGCGCTGGCCATCACGAGCAGGGCTGCCACGGCAAGATCGACGGGCGAGAGAACGGTCGCGTTCAAGCGGCGGACGCCAGGCCGGCTTGCGTCATCACGAAGCGCTGGTCGGCGATCCGGCCGGCCTGCTCGGCGTCGTGCGAGACCACGACCAGCCCGAGCCCGTCCGCCATGAGACGACGCAGCGCAGCTTCGACGATCGCCTTCGTGCCCGGATCGAGCGCGGAGGTCGGCTCGTCGAGCAGCAGGAAGCGCGCGCGACCGACGGCGGCGCGAACCAGAGCGGCCCGTTGCCGCTCCCCCGTGGAGAGGCGCGCCACCGGCGCATCGAGCAGGGCCGGGTCGAGCGCGAAGTCCGGCATCAGCGTGCGGGCGCGGGCGACGTCAGCCATGTGTTCGGCGAGGCTCTCGGCCCACCAGCCCGGTTCCGCCGCCACATAGGTCACGAGCCGACGCCATTGCGGCGCAGGCATGCCGCTCCGGACCCGATCGCCGAGGAGAACGGTCCCCTTGTTCGGATCGAGGTCCGCGATCATGCGCAGAAGGAGGCTCTTGCCGATGCCGGACGGCCCCGCGATGACGGCGCATGAACCGGCGGCGAAGTCGGCCGTGAACGGCCCCTTCAGCGTGCTGGCGAGGTCTCGGAGACGAAGCCCGTCGGAGGTCAAGGCGATGTCAGCCGGCTCTTTCCGGCGAGCCAGGCGCTGGCGATGGCGAGGCTGACGCCGAGGATCAGGGCTCCGAGGCACGCAAGCCAGACGATCTGGCCTCCCACAAGAGGCTCCTCGATCTCCTCGTAGAACTCGGCCGCCGCAAGGGCGATGACCGTCATGCCGATCACGCCGTATTCGATGTTCAGCGCGCGACGCAGGTCGAAGCGCAACCCGCCCGCGACCTGCATCGGGCGCACCGCCCTGGGCCACCAGCGTGGCACCTGCCGGTGGTAGTCTTCGTAAGCGGTGCCGAAGGCATGGCGCAGATCGGCCTCCTCGGCTCGCACGATCGCCAGAACCATAAGGACGTAGGTCAGCGTGCCCAACAGCACGGTCCACCTGTTGCCGTGCATCAGGAATATCCCTGTGAAGATCAGGATATTGCCGGCATAGAGCGGATGCCGGCAGAGCGAATACAAGCCCTTCGTCTCCAGTAGGCGCGGACCGGACCGCGGACCGTGCCCGAAGCCGGCCACCAGCGCGCGAACCGTCAGGCCGGCCAAGGCGATCAGGATCGCGCAACTGTCCTTGACGTGTTCAGCCGCCTCGCTTCCGAACAGATCCGCCGGCGGGACCGCGAGGGCGAACAGACCGGCGACGAGAGCCGGAGGGAACCACCGCCTGTTTCTGTCGAGGACCTGCCCGAAGGCCAGGGCCCAATCGTGGCCGGATCGCCCGCGAGGCCGGTCGGGCCCGCCGGCACCACGCCCTTCGATCAGCCAGGCCCGGACGCTTCGGATCGCGGCCGACGGGCCGGACGCCCTCGCCAGGCCGAACGTGACCGCCGCGCCGAGAGCCGCGCCGCCCAGCACGTCGCTCGGATAGTGCTCATGCAGGGCCACCCGAGACGCGCCGATCGCCACCGCAAGGGCGAGCAGCAGCCCGCGGCCGCGGGAGGTCATCAGTCCGAGCGCCGTGACGGCGGCGAAGGCCGAGGTCGTGTGACCTGACGGAAAGCTCGCGAAGGCGTTGCTCAGGGAGAGCGGGTGGAAGGCGAAGGCATTCAGCGCGTCGGCCCTGGGACGAGCGCGTCCGACGAGGTGCTTGAGAACCTGCGCCGCCAGTCCCGAGGCGGCGATCACGAGGAAAAAGAACAGGGCCCGCTCTAACCGGCGGGACAGGTCGGCCCGGACCTGCGCCTCCCGCGTCGACCGGCAGCCCCACCAAGCCAGGGCGGCGACGAGGGCCGAGCCGGCAAACATATAGCCTGAATTCCCCAGCGCGGTGACGGCGAGCGCGATCGTCCGGCCGGACGGCGAAAGCCCTTCCGCCCAGGTCGACGCGGCGTGATCGCCAAAAGTCGCGAGCAAGGCCAGCGCACAGAAGGCGGCGAGGACCCAGGACCGGACCGGGATCCAGGGTTCCGCATCAGGCGATGGGGGGCGGTCGGTGGTCAGCATCCAAGCTCCGAAAGCAGGCCGCCTTAGGCCAGCGGCCGCGTTTTGACCAGCCTCCCCGGCAGGCTCCGCAGGCCCGACCGACGACGGCGCGTCGGCATGGACGGTGCCGGTGCCGTCGCCCGGCACGAGGGCGTGCCGGACGTCACGGCGGGATGACAGGTCTCAACGGGGTTTCAGGCCGAGGCGTTGCGCGCCATGAAGCTCTCGGGCGAGCCTTGGGCGGGGTCGACGAAGATGATGTCGCGCGGTTCGCGCCGCGGGGTATCGACCGAAAGGAGCACGAAGGGCTCCTCGACGAGCGCGTGCATCGCGTGGACCGTATTGCGGGAGAAGATGACGAGTTCGCCGGGCCCGATCTCCTTCTGGTTGGATTCCCGCTCCATCCAGAACACGCCGCGGCCCGACAGCACGAAGAGGACCTCGTCGCAGGTCGCATGATAGTGCGGCGGCGTCGGCCGATAGACGCGGAACACGCGCACGCTGCCAGCCGCGCGGTCGGTCAGGTAGTGGTCCACCAGCATGGTCGCCGCCGTCGCCGGCAGGCTCGCCGCGATGGCGTTCACGTCGAAGAACCTGCTGCCGCCGTCATCCTGCTCGGGCATCGTCCTCGTCCTTTCCCGCCTGCGTGCCGCCGTTGCTTCCGCGGCCCGACCATAACGCCGATCTTAGGCCCGGCGCTCCGCGCGGCAACCGCGTCGAGCTTGGGCGTGAACAGGCCCTGGACCAGAAGGGGGGCGGTTTGCGCAGCCGTGGTGTTGCTTGGGTCCGGGGAGGAGGCGGATCGCATCGTGCCCACGCGACCACACTGCGGGTCCGTGGTCCCGCCGGGCAAGCGGAAAGCCGGCGAAGCGGGCGGCGGAGCAGGCGGCGCCAGCTTCCGGCAAGCTGCCCCGGCGAAGCTGCACGCACCGGGAGACCGCATCGATGCCGGGCGGCTCGGGAGGATGGCATGAAGTTCTACTTCGTCGGTCTCGATCTGCGCGACGACGCCCACGATTACGCGCCGCTCGAAGCGGCGCTGCGGGCGCTGCACGGACGCAAAGTGTCACCCCGCATCTGGATGTGCGTCGTGAACAGGTCCAGGACGGATGCGCTCACGGCGGTCTATCGTCAGCTGGCGACCGGCGACCAGATCATGGTGATCGAGGTGCCGCCGACGATGCGCCTGCCCGAGGCCGTGCAGCTCGCGGCCTGAGGGACCGTTTCTCTCCCGCGTCTCAGCCCAGCCAGTCGGCCACGGCCTTGCGCACGTAGGCAAGATCCGCCGGGTCGCCCGACGGATTGCCGGCCCGGTGCCCCCAGAT
>CAXTVD010000196.1:6947-8001 GCA_964247575.1 uncultured Lichenihabitans sp.
GCATTGTCGGCCACGGGGAAGTAGAGGTCGGTGCGGGCCGGCATCAGCAGCACCCGGGCGCGGATCGCCTGCAGGGCGCGGACGAGGTCCCCCGCATAGAGCTCGTTGGCGCTGATGTCGGAGGCGATCCACGTCCGCGCCTGGGCATATAGATCCGCGGCCGCCCGACGGGTGAAGCCGGGCTCCCACTGGGTATCGAGGAAGTCGTCGAGGCCGGAGGCGCCCATGCTGAGGTGCAGGCCGGCACGGTACCAGTCCTGGCTCATGGCCCAGCCCGCATAGATGCGGGCGAAGGCGCGCAGCGCCGCCTGCGGCTCCGCCGAGAATCGGCCACCGCCGCGATGCTCCGGCGCAGCCTCCAGCGTCGCCAGCAGGGACAGGAGGAACACCTGGTTGTGCACGGCCGTCCGCGCGCTGCCGCAGAGCACGACGGCACGATCGACGGCGTCCGGAAACAGCGCCGCCCAGTGATAGGCCTGCTGCGCGCCCATCGAGAAGCCGTAGGCGCAGGCCACCCGCTCGATCCCGAACACCTCCGACAGCAGCCGCTTCTGCGCCCGCACGTTGTCGGCGGTCGTCACCAGAGCGGGATAGTCCGGCGTGTTCGAGGGGCTCGACGACAGGCCGTTGCCGAACATGTCGGGCGTGACCACGAACCAGCGGGTGGGGTCGAGGATCTTGTCGGGCGCGACCAGCCAGTCCTGGTCGGTGTGCTGGGCCGTGTAGCTCGTGGGAAAGACGATGACGTTGTCCCGCCCCGGCGCGAGCGTGCCGTAGGTCTTCCAGCTGAGGGTCGCGCCGGGCAGCACCTCGCCCGACTGCAGCGCGAGGTCGCCGAGCGCGAAGCGCCCGGTCTGCGTCGGGCCGTTCATCGGCCCGCCCGCGGCAGGAGCTGCTCGGCCAGCGTCGCCCAGTAGCTCGCGCCCACCGGCAGGATGTCGTCGTTGAAGTCGTAGGCGGGATGGTGGACCTGCGGGTCGTGATCGGTACGGCCAGCGCCCAGCATGATGTAGTTGCCCTGCTTGGCGTTCAGCATGAAGGAGAAGTCCTCGCC
>CAXTVD010000197.1:0-7946 GCA_964247575.1 uncultured Lichenihabitans sp.
GAGTACGGGCGCAGCCGGTTCGCGCGCGAGTTCCTCGCCCAGCGCGATCTTGTCGACGTGGCCGTGTCGGTCCTGGAAAAGACGGCGACCAGCATCACCGTGCTGTCCCTGGTCCGCCATCGGGACCAGGGCTTCGCCGATGACGCCGTCCGGACCAAGCTCGAGCTGATCGGGCCGCATGTCCGGCGCGCCGCCGCGATCAGCCGCGTCCTCGAGCGACGGCGGCTGGAGGCGTCGAGCCTCACCGCGACGCTCGACCGGCTGGAAGGAGCCGTCTTTCTGCTCGATGATGCGGCGACGATCCTCCACGCCAACGACAGCGCGCGCAAGCTGCTGGCGAGCGGCGCGGCCGCGCGAAGCCTCGGCGGGCGGCTCGTCGCCCATGACCCCGCGGCCCGCGCCGCGCTGGCCGACGCGCTCCTCGGCGCCCGCGACGGCGATGACGGGCTGGGCCTCAAGGGCGCCTCCATCGTGTTCGGCAAGAACGGCGAGAACACGCTGCTCGGCCACGTCATCACCCTGACCAGCGGCGCTCGCCAGGATGCCGGCCAGTACTACAAAGCCGTTGCGGCGCTCTTTGTCCGGACGATCAACTTCGAGGTCCCGGCGTCCGCCTACCTTCTCGCCGACGTCTACGGCCTGACCCGGCGCGAGATGACGGTGCTGGTTTCGCTGGTCGAGATCGGCGGCGTTCCCGAGACCTCCGCCGTACTGGGCCTATCGGAGGACACCGTCCGAAGCTACGTCAAGGCCCTGTTCCGCAAGACAGGGGCGAGCCGGCAAGCCGACCTCGTCAAGCTCGTGGCTTCCACCGGCAGCGTCTTCTCGGGACCGAGCCGGGCCGCGTCGCCCCCTGCCCTCGAACGGGAGCGGTGAGGTCCAGGCGCCATCACGGGGCCGGCCCGACCTCTTCGAGTTCGATGAGCGTGCCCAGGCCGTCCTTCGGATGGATGAAGAGCACCGGCCGACCATGAGCCCCAAGGCGCGGCTCGCCGTCGCCCAGAACCCGCAGGCCCGCCGCCGCGAGCCGGGCGCGCGCGGCCTGCAGATCGGCCACCTCGTAGCAGACATGGTGAGGCCCGCCCGCCGGATGGCTGCGAAGGAAGCCCTCGATCGGCGACGCCGGGCCGAGGGGCGCGATCAGCTCGATCCTGCTGTTCGGCAGGTCGACGAACACCACGGTGACCCCATGGACGGGTAGCGCCTGCGGGGCCGAGACCACCGCACCGAACACCTCCGCGTAGAGCGCGGCGGCGGCCTGGAGATCGGGTACGGCGATTGCGACGTGGTTCAGGCGACCCAGCATGACGAACCCGACCGCTGCTTGCCTTGGCGCTTCTCCTGCCCCACCCTCAAGCCGATCCTTCGAGCAGGACCTGGCCGAGGTAGTTTCCATCCGACGCCACGCCGGGCAGGACGAAGAAATATCCGCCCCCGATGGGCTTGATATACTCCTCCAGCGGTTCGCCATTCAGCCGCGCCTGAACCGCCTCGAAGCCCTTGCTGAGGTTGGACTGGAAGCAGCAGAACAATAAGCCCATGTCGAGCTGGCCCGCATTGGTCAGCCCACGCGAATAATTATACGGGCGCCGCAGGATCAGGCTGTCGGCCGTTTCGGCGGTCCTCGGATTGGCGAGCCGGATATGGGCGTCGAGCCGGATCCGCTGGCCGTCGGGATCGCCGGCATAATCGGGCAGGTCGCGCTCGTTCGCTGCGCCAAGCGGCGCCCCTTCGGCCTTGTCGCGGCCGATGATCGACTGCTGCTCGCAAAGCGCAGTCCTGTCCCATCGCTCGACCAGCGTGCGGATCAGGCGAACGACCTGGTAGCTGCCGTTACGCGTCCAGCCGGGCTCGTCCTGCCCGGGGGCGAGCCAGACCAGCCGGTCCATCAGGGCGTCGTCGCGGGCATCGAGATTGGCCGTGCCGTCCTTGAAGCCGAGCAGGTTGCGCACCGTATCCCTGCCCAGCGTCTTGATCGTATGCGGCGGGAGGAAGCCATCGAGCTTCCAGCGGATGGCCAGCAGATCCGGACAGGACTTCAGGATGTCGCGCAGCGCGTGGATGTTGGTCTCGGCCGTGTTGGAGCAGATCTGCAGCATCAGGTCGCCATGCGTCAGACCGGTCTCGAGCGCATCGTTGGGGAAATGCGACATGGCGACGAGGTGGCGGGGCTTGTCCGGGGCGAGGCCGTAACGGTCGTCGAACAGCGAGGCGCCCACCGCCACGGTGATGGTGATATTGTCCGGGATGACCTTCGGGCCGAGCAGCCCCGAGTCGGGTGGCGGCATGAGTTCGCTCGCGACCGGCGCCGCGCCACCCTGCATGAGGAAGCTGATGCGCTGGGTGAGCACCTTGAACAGGCGCTGCAGTCCGGCGCGGTCGTCCGCGATGACGTCGAAGGCGACGAACAGGGCGGCCGCCGGCTGCGCCGTGATCACGCCAGCCTGATGGGGGCCGTAGAACGCCTGTCGGTCCTGCGTGCCGTCGTTCTCGACCGCGGGAGCGGTGTCCTTCGGAGGAGCGGCGGAGGCCGTGCCGGCAAGACCAAGCGTGCCGCCAGCCGCACCCAGCCCGAGCAGGAGCTTCCGCCGGTCCGCGGAAGGCTCGTCCCGCTCCGGTTTCGCGCCGCCGAACAGCGAGGCGAAAGGGCAGCGGCCGCGGGGTGATCGATCCGTCATGGCCGCATCCCTATTCCACGCCGAGCGTGCCCTTGAGGGAGGAGAGGTCCTCCGCGAGGGTGGTCACGGGCCCCTTGAGCCGGGTGCGGTCCTGGTCGGTCAGCTTGTCGTAGGGCTGAAAGCCGTCCGCCCCGGCCCTGTACTTGGCCAGCAGCGCATCGACCTTGGCGAAATTAGTGCGGACCCGGTCGTCGAGCGACCGGTCCCGCCTCACCACGAGGGGCCGCAGCAGGTCGACGATCTTCTGCGCGCCCTCGATGTTGGCGTCGAAGTCCCACAGGTCGGTGCGGCTGTAGCGATCCTCCTCGCCGCTGATCTTCTTGGATGCGACCTCCTCGATGAGTTCGGCCGCGCCGCCGACCATGGCCTTCGGGGTGATCGCAAGATCGGCGAGCCGCTTCTGCAGATCCAGCGTGTCCGCGGTCAGCCTATCCGCGACAGGGGCCAGATCCGCCGTCGACTTGTCCGCGAACACGCCCTTCTCGATGCGATGGAAGCCGAGAAACCCGGGATCGGCCGCCTTCTCAGCGAAATCGTCCTCACGCGAGTCCATGCTGCCATCGAGATCGTTGAAGAGTTCGGCGATCGGCTCGATCCGCTCGTAGTGGCGGTGGGCCGGCGCATAGGCCGCCTGCGCGCCCGCTAGGTCGCCGGTCTTCACCGCATCGGTCAGCGCCTTCGTGTCGCGCACAAGGGCGTCGACCTCGCCGATCACGTAGAGCTTGTACTGCGCGATCGGGCCGACCAGATCCATCGGCGAAGTCGCCGTCTTGGGGTCGGCGGCGGCCACCGTCAGCACGCCTTGGGGGTTGCTGAACAACCCGCAGGTCATCTGGTAGTCCCCGCTGTCGAGCGTCGCGGTGAGCGTCTGGACGAAGCCCGGCACGATGTTCTCGCGCTCCTCCACGACCATCACGCCCTTGAGGATCTCCCATTCCATCCGCCGCGCACTGTCGTTCTTGATCCTGAACGTCACCTTGCCCGGCGGGAGCGTCACGGCGGCGGGCTCGCATCCCGTGTTGGTAACGGAGATGGCGATGGGCTGTCCGGCCTCGACCGCCCCGCTCGCGACGGTGCCCGCCAGCAGCCCGGCCAGGACCGCCACGCCCAGAAATGCGAAGGACAGGCCAGGCGGGAGACGCGAGGCAGATGGGTGGTTCATGTCGGCTCCTTGTTCAGGCCGGCCGGGCGGCCGGGGCCGTGCGCGGCTGGGTGAAGAACACAATCAGCGTAGGGACCAGAAAGGCCACGTAGAGAAGCAGGGCACCCAGCGTCGGCGCCTCCTGGTAGCCGAGGAAGCTGCCCAGAAGCGTCCCCACCACCGAGTCGGCCGGCAGGATGGTGCTGAGATCGTAGGCCTGCTGCTGCAGCCCGTTCCACAGCCCGGCCTCGTGGAAGGATTGCAGCGCGTTGGCGAGCAGCCCCGCCGCAACGAAGATGATGAAGACGCCCGTCCACCGAAAGAAACGGCGCAGGTCCAGCCGCACGCCTCCCACGTAGATGGCGGCGCCGATGCCCACGGCCGTGGCCACCCCGAGCATCGCGCCGAGCGGCACGCCGAAGCCCACGCTCTGCTGGAACGTCGCCAGCAGGAAGAAAACCGATTCCAGCCCCTCGCGCCCGACGGCGAAGAACGCCATGCCGACCAGGGCCAAGCCCTGCCGGTCGCCCGGACGGAGCGCGGCGTCCACCGAGTCGTGCAGCTCGGCCTTGATCGACCGGGCCGCCTTGCGCATCCAGAAGACCATCGAGGTCAGCACCACCGTCGCGACCAGCCCGATGGCGCCCTCGAAGAACTCCTGCTGCTTCTGCGGAAACTCCTGGCTCGTGAGATTGAGCACAATGCCGAAGGCGACGCACAGCACCGCGGCCAGCACGACCCCGAGCCAGACGGCCGGCATGAAGCGGCTGCGTCCGGTCTGGCGCAGGTAGCCGGCGACGATCCCGACGATCAGGGCCGCTTCGATCCCCTCGCGCAGCATGATGAGATAGGCAACAAGCACGACGTTCCTCGTCGGTTCAGGCGGGCAGGCCCGCCCAGGCGTGACAGGCCTCTTCGTGATCTAGCCCGCTCGCCCTAAGGCAGTTCATCACTGCACACAAGCAAGACCGTGGCTCTGCTTCTGAAAAAGCGACAGAACTTAGAACCCTTTGAACCTATACAGGCCCAGATCAGAACAATTCCGATCTACAGTCTGGAATCGCTCAAAACAGCAGGGCTGAAGAGCTCGTCGGCGTGCCGGGCCGAGCCGACGCGTCGCAATGGACGAATGAGCCGTGCGCCCCACAACCATAGGCGCGTGTGGAGCGCGTCAACCCAGGGAGAGACACGAGTGGCTACGGCTTTGAGCGACAAGGGCATCGCGGTGTTCGCCTTCGCGGCGTATCACCAGTTGACCTCCGGCGAGACGGTCACCGACGTGGTCCTGCACGATGGAGCGGGTCACGCGGCCGACCCGCAGGCCATCAAGGAACTCGAGGAGTCCGGCCTCGCGAAGGAGGAGAACGACCGCGCCGTCTTCACGCCGGACGGACAGGCCATGCTGACCAAGGTCGTGGATGCGATCCGCGGCGCGGGCCGGTAGGCCGGCACGTCCCGACCCTACTTGCGCGAACGAGCCTCCCGGCGTTCCTCGCGCCGGCGCGTCGTCGTCGCCGTGCGGGCGTGGAACTCGCCCGGTTTGGTTCGCACCCAGGCCAGGAAGTCGGCGAGGTCCGGATGATCTCGGAGCGCATCCACGCCGTTGAGGCTGCGCGCGAGTTCGCCCTCGGTGAAGCGCGCGTGGATCGCCTGGTGGCAAATGTGATGGAGAAGGACGGTCGCGCCCTTGGCGCCGCCCTTCAGCTTCGGCGTCAGGTGGTGGCGGCTCGACCGTGCTCCGGGCGGGATGACCCGGTCGCACAACGGGCAGACCGAAGGGCCTGCCTTGACCCGAACGGGTTCATCCAGGTCGTCTTGCCTCAGCCGCCGCCGCCGCATTGTGATGCGGCTCGCCTACTGGCGCTTGCCGTCGGGCCCGAAGGATTTGAGATAGGCGACAATGTTGTTGACGTCGCTGTCCTTGGTGAGGCCGGCGAAGGACATCTTCGTGCCCGGCACCTTGGCCTTCGGATCGCGGATGTACTCGCGGAACGTCGCCTCGTCCCATGTGATGCCGGAATTTTTGTTGGCGTCCGAATAGTTGTAGTCGGGAACCGAGCCGGAATGGCGCCCGATGACGCCGTTCAGTTCGGGCCCGACCGCGTTGTGGGCGTTCTCGCCGATCTGGTGACAGGCCCTGCACTTGAACAACACCTTCTCGCCCGCCGCGACGTCGCCCGCCGCCGGCGCGTCTTCGGCCCGGGCCTGCGACGCAGCGAGGCAGGCCAGGATGGCTACGAGGGAGAGGCAGGATCTGGGAGTCATGGAGCGCGCCTGACAAAGTGGCATCCGGTCCGCGGCAGGATGCATCGCCGATCCGGTCAATAGCCGAAAACCCGTAAAACCGCTCCTGGAACCGCCATCATTACCGTTCGACCCCGCGCCGCACCGCCTCAGCGTAGCCGCGCGGCCTTTTCGACGAAGGAGATGACTTCGAGCGGCTTCCAGGGTTTCGGCATGAACTGGGCGTTGCGCGGCAGCCGGTAGGGCCGTTCCAAGGCGACGCCGGACGTGACGCAGATCGCGATCGAGGGCCATCGAACGGCCACGAAGGCGGCCAACTCGATGCCGTTCAGGGGACCCTTGAGGCGGACATCCGAAAACATGGCGGCGACGTTGTCCGAGTGCTCCTTCAGGTAGTCGAGCGCGGCATCCACCGAGTCCACCGCCACCGCTTTTAGTCCCGTCTCCTCGATCATCTCGAGAGCCATGTCGGCCAGAATCGCGTCGTCTTCGACGATCAGCACGACGGAAGGCTGCCCCATGTCATCGTCCTTCTGCCGCTCGGTCCTCACCGGAACCCGCGGTCCCGTTCACAACCGGGCGAACGGCTACAATCTAGCGCGAACGAACGAAGAAGCCGAGCGGTTGCCGCTCATAATCCTCGCGCATCGCAAACGTGTCGCGCCGCAGCGAAGCCGGGAAGTCGGCGCCGCCTGACGCCGGGCGCTTCTTCCGACGCTGACCGCTGCTGGCTGCCCGGCGACCATCGCCGGGCAAAGCTGTATCTGTGATGAACGAGCGCCTCGCGCCAGAAGATGTACCGCGCGGTACCCCATGCGATCACCGCGCAGGCGCGGCCGCCCTTGGGCGCCGCAGGCGACGGATTGGTCCAATTGCCAAGCCCCGGCGGACATGGCAGGAACGCGCGGCATGGCGGCGTTCGCCCGGACCATGTCGCGCGCCCTCAATATTGCGGCGCGCGCGGGCCCGCTTCGATGGCTTCTCCGCGTCGAAGGCTTCGAGTGGCTGGCAACAAGAGCAGGAACTCACGATGAATCACAAGAGCACAGGGCGCCCCCTCGGCACGGTGCGGGCCGTTCTCGTCGCCGGCGCCTTCGCCGGCATGAGCTTGGCCGCTCACGCCCAGAGCGGCAGCGAAGGCCTGTTCAAGGGCCTGAGCGGCACATGGCAGGGCACAGGCACTATCACCGTTTCGAACGGCTCCAACGAGCGGATCCGCTGCCGGGCCTCCTATTCGGTCACGCCGAGCGGGGAAACGCTGCGCCAGGACCTGCGATGCGCCAGCGACAGCTACAAGTTCCAGGTCGAGAGCGACGTCGTGACCGACGCGAGCGGCGCCCTGTCGGGAACCTGGACCGAGACGACGCGGCAGGTCACCGGCGCGGTGAACGGCCGGATCACGCCCGGCATCATCAACATCAACGTCAAGGGTTCGGTGTTCTCGGCCGTTCTGGCCGTCGAGACCAAGGGCGACCGGCAGGCCGTTTCGATCCGGCCCGAAGGGACCGACGTCAAGTCGATCCGCATCGATATGCGGCGCGGCTGATCCAGCGCCTCCTGCGCCGGTCGCAAGCCGGCATAGGGCTCATCGGGTGACGGAGGGGGGTCCTACTCCGCCGCCGACTGCTTCGGAATGGCGCGATGGGCCCAGCGCAACAGCACGGTCACCGTCGGCCGGAGGATCAGAAGGTCGGCCACCAGCGCCATCAGCATGGCGAAGGCGCTCAGCCAGCCGAACAGGCGCAGCGTCGGCAGGTCCGAGAAGACCGTTACCGCCAACCCGCACGCCAGCACCACCGAGGTCAGGATCAGCGCCGGACCGACCAGGATGGTTGCCCGCATCACCCCCACCGAGGGATCCTCGCCGGGCCGCTCCTCGAGGC
>CAXTVD010000198.1:0-7935 GCA_964247575.1 uncultured Lichenihabitans sp.
CGTCCCAACTGGTCGGTGCCGAGCCAGTGGGCGGCGGTCGGGGGCTTGAGCCGCAGCGCCATCTGCATCCGGGTGCCGAAGCTCGGAGGAATGACGAAGGGCGCCAGGATCGCGACCGCCACCACGACGAGGATGATGACGAAGCCGATCAGGCTCTTGGGTGACAGGAAGCGCTTCACGCCGCTCAGCCCATCCGGATGCGCGGGTCGACCGCGAGGTACAGCACGTCGACCAGGAAGTTCACCAGCATCACCACGGCCGCGATCAGGAACACGGAGGTCTCGATCAGCGGCACGTCGCGGTTGAGCAGGGCCTGATAGGTGATCCAGCCCATGCCGGTGTAGTTGAACAGCGTCTCGACCACGATGATGCTGCCGAACAGGTAGCCGACCTGGAGACCCGCGACCGTGATGACCGGGCCGATGGCGTTGGAGAGCGCGTAGCGCCACACCACCGTCCGTTCGCCGAGCCCCTTGGCCCGGGCGACGCGGATGAACTCCTGGTTCAGGATGCCGGTCATGGTCGAGCGCGTGACGCGCGTGAGATGCGCCATGAGCCCGAGCCCCAGCGCCAGCGCGGGCAGCAGGGCATGCTGGACCGCCGAGGCGAGGTCCTCGCCGGGATCCACGAAGCCGCTGGACGGCAGCCAGCCGAGCGTGCGGGCGAACAGCAGGATGAGGACGATGCCCCAGAAGAAATCCGGCAGGCTGATGCCGAACAGCGCGGCGCTCGACGCCGTCGAGTCCTGCCAGCGGTTGCGATGCACCGCCGACCAGACGCCGAGCGGCACCGCGAAGGCCAGCGCGAAGGCCATCGACATGACCACGATGAGGGCACTCGCCTTCATCTTCTGCAGGAGCAGCGGGCCGATCGCGACCTTGAACATCAGCGACTGGCCGAGATGGCCCGTCAGCATGCCGCCGATCCAATGCGCATACTGCACGACCAGGGGATCGTTCAGTCCCAGCGTCTGACGCAGCCCGGCGAGCGCCGTGGGGTTGCTCTGCGTTCCCAGCACCATCATGGCCACGTCGCCTGGCAGGATGTTGGTGACCGCGAAGGTGATGATCGAGATGAGGATCAGCGTCAGGGCGATCGAGAGCAGGCGATTGAGGATGTAGACCATCGGCCTGTCGCGCTCGCGCTAAAGGATGGGACGGCGCCGGCCTCAGCGGACCCGGCGCCGGCGCGTGACGCGCAACCGGCGGCTGTCCCGCTCAGGCGTTCAGCCACGCCTTGTGGAAGTTCAGGTTGCTGCCGTTCGGGTTCACCACGGTGTCGAGGCCGCCAACGCTGGTCTGGGCGCCCAGCGAACCGTTGCGGAACCACAGGATCACGTCGTGGGTCTGGTCGAAGATGCGCTGCTGGACCTGCCGGTAGAGATCCGCGCGCTGCTGGACGTCCACGGTCTCACGCGCCTTCTGGGTCAACGTGTCGATCTCCGCATCCTTGATGTTGCGGTAGTTGAACACGCCCTTCGAGTTCCACAGGCTGTAGTAGAGAAAGTCGGGCTCCCACAGGGTGAAGAAGTTCATCATGGTGATCTGGAAGTCGCGGTTGGTCCAGCACTGGCTGAGCCAGTCCGCCCAGGTCAGCTGTTCGATCTTCATGTCCACGCCCCCCGCGCGGAACCACTCCGCCATGATCTGGGACGCCTCGACATGGTAGGGATAGTTGGTCGTGACCTTGAAGGTCAGTTTCAGCTTGCCGGGGCCATATCCGGCCTCGGTCAGCAGGGCCTGCGCCTTGTCCATGTCCTGGGGCCGGCTCTTCAGGCCCGCATCGTAGGACGACGACGTCGGAAAGCTCGGCGAGGCCGTCGGCTTGCCCTGGCTCCACAAGGCGCCCTGCAGCAGCTGGTCCTTGTCGATCATCAGGTCGAAGGCCTGCCGGACGCGCGCGTCCTTGAAGGGCTCGAAGTCATGGTTCATGTTGAGGAAGTCGAAGTTCAGCGGAAACCACGACAAGGTCTGCAGCTTGCTGTTCTTCTTGGTTTCCTCGACCCGGTCGGCCGGAATGTCGTTGATGACGTGCAGTTCGCCCGTCTGCAGGCCGGTGAGACGCACCGTGGGCTCAGTGATCTCCCGTTCGACGATGCGGTCGAGATAAGAGGGCCCCTCCCAGTAGTCCTCGAAACGGTCGAGCACGATCTCGTGCCCGAACTCGCGGCTGGCGAACTTGAACGGCCCGGCGCCGATCGGCAGCGTACCCTGCTTGTCGCCCGAATCCACCGGCATGATGGCGCCCGCGCCGTTCTCGGCGATGCGGCCCAGGAAGGGCGCGTTCACCCGCTTCATCGTGATGATCACGGTGTGGTCGTCCGGCGTCGCGATCGTGTCGACGTCGTTGAACACCTCGTAGTTCACCGCTCCGGTCTTCGGGTTGCGGCAGCGGTCGAAGGAGTATTTCACATCCGCCGCCGTCAGCGCCTTGCCGTCGTGGAACTTCACCCCGGGGCGCAGATGGAACGTGTAGGTCAGCAGGTCCGGGCTGGTCTCGAATTTTTCGGCAAGGCTCGGAACGATGTTGAAATTCTTGTCGATCGTGACGAGCGAGCAGTGAATGTTCTGCAGAACCCGGAGGCTCGCGGCGGCGCCGACCGCATGGATCTCGAGACCCTGCGTCGTCTCCGAATGACCCCAGATCAGCGTGCCCCCCTTCTTGGGCGCGCCCTGGGCCAGGACCGGCGCGGGCGACCACGTTCCCAGGACGGCCGCCCCCCCGAGCAGGCTGGTCGACGCGAGAAACTCTCTGCGGTTCATGGCTGGTGTCCTTCGGGTGGAGGCGTCGGGGCTGAGCGGAGGCTTCAGAGGGGAAGAGCGGGGCGGAGGGAGGCGACGCCCAGGGCGCGCTCCAGCGCCATGCCGAATGCAAGGATGGGGCCTTCCTCGAACAGGCGGCCCCACAGGGAGATGCCTTGCGGAACCCGGAACAGCCGACCAGCTTGGTCGGGCTCACCGGTGGTCAGCTTGCCGGCGCCCAGCGAGGCGGGGCTCCGCGTGCCGAGGTCCAGGAAGCCGGCACGCAGATGCAGGCAGGGGTGGCCGGTGAAGTTGCTGGCGACGAGCATCGGCCCCGTCATGAAGGGGCCGATGAGCACATCCACCTCGCGGAACAGGCCGTCGAGGGCCAGCATCACCTGATAGCGCAGACGATCGAGCTGCACATGGTCCACGGCCGACAGGAAGCGGGCCTTGCGGAAGGTGTTGGGCCAGGCGCCGTCGTCCTGCCAGGTCAGCGTGTCGTCGACATCGCGCAAGGTCAGCTCCTCGAACGCCGCGGCGGCTTCGGCGTAGAGGATGTTCATCAGCGCGCCGTAGGGCAGGTCCGGGAGCGACACGCTCACGACCTCGACACCGAGGCCGCGCGCCGCCTCCAGCGCGGCGTGGTCCACCGCCGTCGCGCCCTCGCCGAAGGCCTCCGGCAGATAGCCGACCCGGAGGCCCGCGATCGGGGCCGCCGCATCGAAGTTGAACGATGCGGCGATCGAGGAGCGGTCGTCCGGATCGAAACCGTTGAGCGCCGCCAGCACCATCGCGGTGTCCTCGACCGACCGGCAGATCGGCCCGACCTTGTCGAGCGACCAGCACAGCGCCATGCCGCCGGCCCGCGAGACCCGCCCGAAGGTCGGGCGCAGGCCGGTCGTGCCGCACCGCTGGCTCGGCGAGGTGATCGAGCCCAGCGTCTCGGTGCCGATCGCGAAGCCGCAAAGGCCGGCGGCCGTCGCCGAGGCCGAGCCGGCGCTCGACCCGCTCGCGCCTTCGTTCAGGTTCCACGGATTGCGCGTCTGCCCGCCGTACCAGATGTCGTTATAGGCGAGCGCCCCCACGGTGGTCTTGCCGAGCAGCACGGCGCCCGCGGCCCGAAGCTTCGCCACGATCGCCGCGTCCCGGGTCGGGACACGGTTCTGATAGGGCTCGGCCCCCCAGCCCGTGACCAGCCCTTCTGTGTCGAACAGGTCCTTGAGGCCGTAGGGGATGCCGTGCAGCGGACCCAGTCGCGTGCCCGCGGCCAGCAGCCGGTCGGCCGCGTCGGCTTCGGCCAGCGCCCGATCCCGCGCCACGACGGCAAAGCAGAGGAGCCGCGGACCCAGCGCCTCGATGCGGCGCAGGTAGAGCTCCGTCAGCCGCCGGCTGGTCAGGGCCCCGCGCGCGATCCAGGCCGACAGGTGGGTCAGCGGCGCGAAGGCGATCGCCTCGTCGTCCGGCGGATACGGGGCGTCGACGGGCCCGAAGACGACGGGCTCCTGGGCGGCCGGCACGGGTGTCGTGGGCAGGCGTGGATCGAAGCGGCTCGCCATCGGCATGGTGTTGGCGAGGGGCACTGCGCGTCGCGCCACGGCGGAGGCGATCTGGCCGTCCAGATTGCCGGCCATCTGCGCGCGCTCGGCCGCCATATAGCCAAGGCAGAGCAGCGTCTCGGCCGCAGCGATCGCATCGGTCGTGATCATGGCGCCCGTCATGTCCCGCGGGTTCGATCAGGCGGGCCGGGCGAGCTTGGCGATACGGGACCGCCTCTCAAGCCCGGCGTCCGGTTGCCGCTCGCCCGCAGCACCGCGCTGCAGGGCCTCGGTGGGGTAGCGGTGGCTCTGGTCGAGCACGGCCTCGTAGCGCTCGGGCCGGCGGTCCTGCAGGAGATTGAGCCCGAAGAACGCCTCGGTGCGGGATTTGAGCATGGCGTCCTGCAGGTCGGCGCGATGCATGACCAGACCCTCGTCGTCGCCGCGATAGGCGACGACCTTGCCGGTCGGATCGACGATCTGCGACCCTCCGTAATAGTCGACCTTCTGGGAGTAGGCCTCCTTCTCGCAGTGGTTGGAGACCACCAGCCAGAACTGGTTGAAGAAGGCGTTGCTCTGGGCCGCGAGGTCCATGGCCCAGCCATGATAGTCGGTCGGCCGGTCATGCTCCCGCATGGGCCACGCGGTCGACATCAGCACGACCTCGGCGCCCTTGACCGCGTAGGTGCGCAGGAGCTCGGGGAAGCACAGATCGTAGCAGATCAGGCTCGCCATCGTGCCGTGCGGGGTGCGGAAGACCGGCGTTTCCTCGCCCGGCGAAAAGTAGGGAAACTCGAAGGTGTTGTGCAGCTTGCGGTAGACGCCGATGACCCCGTCGGGGCCGACCAGCGCGGTCGAATTGTAGATGGCGTTGCCGTGCAGCGCCCGCTCGGCGAGCCCGATCTGGATCAGCATGCCGTGGCGACGCGCCAGTTCGGCCATCCGCTCGGTCGCCGGCCCGGGGATCGTCTCGGCCTCGCGGAAATAATAGCGCTTCTGCTCCGCGGCCTCGCTGGAGCCGCCGGGCAGAGCGAAATCGGCGTAGCCCTGAAGCCCGACCTCGGGCAGCACCAGGACATCGACAGCCTGCCCTGCCGCCTCGTCGATCAGCTCGACGAAGCGGCGCATGTTGCGCGCCTTGTCGTGCGTGATCCGGACATTCGCGGCAGCCAGTGTCGTTTCCGCCATGACCAGTGACCCTCTTTGTCGCCGGGTTCGACCGCCGCCTTGCCGTCAAGGTGACCCTGTGGAAGCATCAAGATCAAGACGTCAGCCGTCGACACGCTCCATGATCAAAGCATCGGCAGCAGATGCCGAGTTAATTTGCATCGTGCTTCGCTTCGCTCAAGCGTCAGGAACAATGACGATGCCTCGTCCGACGACCCTGAAGCGCAGAAAGACAAACAATCGTCTTGCCCAGCCTCAAGGAAGTCTTGACCGAACGGGAGACTGAACCCGCCGAGAAAGGCTGTCAACAGTTACATTCACGCTTGCATGTTTTTATCGCGCGGCTATCGTCCGTCCCATGCAACGGTCTGCCGGCAAGCCGGCCCGCTCCCAGGAACAACGCACAGCCGCCACCCGTGCACGTCTCGTGGACGCCACGCTCGACTGCCTGCTGGCCAAGGGCTACGCCGCCACCACGACCGTCGATATCGCGGCCCGCGCCGGGCTCACGCGGGGCGCGCTCAGTCACCATTTCCTGGGCAAGGACGAGCTCGTCGTCGAGGCGTTCGACAGGCACCTGACCCTGGTCAGTTCGGACATCCGGACCTATGCCGGCCTGGTGCGCGAGGGGTCGCTCAGCCTCAGCGACTTCATCGACCGGGTCTGGACGCTCATGTCCGGCCGCTTCTTCATGCTGACGCTGGAGGAGATCACGGCCGCCCGGCACAACGATTATCTGCGGACACGCCTGGTCACCCGCACGCGCGTCTTCCACGACGACCTCGACCAGTTGTGGCGGCATTTCTTTGCCGACAGCGCCCTCAACGCCATGGAAATCGAGGTGATGCTGAACGCGACCCTCTGCCTCCTGCGCGGCATGGGCGTCCAGACCGTCCTGCGCGACGATCCGGACTATTACCGGCGTCTCCTGCGCTTCTGGAAGGCGATCCTCTCCGAGCAGATCGCGGCAGCGCCGCGTGCCGCCAAACGAAACGCACCGCGCGAGCAGGACGCCCACCAATGACCGGGTCCATCATCTTCGACAATGCGCGCGTGCTCGACGGTTCCAGCCCGGAAGGCGAGCACGATCGCTCCGTGCGGGTGGAGGGCGGCACCATCGCCGAGGTGTCCGACCGTCCGATCCGCGCCGAGACCGCGCGCCGCATCGATTGCAGGGGCCGCACCCTGATGCCCGGCCTCATCGACGCCCATGTCCATGTGACGGCGACGATGGTGGATCTCGGCCGCAATGCCCGGCAGCCCGACGCGCTGGTGGCGTTCCAGGCCGCGCGCATCATGGCCGGGATGCTCGGCCGCGGCTTCACCACCGTGCGCGATCTCGGCGGGGCGACCCAGGCCCTCGTCGACGCACTGGACCAGGGGCTGATCTCCGGACCGCGCCTCGTCATCTGCGGCAAGGCGCTGTCGCAGACCGGCGGCCACTCGGACCTGCGCGGCCGCTACGACAACCGGCCAAGCGACGAGCTCACCTATCGCCTGGGCTCGATGGGCCGGCTGTGCGATGGCGTCGACGCCTGCCGGCGGGCCGCCCGCGACGAACTCCGGCAGGGCGCGACCTTCGTCAAGATCATGGCGAATGGCGGGGTCGCCTCGCCCACCGACCCGATCCACGTCCTGCAGTTCTCGCGCGACGAGATCACGGCGGTCGTGGAGGAGGCGCACAACGCCGGGACCTATGTGGCGGCTCACCTCTATACCGACGCGGCCATCGCCCGCGCGGTCGCCTGCGGGGTGCGCTCGGTCGAGCACGCCAACCTCGTCGAGCCGCCGACCGCCCGCCTGATGCGCGACAAGGGCGCGATCGCCTGCCCGACCCTGGTGGCCTACGAGGCCCTGCACGACGAGGGCGCCGCGCTGGGGCTGCCGCCCGATTCGGTCGCCAAGATCGACGATGTGCGCCTACGCAGCCCGCGCTCGCTCGAGATCCTGCTCGAAGCGGGAGTGCCGATGGCCTATGGCTCGGACCTGCTGGGTGGCCTGCATCCGCGCCAGTCGGACGAATTCGTGATCCGCGGACGCGTCCTGCAGCCCATCGAGGTGATCCGCTCCACAACCTGCCACGCGGCGGCGCTGATCGGCATGACCGGCCAGATCGGCTGCCTCGCCCCGGGCGCTTTCGCCGACCTCATCATGGTGGACGGCGACCCCCTCCGGGACCTGTCGCTCCTCACGGGTCAGGGCCGCCACATGCCCGTGATCATGAAGGGCGGCACGTTCGTGAAGAACGAGACCGTCGCGTGAGGCCGGGCAGCGCGCAGGCGGGGGCAGCCCGCCAGGCCACCGGCACACGACATGCAGAGTTGAAGCCAGCCGGACGTCCGGCCAGGCCATTGTTGGAGGGCGTCTTGGGATTACGTCGACTTGCCTTGGGACTCGCGCTCGCCACGACGGCGCTCACCACCATCGCGGCGGGTGCCGGCGCGGCACAGGCCGCCGGCACCCTGATCTGGGGCATGCCGGCCGAAACC
>CAXTVD010000199.1:0-7932 GCA_964247575.1 uncultured Lichenihabitans sp.
GCCGTCGCCGACGGACAGGACCTGTCCGACCTCCGTCACTTCGGCCTCGTTGCCGAAGTTCTGGATCTCCTTCTTCAGGATGTCGGAAATCTCAGCGGCGCGGATATCCATCAGCCGACCTCTTTCATGCGTAGGCGCAAGGTGTTGAGTTTGGTGCGAAGCGAGCCATCGACCATGCGGCTGCCGAGCCGCACGATGAGACCGCCGATGATCTGCGGATCGACCTTGACGTCGAGGGCGATGTTTTGGCCCCCGGTGGCATCGTTCAAGGCGGATTTCAGCGCGTCGAGGTGGCCGTCCGACAGGGGCTCGGCGGCGGTCACCTCCGCCCGGACGAGGTTCTTGCTGGCATCGGTCAGCTTGCCGTAATTCGCGATCATGTCGCGCACGGCGAAGAGCCGTCGCTTCGAGGCGACCAGCTTGAGGAAGTTGGCAGCGGTTCCGGTGATCTCGGCCCGGGCGAGAAGCGTATCGAGCGCACGCGCCTGCTCGTCAGCCGAGAAGACGGGACTGCGGACCAGTCGCTGCAGATCGGGGCTTTCGTCGATCAGCCCCACGAAGCGCTGCAGGGCGGCGCCCACCTCATCGATCGAATTCGTGTCCCTGGCGAGGTCGAAGAGAGCCAGAGCATAGCGACCCGCCATTCCGGATACGATCGTCTCCACAGCGGCCAAGTCGTCTCTCTCCCACCGACATCACATGAGGAACGGGAACGCACGACGCCGGCGAAACACGCGGCATCCGGTTCTCGACAGAGCGGTTGAGCCTTGAAGCTGCAAGACTTTCGAGCATCCTGCAACGTCTAAGGCAGGCTCACCTAACATAGGCCTTTTTTGGGTGCAAGCGAGGCCGGGCCCTTTCGCGGCGTTTTGGACAGCCGCTGCGCATGGGCTGATTTGCCCCCTGAGACGCCGAGTCCGGCTCGGAAAAGACCGGTCCGGCGCTAGCGCTTCGGAAGCGCGCGCCGCACGATCCCATAAGCTGTTTTGGCGACGCCGCGGCAGGTCCGCGCGAAGCGCACGACCCGCACAGCCCGCTGCAGTCGGGCCGGCGCGACGCCCGCACCCGCCACGAGCAGGTCGGCAACGCTCATCCGGTCGCTCCAGACATGACCGATCATGGGATGGTCCGGCACCGCGCAGGAATCGGTCACGGTCACCGTCGGGTCGGAGAGCTGGACCTGGCGCATCATGTCGGCGAGTTGCTTGCCGGGCGAAAAGCGCTTCCACTGCTCGTCGTAGGTGGTCTTCCAGAAGAAGGACCGGTTGCCGCTCTGGAGAACGATCCCCATCGCGGCGGGCTGGCCGCCGATCGTCAGCGTATCGATGCGGCACCGTCCCGAACGGGCGAGCTGGCGGGTCATCGCGCGGGTGAAGGCGGCCAGGCCCGCATCGCTGAGCAGGGCCGTGCCACGCCCGCCCTTCCAGCCGCGCGCCTCGAGGTGCAGGAACTGCTCGGTCGCGAGCCGCACATCGTCGACGCTGCGGGCGGAGCGATAGGCCACGGCGCCGTCGTCGGCGAGCCGCCGCTTCTGACGCCTGAGTTCCTTGGCCTGCTTGGACCCGGCGGGCTGCCGCTCGCCGCCGCCGGCCGCGACCTCGGGACGGCGCAGAACGGTCCGCACCCGCTGTTCCACGACGGCTGTCCGCAGCCCGCGCTCGGCCATGAGCGTCATCAGGGGACCATCCAGCGCGACCCCTTGCAGCAGGAGCCCACTCCAGTCGACGGCCCGGCGGGCGAGGAAGTCGAGGATCAGCGCCAACGCGTCTCCCGCGCGGTCGCGATCGAGCAACGGCGCGCTGAGCGTCGCCTGGTCATGGGTCCAGCCGGTCGACATCGAGAGCCCGAGGGTCGTCTTCCGGGTCCGGAGAGCGCACAATCCCACAAGATCGGCGCGCCCGGCGCCCTCATCCCGCCAGACGAGCAGGAAGGCAGGGCGCTGGGCCGGCGGAAAATGACGGATCGCGGGGAGCGCGAAGCCCGGCTCGAGGAACACGTTGGGCTCAAGCGCCCGGTCCGCGAGAGCGCCCCAGGCCTGCTCGTAGGCGACAACCGCCTGCGCGTCGCAGACCTCGATGGAGAGGCCCGATGCCGGGTCGGCGCGGAACAGGTCCTGCGCCGTGGGCCCGCGCTCGCCGGGCGCGACCGACGGACCCAACCGCATCGCGGAGTCGGCGGAGAACGGCGACATGGCTCGGCTCGGGTGCTGCATCCAGAACGGAAGCGAGGTGGCGACCATGACACGCAATCCTTGTCGAATTGACCCGCATCGGGACATCCGTCCCGCCTTGGCTCGGGCGGAGACGACGGACGGAGCCGATGGCGAGCCCGCTTCAAGGGCGGTGCCAGAGGGAGCGCGGGCGGCCCCGAAGGCGCGTCACATCCGGATGGCGCCGCTGACGATCCGGGCGTGGAGCGCGTGGTCGAGCGGCGCGAAGGCCTTGGTTTCGGGATGCCGCACGAAGAGCGGATCGGCGATCAGGTCCGGGTCGATGCCTTCCCGCAGGAGGTCGGTCTTCCGCTGCTTGAAGGTGCCGGTCAGATCGAGGTGGTCGGCAAACCGCAGAAAGAGCGGGCGCGCATAGTCGGGAAGGCGCGCCTTCAGAAACGACTCGAAGCCGGCGAAATCGAAGGCCGCGGGATCGGCGACCACCATGGAGGCCATGCCCGCCCGGCCCTCCCGGCCCGGAAGGGCCACGCCATAGACGGTGACGTCCTTGACTGCAGGGAAGGTCGCGATCGCTTCAGACACCTCCGACGTGGCGACGTTCTCCCCTTTCCAGCGGAACGTGTCGCCGATCCGGTCCACGAAGTAGTGATAGCCCCGTGCGTCGCGCCGCATCAGGTCGCCGGTGCGGAACCACGCATCGCCAGGGCGGAACACGTCCCGCAGGATCTTGGCCTCCGTGGCCCGCCCTTCGGAGTAGCCTTCGAAACGGTTGCCGGGCTTGGCCGGGTCGTCGATGATCTCGCCGATGAGTTCGCCCACCTCGCCGTTGGGCACGTCGCGGCAGAGGCCGTCGGGGCCGCGCACCACCTGCTCGCTCTCCACGTCGAAGCCCACGATCCGGATCGGAAACCGCGACCTGATCCAGCTCGGAATGCGGCCCACCGCGCCAGGCTCCGAGTCGAGGTTGAACATGGAGCAGTTCCCCTCGGTGGCTGCGTAGAACTCGATGATCTGCGCGAGGCCGAAGCGGTCGCGGAACGATCGCCAGATGTCGGGGCGCAGCCCGTTGCCGACGCACAGACGAACCCGGTGGGCCCGGTCCGAGGGGAGCACGGGTGTGTCGAGGAGATAGCGGCAGAGCTCGCCGATATAGACGAACATGGTCGCCCGGTGCCGGACGATATCGGGCCAGAATTCCCGCGCGGAGAACCTGTCGCGGATGATGCAGGTGCCGCCGGCGATCAGGGCGATGCCGGGCGCGATGATGCCGCCGTTCGAATGGTACATCGGCAGGCAATCGTAGACCCGATCCGCAGCCGTGGAGTTCGTGACGGCCGCGAAGCCCTGCATGATCAGCTGCACGCGGTAATGGTTGATGTTGGCAGCCTTGGGCAGGCCGGTGGTGCCGGACGTGTAGACGTAGACGCAATGGTCATTGATCGTCAGCGGCACGCGCTCGGCGGCGGGAATGTTCTGGCCGGACCACCGGGCCACCTGCTCGTCGAGCCGCGGATGGTCCCCCTCGTGGGCGCCATGGACGAACAGCACAGGCGGCTCGGCGAGGAGCGGCAGCGCCGTGGCATAGCGGTCGAGCATGGTGGCATCGACGAGAGCCGTCCGGGCGCCCACGATCCGTAGACAGTGAGCCAGCGAATCGCCCGAGAGATTCGTGTTGATGAGAGCCGTGACGCCGCCGACCTTGGCGAGGCCGATCCAGATCGCCAGGTACTCCGGGCGGTTCGGCATCAGGAGGGCCACGACGTCGCCCTTGCGAATGCCCTGGTCCAGCGCCCAGCGGGCGACGCGGTTGGCCTGAGCGTTGAGGCCGCGATAGGTCAGTTGCTCGGTGTCGGAGACCAGGGCGAGCCGCGCATCGAACTTGGCCGCCAGACTCTCCACGAGATCGCGCAGGGTCCGCTCGCGCTGTTCCGCGATCGGTCTGGTCCGGCGCAGCGTCCGCAGGAGCCCGCGGAGGAACACCCAGTCGCTCCTCGCGCGATCGAAGACGGCCAACCCTTCTTCCTCCCTGCTTCGGCTCGCTCGATTGGGTCCGAGGAGGTCTGCTGCAGCGCCCCTGCCGGCTCAGACGCGAGAAGGAGTAGCGGCCCGCTCGCCGTCAGGCAATCAGAACAGCCCCGGCTCTCTGGAGAGGAGCGGGTTGGCGAGCGCCGCCGCGTCGGGCTGGTCGATCGCGGGCGGCGCGGTGAAGGCGTCCCAGAGCCGGCGGATGGCGCCCTCCTCGAGGTGCAGTCCGATCAGGACGAGGCGACTCGTCGTGTCGCCGTCCGGCCAGCCTTCGAGGCGGCGTGCCGGATGGAGCGTGTGCTGCACGGCTTGCACCAGGAGCGGGCGCGCTGGGTCGTCGGTCAAGGCGAGCAGTCCCTTGACGCGCAGGAGCGTCGGTCCGTGCGTCGACCGGAGCAGATCGATGAACATGTCGGCCGCCGCCGGCGCCAGCGCCGCGCCGCCGGCCAGCACCATCGAGCCCACGCCCTCGTCATGCGGGCCGTGCTCGTGGTCATGGCCGTGATGATGGTGAGCGTTGTGACTCCCGTGGGGGTCGCTGGCCGATGGGGCGAGTTTGTCCGCGTTGCGGAACAGGCTCGCGGCCAGCAGGGCTGCTGCTGAGGCGGCCGGCGTGCCGGCATCGACGATATCGGCGAGCGGATTGAGCGCGGCCAATCGAGCCCGGAGCGCCGCAACGGGCGCCGCCGGCTGCAGGTCGATCTTGCTCAGCACCAGGCAGTCCGCCATCGCGACCTGCCGCACCGCCTCTCCGAACTGATCGAGCGTCGCGGCCCCGTGCACGGCATCGACGAGGGTGATCACGCCATCGATCCGAAAGCGCAGCATCAGGTAGGGATGAAGCGCGACGACGTTGAGAATCGGCGCCGGGTCTGCAAGCCCGCTCGTTTCGATCACGATGCGATCGAACGGCGCGATGCGTCCGTTGTCCCGCCGGCGCAGGAGGTCCTCCAAAGTCGCGACCAGATCGCC
The DNA here is from genome assembly GCA_964247575.1 of uncultured Lichenihabitans sp. Taxonomy (GTDB): domain Bacteria; phylum Pseudomonadota; class Alphaproteobacteria; order Rhizobiales; family Beijerinckiaceae; genus Lichenihabitans. The sequence continues at coordinate 5,168 of CAXTVD010000199.1, forward strand.
GCGAACGGTGCAGCACAGGCATCCGGAGGAGAGCGTCAGCATCGCCCCGTCCGCCGACTCCACCAGGAGGTGGTCGATCGGCACGTCGCCGAACTCGTTGATGATGACGACGGCTTGCGCGAGTTCGGGCGAGCGGACGAGGGTATTCAGCAGCGTGGTCTTGCCCGCACCGAGAAACCCCGTGAGGAGCGTCAGCGGCAGCGCCTCGGGCGGCCTGCGTCGCAGGGGAGCGCTCGACAAAGCCGTCCCTATCGGCTGGACGCGGACTTCGAGGCAGGCTTCTTCTTGCCCGCTGCGACCGGGGCCGCGTGCGCTGACTTGGCCTTCGCGGCCGCGGCCCGCTTGGGCTTGACCGCCGGGGCCGGGGCCTCCGTGGCGGTTGCCGTCCGGACGGGGCGACGGTGGTGCGCGATCGTCCCCACGGCAAGACCGAGGCCGGGCGCGGCCCGTACGAAGCGCCGCGTCGCCAGCGCGGCCGGCGGCACGGCGGTCGCGCCAAGCAGGGCCAAGGGTCCGGCGGCTGCGCCCTCGACGGGGCCACCCGTTGGGGGAAGACCGGCCACGGCCCGCTCCTCGAAGGCCGCCTGCTTCACCGGGGCGGGGCTCAACTCCTTGGCGCCGGTGCCGACCGCCTGGGCCACACGACCGCTCCAGCCTGCCACAGGGCCGATGAAGACGCGCACCGGTTCGAAGGCGGTCCGCGTCGGGGAAAGACTCGTTCCCGTCAGCCCCGCGGCGCTGTCCTCGGCCTCAACCTCGGCGATCGCACCGGAGCGCCCGCGGCCGCAGGCGATGTCATGGTTGTCAGGCGCGACGGTGATCGCACTGTTCGGCAGGGCTTCGAGCGAGCCGACGCTCGCCCCTTCCGTCGCGAAGAAGTGATCGAACAGCGTCGCAACCCGTTCGTTGCGGGCGCCGGTGGAGGGCGCCCCCATGACCACGGTCAGGAGATGCCGCCCGTTGCGCTCCGCGCTGGCCACGATGTTGTAGCCGGCCGCGCAGGTGAAGCCGGTCTTCATGCCGTCCACGCCGGGGTAGCGGCCGAGGAGCCCGTTGTGGTTGTTGATCAGGCGACCGCCGAAATTCAGCACGCCGATGCCAAAGAGCCCGCGCTGCTCCGGGAACTCGCGCAGCAGGGCGCGTGCGATCAGCGCCATGTCCCGGGCGGAACTGACATGCCGGCTGTCGGGCAGTCCGTTCGGGTTCTCGAAGTGGGATTCGTGCAAGCCGAGCCGGGTCGCATAAACGTTCATGTCGACGGCGAAGGCTTCGACCGAGCCCGAAATACCTTCGGCGATCGTGACCGCGATGTCGTTCGGCGACTTCACCATCAGCATCTTGAGGGCGTTGTCGAGCGTGACCAGCGTGCCCGGACGAAAGCCCATCTTTGAGGGCGCCATGCCCGCGGCACGGGGCGACACCATCATCGGTGTATCGAAGGTGATGCGCCCTTCCCGAACAGCGTTCAGCGCGACGTAGACCGTCATCAGCTTGGTGGTGGAGGCCGGAAACCACGGCGTGGTGGCATTGTCCTGGTAGAGGACGCTGCCGCTGTCGACATCCACGACCAGGCTTTCCGAAGCCCGGGCAGCAGTTCCGCACACCAGGAGCGCCGCGCAGGCCACGACGGAGGACGACAGAAGCTTGAAGAAGGACGCCATGCTGTCGTTTCGACCCTCTACTGCACTCGTCCGGACCCGGCGCCAGCCGGCCCATCCCGCCGTGCAGCTTGCCCCCGCAAGGTTACGCCAGCCTTGCACCCCCGCTTAGCTCGAATGGAGGCGGCGTTTTCAAGGCAGGCGGGGCGGAGCATCGGGTCGCATGGCGCTTCTTTCCACCACTGCGCTTTCGCGATTACAGTCGAGGGCGTGTCGGGTTCACCCTCATGATGGACGTCAACGCCCTGCGGGGATTAGGGCGCGCCGCGCTCGCGGTTCTGTACCCGCCCCACTGCCTTGCCTGCTCCAAGGCGACGGCGGTCGCCGATGGCGTCTGCGGGGCGTGCTGGCAGAGCATCGCCTTCATCGCTCGCCCGTTCTGCGAACGCCTCGGCACGCCGTTCCAGAACGACCTCGGAGCGGGGCTCCTGTCGCCGGAGGCGATCGCCCATCCTCCGGTCTTCGGGCGGGGCCGGGCGGTGGCCCTGTTCGACGACGGCCCGGCGCGCCGGCTCGTCCACCGCCTGAAGTATGGGGACCGGCACGAGGTCGCCCGCCTTGTTGGCCGCTGGATGGCGCGGGCGGCAGCGGAGTTCGTCGTCGAGCGGCCCCTGCTGATGCCCATGCCGCTGCATCGGACCCGGCTGTGGCAGCGGCAGTTCAACCAGGCTGCCCTGCTCGCGGCCGTGATGGCGAAGGAACTCGCTTTGCCCTGGGATCCGCATCTTCTGGTCCGGGTCAAGGCGACGGCGACCCAGACCGGCATGAGCCGGCGCCAGCGGGTGCTGAACGTGCAGGGCGCCTTTCGTGTGCCGGACGGCGCGAACGTGAGCGGTCGTCGCATTCTCCTCGTCGACGATGTCCTGACCACCGGCTCGACGGCCAATGCGGCTGCCCGGGCCCTCCTGCGCGGCGGCGCGGCCAGTGTCGACCTTGTCGTCTTCGCTCGGGTTGCGGGCCCTGGAGGGATCGCCATATAAACCTTTGATCGCTCAAAGGGGATCGTGATGAGCCCGGTCACAATCTACACGACGCATTTTTGTCCCTATTGCACCTCCGCCACGGCTCTCCTGACCCGGAAGCCGGTGCCCTTCTCCGAGGTCGACG
>CAXTVD010000200.1:0-2158 GCA_964247575.1 uncultured Lichenihabitans sp.
CCGTCTCGACGAGGCCGAGGGTCTGCCGCCTGCTAAGCTGTCAGAGATCAACACGGGCGCCCGCGCGCTGTTCAGTCGCCTGAACCGCCCGGGCTGACGCTCTTTCCGCTTTCCTCAACGAGCAAAGCAGCACCCGCGCGCCCTGCGCTTGCCAAGCCGTCAACGTTGATGGGTCTTGGGTGATGCCGACTGAGATCGAGGCTTGGCGCGAAGGGCTCCACCCTGCAATCGGCATCGGAACGCCGAAAGAGGATCGGTGAGCCGCGACGACATGGCTGGCCATAAGGCCACTCAGGCGCGATAGCGTGTGGGCCTAGGCTCGTGCGGCGCCCTCTGCGCGTAAGCCCAACGCGAGGAGGCTTGAGATCTGCTGCGGCAGGCCTCATGCGGAGCGCACTAAGGTCGCTTCGGGTGGGAAGCAGCCTTACGGCTCTGCGTCCGTTTTCGGCCCCCAAGGCATAAGCCTGAACACTGTTCGGGAAAAATCAATGTCCGTCGTTGGGCCACCGCCATTGCAGTAGCCCTCGATTATTGAGAGGCGACCGTCTTTTAGGAACACGATAAAGCCCATGCCGTGTTCGATCCCGAGCACGCTCCCGTAAGCTCCGTCCAGGGGCGACTTTTCGGGCACCACAGGAGCGTCGCCCGCGACTTCGACGTAAGAGAAGAAACCCGCCCCGCTGTTCTCGAAGCTGACGACATGTGCCGAAGCGATCTGTCGCCGAAGAGCTTCGGCAGAGCCTGGATACTCTGCTGCCGTGATCTCCAGCACTTCTCGTTCGATGGGCCAAAGCGAGCGCATTCTGAGCCTGTAGCTGATTGGAGGAAAGACGGCTACGGGCTGAAGTGAGCGGGTCGAAACGGCCGCGCCCACAGTCGGTTGGATGTTCCCGACGCTGGTCGGTCAAATCTGACCCTTTCAAGAGGTGGAAGCAGCCGTGATGAAACGCCTGGTTCGGCGGCCGATGTGAGGATCGGATCGCGCCTTCAACGCGTTGCTCCACACGAACTCAAATAAAGCTTTGGGGAGTCTTCAGATGGTGCGCGCCCACATGGCATCCGCCGCATTCGCAGCCCTGCTCACGCTCTCCGCCACCACGGCCTTCGCGGCCGACGCGGGCGCCCTCAGTCAGGAGAGCCCTGACCAATGGCGAGCCTCCAAGCTGGCGGGCGTCGCGATCTACGGTCCGGACAACAGGAGCGTCGGAAAGATCTCGGACGTCCTGATGAGCAAGGACGGCAAAGCCGAGTACGTCATCGTTGGCGTGGGCGGGTTCCTCGGCATCGGCGAGAAGGACGTGGCGATCCCCTACGACCAAGTGAAGTTCACCGATCAGCCGATCGTTTCCCCGGCCAACCCGGCAGGGTTCAATAATGCGATGGGCGGCACGGCCGAAAACGGAGGCGTCGCTCCGGCCGTCAACAACACCATGGCCAGCGCAGTGGCCACCGGCACGCCGAACGCCCCTGTCGGTGGTATGGCCCCCAATGGCGGCATCGCACCGGCAACGACGGTCGGCCTGGGGACGCCAGCCGACACGCTGGGGACCCCCACCGCACCCGCAATGGCCGGTGCGAGCGGACCTGCCTCCGGAGCGGCGGCGCCGGCCCGGAGCACGGCCTACCCCGATCACGGGACGATCGACATGACGGCCGACCAGCTCAAGAGCGCCCCAACCTTCAAGTTCGCGAGCTGAGTTTGGATCGACATCGAGGGTCCGATTTGGCCAAAAGACGCACTGGCCATACCGTGATCGCTGAGCGAGGCTCGGACGCGACTTCAATGCGAGAAGCCGCTTTGCAGCGCTTGCACTACCTATTGGTCGTGCGTCCCCCTCGAGACATCGAGGCCGAGTTCGACAGGGCTCTGGCCGAGGAGCCCTACGAGCGGCCAAGCCGGCCGGAGGTGATGCGTCGGGTGCTGCATCGCCATCTCATCGCAGCCGGGCTCGCCCGTCCTGATCGCAGCCAAGGTCGGGGCACCGCTGAACGGAGCTGGTGAGAGAACGGCTAGGGCGCCCTCTAACTTAGCATCGGAGCATCGGGCCGACGCCCTAAGCGCGTTCCCGGAGCGCCGGCCCTTTGCCCTCTATGGGGTAAGCGACGCGAGCGGGGACGATCAGGCTATCCCCGAATCGGCGGCAAGCCACTCACGGCA
>CAXTVD010000200.1:2168-7867 GCA_964247575.1 uncultured Lichenihabitans sp.
TTTTGGGTAAGGGACGCGAACGGGGAAGATCAGGGTATCCTCCGACACCGGCGGCAAACCACTCACGGCGACGAAGCCAGTGGTCACGTTAGCGTGTCTTCAGGCGGTCGCATTGGCTACATCTAAAGCCTCAACTGAAGCTTTGTTGAAGGCGCGGGCTTGCTCGGTGCTCCAGCCGCGACCAGAGCATTGGTTCAATCTTGAGGAGGACCGATGCCATGAATCCGATAACGCTCTTCGTCACGCTCGTCCTGATCGCCATCGGAGCGGCGGTCGGCTTCCTGAACCCCTATGTCGGCGGGCTTGTCGTGCTCGTCGCGATCGTCATCGCTCTTTCGCTCAAAGTCGCCAACGCCTGGGAGAAAGTCGTCGTCCTGAGAGCAGGCAAGCTGCAGGGCGTCCGGGGACCCGGCCTGTTCTTCATCTTGCCGATCGTCGACAGCGTCACGGCCATCATCGATCAGCGCATCCAGACAACGTCCTTCAATGCCGAGCAGGCGCTCACGAAGGACACCGTCCCGGTCAACGTGGATGCGATCATCTTCTGGCACGTCCACGACGCGCAAAAAGCTGCACTCGACATCACGGACTACCGCCAGGCGATCGACCGCGTCGCCCAGACGTCGCTTCGCGAAATGATCGGCTCTTCCATGCTGTCTGCGCTCCTGTCCGACCGAAGGACCGCAGACCAGCAGCTTCGAGAGGTCATTGGCGGCAAGACCTCGGCATGGGGCGTGTCGGTCATGTCCGTCGAAATCAGAGATGTCGCTATCCCCGTAGCGTTGCAGGACGCCATGTCTCGCCAGGCGCAGGCCGAACGTGAAAAGCAGGCCCGCGTCATCCTGGGATCCGCTGAAGCGGAGGTCGCGGACAAGTTCGTAGAGGCGGCCAACATCTACGCCACGTCCGCCGCTGCGCTGCAGCTTCGTGCCATGAATATCATCTACGAGACGACCAAGGAACGGGGCGCAACCATCTTGATCCCGACCTCCATGGTTGACAGCATGAACCCGGGCGTGGTGGTCGCGCTTGCGAGCCAATCAGATGCCAAGTGAGAAATGGCCGGAGCAAGACCGGGGCTGAGCGCCCATCGATGCAACAGCTTCCTCTGCCTCACCACGAGGCGAGAGGCCGCCCAACTCTCGACGATAACGGTCGGGCAGGCGACAACCGAGCTCTCCGACCCGAGGTCCCCAGTTGTCGTTCCATCCGCCCTTGGCGACGACCATCCGGATCGTGCTCAGCGGTGCTCAGCAGCCGCCGAAATCGAGGCGAGGGTCGTCGGGATCGTCCGGCTGCCGGCGGAGGAGCTTTGGAGCCACGCTGCCATCGCTGAACGCCTGGTTCAGCGCCGCCCTGAGGCCGTCAGGGTTCAATTCGTGCTGGCCCGGCGCCGCCGGTGCTCGTCCCCTGTGGAAGGGGCGGCCAGCGCCCGTGAAGTTCTGCCTGCACGGAACTCCCGACCACGACGGGGCGGGCCGGAGCCGGCATGATTGCAACAGGGCGGGGGAAATGGAGCGGCAGCGGCCCGGAGCACGGCCGATCCCGACCACGGCGTCATCGACATGACGGTCGGTTCGGCTGAAAAGTGCCCGGACGTTTCACCTCTCAAGCTGACCGGAGGCGGGCATGCGCGCGGCATTCAGCATGATCATCGTTGCTCTCGCGGCGATGCCGGCCACCGCTCATGCCGAGCCGACCGAGAGTGAACAAAGGACGGCCTGCATGGCCGACGCGGTCCGGCTGTGCTTCTGGTACATTCCGAACCGGGAGAAGATCACGAGCTGCATGGCGGCCAAGCGCGACCAGCTGAGCCAAGGCTGCCGGGTCGTCTTCGATGCCAGCAGCGGACCGGGCAAACCGCCCCATTGAGCGGCTCTGCGCCACGCCGGCCGCCGCACGCCTGCGGAACACCTGTCCGGCTCGGGGCTCTCGTTCCGGCTGCAGGGGGGCCGGTCCGGCCAACCCTTCGCCAATCCGGCGCGGGCTGGGCGAGGTCGGGATGGTCTGCACCGTGAAGTCGCGGCCGCTGCAGCGGGTGGCCCGCGCCACGCTCATCGCAGGCCCCGCGCTCCTGTTCGGACTGCGCCTCGCCGCCGCGGTCAGTGCGGCGCTGCTCGTGGCCTTCACCCTGCAACTGGACAATCCGAGCTGGGCCGGCACGTCGGCTGGCATTGTCTGCCAGCCGGTCCTGGGTGCCTCCCTCCGCAAGGGCGTGTTCAGGCTTGTCGGAACGGTGGTCGGTGCCGTAGCCACCGTCCTGCTCACGAGCTGTTTTCCACAGAACCGCCTTGGCTTTCTGCTGGGCATGGCGATCTGGTGCGCCGTCTGCAGCTTCGTGGCGACCCTGCTGCGGAACTTCGCGGCCTACGCGGCCATGCTGGCGGGGTATACGATGGCGATCATCGCGTCGTCCTCTATCGCCCAGCCCGACCAGGTGTTCGTCCTGTCCCTGTCCCGCGCGACCGAGATCGGCGTCGGCATCGTGTGCGGCATGGCGGTGATGTCGCTGACGGATCTGGGCGGTTCGCCCGACCGGCTGGCCCGGAGCCTCGCCGACCTCGTGGCGGAGATCGGCTCGGGGCTGATCGCCCAGCTACGCGAGGCCGGGACGCCGGACGAGCGCTTTCGCCAGACCCGGCGCGATCTCATCAAGCGGACCGCCGCTCTCGACCCTCTCATCGATCAGACCATCGGCGAGTCTCCCGCCGCCAGCGAGCACCGGACCGCGCTGCAGGCCGGCCTGAATGGGCTGTTTCTCGCGCTTTCGGCCTGGCGGACGCTCGGGGTTCATCTGGAGGGCCGCGCCCTGGAAGCCCGGCAGGAGGCCGCCGCCCTCCTCGCGCAGCTGCCGGCTTCCGTCGGACAGAGCCCTGAGGGAACCACCGTCGGGCCGACCCGGACCCCCACCGCCGAGGGCGGTGGCGTCGCGCGCGACCGCGATGCGTGGCTCGAAGCCGCGCGCAGATGCCGGGACGCGACGGTCGACACCCCGTCCGAGCGGCTCGGGATCGACAGAATCGCCTCGGTCCTGGAGGGATTGGCGCGGGCCGCCAACGCGATCGTGCTCCTCACGGACAGCCGGCATGCCATTCCGCTGCGCGCCGTACCCCGGAACTTCCTGCCGGACAGCCTGCCAGCCCTTGTGAACGCCGCCCGCGTCTTCATCGCAGTCGGGGCGGCGGTGCTCTTCTACGTCGTCACCGCCTGGCCGGCCGGACCGACTTTCATCACCTTCCTGGCCGTGACCGTGATCCTGCAGTCCCCACGGGACGAGGCCGCCTTCTCGGCTGCCGTCGGGTTCGGCCTCGGCATGGTGCTCACCTCCGTCTTGGCGGCCGTCGTCAAATTCGCGCTCCTCCCCAATCACGAATCGCCGCTCAGCCTCGTGCTCATCATAGGTCTGGCACTTGTGCCGATGGCCGCGCTGTCCACCCGCCCGCGTTGGGCGCCGGTCTTCATCGCGGCAACCACGAACTTCATCCCGCTCCTCGGGCCCACCAACGCGATCAGCTTCGACCCGGGCAGCTTCTACAACACCGCTTTGGCGATCGTCGGCGGCAGCGTCGCCGGTGCCGTGGTGCTGCGCGCGTTCCCACCCGTGCCGAAGGCGATCCGGGCGCAGCGGCTTCTTGCGCTGACCCTGCGCGAGCTGCGGCGGCTCGCCCGGAACCCAGGGAGCCTCAAGCCCGACCAATGGCGGAGCCGCATCTTCGGCCGCCTGACGGCGCTGCCGCCCGATGCACCCCCTGTGGACGGCTCGCGCCTCCTGGCCGCGCTGACGATGGGGCTGCAATACATGGACCTGCACGAGGCCGCGGTCGCGACCGGGCGCGAGCTGCCCCTCGTCCGGCAGATCGGGGAGGCCCTGCAGCGGGGAGCGCCCGGTCCGGCCTGCGAGCACCTCAAGGCGTTCCGGGCCGCGGTCGAGCAGTGGCCTCATGCCTTGCAGGACCGCACACGCCGCCTGCGCCTGCAGGGCGCCGCGCACGAAATGTCCGACACCCTGCAATCCTATGCCAGCTTTTTCGGAGCCGAGATCCGATGAGTTTCGTCGAGGTCGATCTGCTCGGCGTCTATGTCGCGCCGATTTCGCTGATGATGATCGCCGCCTATGCCCTGCTGTTCCTCTTCCGGAAGCTCGCGACCCGCTTCGGATGGTTCGATCACGTATGGCACCCCGGCCTGTTCGAGCTGGCCGTCTATATGATCATTCTGTCGGCGATGGTGCTGGTGGTGGCGAGGGTGCACCATGTCTGATCCCACCGATCCAGCCGGGGCCGCCGCGCCGCTGGCGCCGCAACGGATCTCCTACCGGCTCCGGCTCGTGCCGGTCGCCCTGACCGTCCTGACCGTCCTGGCGGCCTGCGGACTGAGCTATGCGATGTGGCAGGCCTATATGGGCGCGCCCTGGACGCGCGATGGGAGCGTGCGCGTCTACGTCGTCTCGATCGCGCCCGAAGTCTCCGGCCGCATCGTGGACGTGCCCGTCAGGGACAACCAGTTCGTCCACAAGGGCGACCTGCTCCTGACGATCGACAAGCGCGACTATGAGATCGCGGTGAAGTTATCGGACGCGAACGTCGCCCAGACCAAGGCGGACTACACCAACAAGCAGGTCGAGGCGCAGCGGCGGGCGCAGCTGACCGAACTCGCCACGACCGCCGAGGAGAAGGAGAGCTACGCGGCGACCGCCCAGGTCGCCTATGCGGTCTACCAGCAGGCGCTGGCCAATCTCGATAAGGCGAAGCTGAACCTCGAACGCGCCGAGATCCGTTCGCCCGTGAATGGCTGGGTGACCAACCTGACGACCCAGGTGGGCGATTACGCCGCCAACGGTCAGCGGGCCTTGTCGCTGGTCGACGCGGATTCGTTCTGGGTGGACGGCTACTTCGAGGAGACCACCGTCGCCCCGATCGCGGAAGGCGATCCGGCCAAGATCTGGTTGCTTGGCTACAGGCAGGTCCTCGACGGGCACGTCGACAGCCTGGCGCGCGGCATCGTGGTGGGCAATGCGCAGGCCGGCGCGAGCGGGTTGGCCAACGTCAACCCGATCTTCACCTGGGTGCGCCTTGCCCAGCGCGTTCCCGTGCGCGTTCATATCGACCATGTGCCCGCGAATGTGCGTCTCGTCGCCGGCATGACCGCCACGGTCGAGGTCGAGCCCCGCTCCAGCACCGAGCCGGCATCCGGGACCAAGCCTTAGGCAGCCCGGGCCGGCGGAGCCCGAGCACCTTATAGCGCCCGCCGGCGTTGTCACGGCTCAGGTCGGATGCCGGCCTTCATGACCCTGGAGTGTCCCATGCTGCTTCCCACTGGCGCGACCGTCGCGGTGGCCGACGGCGAAAAGCTCAGCCTGTTCCGGAATACGGGCCACGATACCGGCCCGAAGCTCACGCCCGAGCAGGGCGGCGAACTCGGCAGCGACAATCATGGCTCGGGCGCTCGTCATCACATCAGCGCGGCCAACCCGGACCATGGTCAGGTCGAGGAAGACAGCCACTCGGCCGGCGTCGCAGGCTTGCTCAACCAGGAGGTGATCTCCGGCAAGATCAAGCACCTCGTCGTGATCGCGTCGCCCCGAGCCTTGGGCGAGCTGCGCAAGCACTACAGCAAGCAGCTCTCCGGCGTGCTGCTGGGCGAGATGCCCAAGGACCTCACAGGCCATTCGGTTCACGATATCGAGAAGGCCATCGCTG
>CAXTVD010000201.1:0-7863 GCA_964247575.1 uncultured Lichenihabitans sp.
GCCCGGCGTCGGCAAGACCTCGCTCGGCAAGTCGATCGCCAAGGCGACGGGGCGCGAGTTCGTGCGCATGTCGCTCGGCGGGGTGCGGGACGAGGCCGAGATCCGTGGCCATCGCCGGACCTATATCGGCTCGATGCCCGGCAAGATCATCCAGTCGATGAAGAAGGCCAAGACCTCCAACCCGCTCTTCCTGCTCGATGAGATCGACAAGATGGGGCAGGACTTCCGGGGCGATCCGTCCTCGGCGCTGCTTGAGGTGCTCGATCCCGAGCAGAACACGACCTTCAACGATCACTATCTGGAGGTGGACTACGACCTGTCGAGCGTCATGTTCGTGACGACGGCCAATACGCTGAACATCCCTGCGCCCCTGATGGACCGCATGGAAGTCATCCGCATCGCCGGCTACACGGAAGACGAGAAGGCGGAAATCGCTCGGACCCATCTGATCCCGAACGCGCTCAAGAAGCACGGTCTGGCGGAGAAGGAGTGGGCTATCGACGACGAGGCGCTGATGCTCCTCGTCCGGCGGTACACGCGGGAAGCCGGGGTGCGCAACCTCGAGCGTGAGATCTCCAATCTCGCGCGCAAGGCGGTCAAGCTGATCCTCACCTCCGAGCAGAAGGCGGTGAAGGTGACGGTCGACAACATGATCGACTTCCTGGGCGCGCCGCGGTTCCGCTACGGCGAGGCCGAGACGGAGGATCAGGTCGGCGCGGTGACGGGCCTGGCCTGGACCGAGGTCGGGGGCGAGTTGCTCACGATCGAAGGCGTCATGATGCCGGGCAAGGGCAAGATGACGGTGACGGGCAATCTCAAGGACGTGATGAGGGAGTCGATCTCCGCCGCTGCCTCCTACGTCCGGTCGCGGGCCGTCGATTTCGGCATCGAGCCGCCGCTGTTCGATCGGCGCGACATCCACGTGCACGTGCCGGAAGGGGCGACGCCGAAGGATGGTCCGTCCGCCGGGATCGCGATGGCCACCACCATTGTCTCGGTTCTGACGGGCATCCCGATCCGGCGTGACATCGCTATGACGGGCGAGATCACGCTGAGGGGTCGCGTGCTGCCGATCGGCGGCTTGAAGGAGAAGCTGCTCGCGGCGATGCGCGGCGGTCTGAAGCGGGTTCTGATCCCGGAGGAGAACAGCAAGGATCTCCTCGAGATTCCGAACAACGTGAAGAATGCGCTCGAGATCATCCCGGTCTCGCGGATGGACGAGGTGCTGAGGCATGCGCTGGTGCGTCAGCCTACCCCGATCAGCTGGGAGGAGAAGCTCCTGCCGGCGGGCCAGCCGGCCGGCCTGAGCGACGAGGGATCGGGCGTGGTCGCCCACTGAGAAGAGAAGACAAGGGCGGCCCCGACGGGCCGCCCTTTCTGTTGGCTGCGACAAGGCGAGGACGGCATTCTCGCTTGAGCGAAGCCCATGATCGGACTATTGCACGGCCCGATCTCGACAGGCGCGGAGGCGCCGGGGGCGGTTAGCTCAGTTGGTAGAGCATCTCGTTTACACCGAGAGGGTCGGCGGTTCGAGCCCGTCACCGCCCACCATGGTCTCCGTTGCAAATCCATCATCGTGGAAGGCAGCTCCACCTTCGCGTGATAGGGATGGTTGATGCCCGCCTGTCGAGAGGCTTACCAGGATACCTTGGCTCTGGTCCGTCCTGAAAGCTTGTTTGCAGAACGGCCGCCAGAGACAAGCCTGATCTGGTGTATGGCTATTCATCGGCCTTCATCTTAAGCGAGCTGACCCGTGTCAGAAAGCCTCGGAGTCGACGTCGGGACGTCGGCCGTCAAAGTGGTGCTCCTCGACCATGCGCAGCGGGTGCGGGGCTCCGTCAGCGAGCCCCTGGCGACCCAGCACCCGTTCCCGCAATGGTCGGAGCAGGACCCACAGGCCTGGTGGAAGGCGACAGAGCGCGCCCTCGACCGCTTGGCGAGGACGGTGCCCGGGGGTCTTTCGGCAGTCACCTCCATCGGGCTTGCGGGGCAGATGCATGGACTGGTCGCGCTGGACGCGGGAGACCGGCCGTTGCGTCCCGCGATGCTGTGGAACGACGGCCGTGCGCGGGACGAAGCTCGCCTACTCGAGCAGCTCGACGGCAATCTCATCGAACGGCTCGGCGTTCAACCGACCGCCGGCTATGTGGCGCCCAAGCTCCTCTGGCTGCGTGCTCACGAGCCAGCCGTGCTGGAGCGCACGCGCACGCTGCTGCTCCCCAAGGACTACGTCCGGCTGTGCCTCACCGGCGAACGGGTCACGGACGTGTCGGACGGGTCGGGCACATGGCTCCTGGACGCCACGACACGGGACTGGTGCCCCGCCGCGCTGGCCGCGGTCGGCATCGAGGCCGCGATCCTGCCGCCGGTGATCGAGGGAACGGCCGTGTCGGGCCAGTTGCGGGCGGCCCTAGGCCGGCGCTGGGGCATGCCGGACAAGGTCGTCGTGGCAGGCGGGGGAGGCGACACGGCATGCGGCGGCGTCGGCCTGGGCGCCGTTCAGCCCGGCCGGGCCTTCATCAATCTCGGCACGTCGGGTCAGATCTTCATCGCGGCCGATCGGCATGAGCCGGCCCTCCCCAGCATGGTGCAGGCCTTCTGCCACGCCGTGCCCGGCGGCTGGTATCGCGTCGCGGCCCTGATGAACGGGGCGAGCCCGCTCGCCTTCGTCGCCGGCCTGCTCGGGAAAACAGATATCGCCGCCGCACTGGCGGATACCGAAGCCCGGTTCCGCCAACCCTCGGACCTGCTCGTGCTGCCCTATCTCGCGGGCGAGCGCACGCCCCACAACGATCCGCTGGCGACAGGGGCGATCTTCGGCCTGTCGCCGGCGACCGTGCAGACCGACATCCTGCAAGCCGTTCTCGAGGGGGTGGCGTTCAGCTTTGCCGATGCGTTCGACGCGTTGGGCGGGCGGGCGAGCGGCGTGCAGAGCCTCAACTTCATCGGCGGGGGAGCTCGCTCGACCCTGTGGGGCCGCATCATCGCCAGCGTTCTCGACCTTCCGCTCCTGCGTGTCCACGGCAGCGAACACGGTTCGGCGCTCGGCGCGGCGCGGCTGGGCCTCGTCGCGGGCGGCCTGCCGCTGGGTGAGGTGACCCTCGTTCCCGACGTGCTCGATGTCATCGAGCCCGAAGCCCGGCTCACGGACGCCTATCGGCGCCGCGTCGAAGCCTTCCGGCAACTCTACCGGCAGACCCGGCACATCGGACGCGATCTCTCGGTTGAGCGGCGGTCGCCGGCCTGATCCAGCCTGCATCGAGCCGCGAAGGGCGCTCGGTCGCCCGCAGCGCTGTCCGCTCGCCTCCGTCAGGCCAGGTCCGCATCGTTTCCCAACGCGCGGACATCCTGGGGCAGGGCTTCCCAGATCTTGCGGCCCTGCCCGGCGTCGATATGTCGAGCCAGCACCCGGGACACCGCGACTACGGCCTCGCGCGGCCCCACCCCGGAGGCCGGGTTCAACCCCGGCCTGACCTGATCGAGGAAGGCGTCCAGGGTGCGCGTCGGTTCAGGTTGCGCCGTGGGGCGATAGCCCTCGTAGAACAAGCCGCGGATAAGAAGCGGAAGCTCGGCCCCGAGATGAGCTGCGAGATCGGCCGGCACGCGATCCCGCAAGGCGTGAAGCACGGCGCCGAGCACATGCCAGGCCGTCTGCCGGTCGCAGCCGAGATCACCGGTGATCTCGTTCAGCCAGGCATGCGTGATGTTCAGTGTTCGATCGAACACATCGAGACCGGTCGCACTCATCGCACCCTCGCCGTCCTGCCCATCGACCGGGCCATGATGGTCACTCGACATACTGGGAGAAGCTGGGACGGGGTTGCGTTCGATCCAGGCCCGAGGGCACTTTGCCGCCGAAAGCGGCGGCTCGTCATCCGGCCAGCATCTCCCGGATCTTGCTCGTCATGGCGTCCATCGAGAACGGCTTGGTGACGACCTTCATGCCGGATTCGAGGTGTCCGGCCCCTACAACCGCATTTTCCGCATATCCGGTGACGAACAGCACCTTCAGACCCGGACGCAGCACGCGACCGGCGTCGGCGACCTGTCGTCCGTTCATGCCGCCGGGCAGTCCGACATCCGTGATCAGGAGATCGATCGGGACGTTGGATTCGAGGATCTTCAGCCCGGCAGAGCCGTCCGCCGCCTCGATCGCGGTGTAGCCCGCATCGGTCAGGATCTCGGTGATCAGCATCCTCACCGAGGGCTCGTCGTCAACGACAAGGACCGTGTCACCCCGTCCCGGCTGCGGCCCGATTGAGCCGGCCGCGGGGGCTTCGCTCTCGATCGCCCCGCTTCCATAGTAGCGCGGAAGGTACAGCGACATCGTCGTGCCCGTTCCCACCTCTGAATAGATACGCACCTGTCCGCCCGACTGGCGCACGAAGCCGTAGATCATCGACAGGCCAAGCCCCGTACCGACGCCGAGCGGCTTGGTCGTGAAGAAGGGGTCGAACGCCCGCGCGATCACCTCGGGCGTCATGCCGGTCCCTGTGTCGGTCACACTGAGCGACACGTACTGACCCGGAGGGAGGTCGCGTTCGGCGGCCGCGCGGTCGTCGAGCCAGCGGTTGGCGGTCTCGATCACCAGGCGGCCGCCGTGAGGCATGGCGTCGCGTGCATTGATGCACAGGTTGAGCAGCGCATTGTCGAGCTGGTGCGGGTCGATCAGTGTCGGCCAGAGCCCGCCGGCTCCCACCACCTCCATGTCGACGCTCATGCCCACCGTTCGCCGGATCAGTTCCTCCATGCCTGCGACAAGCCGGTTCAGATCCGTGGGCTTGGGGTCGAGCGTCTGCCGACGCGAGAAGGCAAGCAGCCGCTGGGTCAGGGCGGCCGCACGTTTCGCCGCCCCTTCGGCGGCGTGCAGATAGCCTTCGACCGCGTCGAAGCGGCCTTGAGCAACGCGGGACCGGATCAACTCGATACTGCCCGTGATGCCGGTCAACAGGTTGTTGAAATCGTGAGCGATGCCGCCCGTGAGCTGGCCGACGGCCTCCATCTTCTGCGATTGCCGCAGCGCAGCCTGGGCCTGTTCGAGCTCCGCCGTGCGGTCCAGCACGTGCTGTTCCAGGGTTTCGTTCAATTCCTGGAGGGCCGCCTCGGCGAGCTTGCGCTCGTGGATGTCCTCGGTCGTGCCGTACCACTTGACCACGTTGCCGGACTCGTCCCGCCGGGGGAAGGCGCGCGAGCGCACCCAACGATGGTCGCCCGACACCATCTGCAGCCTGTGTTCCTGGTCGAGCGGAATGCCATGCCTCACCGACCGGGCCCATGCGGCCTGGGTATAGTCCCGGTCGTCGGCATGCAGGCCTTGGCTCCAGATCTCGTCAAGCCCGGCGATCCCCGTCCAGTCCTGCCACCGTTCGGAGACCCGCTCCAGCCGTCCGTCGGGCGTCGCCGTCCAGGTCACCTGCGGGTTCAGCTCCACGGCGTGGCGGAAATGCTCCTCGCTTTCCCTCAATCGTTGCTCCGCCCTTCGCCGCTCGACGGCGACGCGGGTTCGATGCGCGACCTCCCAGAGGAAATCGAGGTCGTCCTGCGGCCACCTCCGCTCGGTCTCATGGTTGAGGTAGAGCAGCGCGACGATGCCGTCCTGCTCCGTGATCGGCATGTTGATGAAGGACCGGGCGCTGATGGCGGTCAGCGCCGACGCGGTGGATGCGGTCCGCGGGTCCGTGAAGGCATCGGAGCAGATGACGGTCTCGCCCCGCTTGAGATCGTCGATGTAGGACCCATAATCCCTGAAGTTCAGCGTGCCGGCGAGGGTGATGATGCCGGGGGCGTTCCAGTCGCGCTCGATGGTGATCGTCTCGGCAGGCACATCGATCGTGCCGTAGCCTGCCCGGCTGACGGCAAGGGTCCGGCCCAGGATCTCGGCTGCCGCGAAGGACACGTCGGCGGGCTCCTCGAGATCGCGAAAGCGGTCGGCCAGCTCGACCAGCGCAAGGCGGCGGACCTCAGCTCGCTTACGGTCGGTGACGTCGAGGGAAATGCCAGCCACGCGCAGGCTGGTTCCGTCGGCCGCGCGGAACACCTGAGCCCGCAGTTGGAGCCAGACCGTCGCGCCGGTGCGGGGCGACGTCGTGCGACACTCGACCTCGTAGTCGGCGCCGGTCAGGATCGAGTGCTCCAGGGTCTCTCTGACGCGAACGCGATCGTCCCAGTGAATGGAGTCCTGAAATCGGTCGTAGCCGAACGTCTCGTTCCCGGGACGTCCGAACATCTCCTGGAAGATCCGTGAGGCCGTCATCGTCCGGGTCCGGACGTCGAGCTCCCAGATGCCCAGTCGACCGGCTTCGGTCGCAAAACGGAGGCGCGCCTCGCTCGCCTGCTGGGCATGGAGCCGGTCGGCGGATTCCGCGATCAGCGCCTCGTTGCGATTGGTCAGGCCGACCAGGCGCTCGCGCTCGAACGTCACGTCGACCTGGCTGGCCGAAAAATAACATAGTTGGCCATCGGCATCGTGGACCGGCGCGATCAGCAAACGGTTCCAGAACAGGTCCCCGTCCTTGCGTCGATTGAGGATGTCGATCTCGAGCGGCCTGGCTTGGCGCACCGCCTCGCGAATCTTCTCGATAGCGTCTGGGTCGGTCTCCGGTCCCTGGAGGAAGCGACAGTTCCGGCCCAGGATCTCGGCCTGCTCATAGCCGGACAGCCGGCAGAAAGCGGCATTGGCGAAGACCACCGGATTGTCGGGCAACCGCGCATCGGTGATGATCATCGGCATGCGCGTGGCCCGCGCCGCCGTCGCGAAGGGGTCCGTCGTTGGATCGATGCCTTCGAGCTCTGCTCGGATCCGTGCGGCGTCCCGGATCTTGTCCTGCGTATCGAGGGGTGGCTTCCGGCCTCGCTCCGGTATGTTGTTCATAGCGGAACAAACCAGGAATTCGGTGCTGGACACAGGTAGACCAGGCCACCTGCGGGGCGGATCGAAGGCGGCACCTCCCGAATGCTCGGGAACATGGGCGACGGATGCCGGGGGCCGACCTCCCCAGCCATCATCTGCGGAGGAAAGCGCTGGAGATCAGGCACGTCGACACACCGCACTCATCCTGAACACGACCCGCCTGAGTCATAGAGCCACCTTCGCCGTGGTACGCGTGACAATCGCGGAGGAGAGGCGTCGACGACTTCGAAAAGATGTCGCCAGACGTCCGCAGACGAGGCCAACGCTCATTCCGGTGCGTTCGGGTCGCCGACCCGACTTGCAATCATTCAGCGGAAGGAGCTTGGGCGCCTCCTTCTGCCCGGTTGCGTTTGGCTTGCTACCATCTTCGACAAAGTTCGGTCGAGAGCGAACCACGCCGTTCCACTGCGCCGGACTCAGCAGGGCAAACTCGGCCGATAACGACTCTTAGTCGAGGGCGGATGGGTGCCTACGACTGCAGTATCCAGGCGACCCGAACCGGGCGACCTCGGTGCGCCCGGTTCCGCCCGCGGTCGTACCGGTCAGGTCTGCGGATTGGCCGCGCGACCGGCTTCATAAGCGGCGGCCTTGGTCTTCTCGCCGACATCCCGGACAAGCCCGGAGAGATTGTCCGGATTGACGCCGTGATCGGCCACGGTCTGCTTGAGATCTTCCACCGCATGGGTCGCCGCAGACTTCAACTGCGTCAGCTGGTCCTGCGCCAGGCTCGTCGCCGCGTCCCGCACCGAGTGGCTCGTCTCGCCCATAAGGCTGTTCTCGCGCTCCGTGGTCGGAATGGCTGCGCCGATCGCCGCCCCGACCGCGACGCCGATCGCGGCGAGGATCAGGGGTTGGTCGTCGAGCAGCCGGGACACGGAGTGGCTGAGCTGGTCGCGTGAACGGTTGAGGGATGTCATGGGGTCCTGCCCTTTGGCTGTTCGGTAGGCTTGGTT
>CAXTVD010000202.1:0-4588 GCA_964247575.1 uncultured Lichenihabitans sp.
GCTACTCGAAGCCGCCGGGGCGACGATCCTCGGTTACCGCTCGCCGGCTTGGGAGGTGAGCCCGGTGACCCTGGACCTCCTGGACAAGCACGGCTTCGTCTATTCCAGCCAGTTCATGGACGACATCCGGCCGTATCGACATGCCGGCCGGCCCCTGCTGGAACTTCCGATCCAGTGGCTGCTCGACGACTGGCCGCATTTCCAATTCGCTCCCGGCCAGATGGAGCGGCCGGTGCAGACGACGGGCACCGTCGAGCAACTCTGGCGCGAAGAGATGGACGGCATCGCCGAACTCGGCGGCCACGCCATCCTGACCATGCATCCGCAGGTGATCGGCCGCCCGTCTCGCCTTGCGCTGCTCGACCGGCTGCTGTCCCACTATACCGCGCGGTCGGACCTCTGGATCACCACTTGCGGCGCCGTGGCCCGACATATCGACGGTCAGTCGACGAGTGCAGGGGAGCGCTGACAATGACCCGCTTCATCGGACGGAAGGCGCTGGTCACGGGCGCCGCGGGCGGCATCGGCGCCGCGATCCTCGCGCGATTCCAGGCAGAGGGCGCCGCCGTTGTCGGCCTTGACCGCGATCCGGCTCCGGCAGGAGACAGGAAGGGCGCGGCATTGTGGGTGAAGGCGGATCTCCAGAGCCCTTCGTCCGCTCGCACCGCCGTCCAGCAGGCCGTCGATGCACTCGGCGGCCCGCCCGACGTTGTCGTGTCAGCGGCCGGCGTCTATGCACTCGCTCCCGCTGCCTCCATCACCGAGAGCGATTGGGACCTCAACCAGGACATCAATCTGCGAGCGCCCTTCTTCGTCGCACAGGCCGCCGTGGCCGCTCGCGACGCAGCGGGCGCGACATCGCCCATGGCGATCGTCAACATCGCCTCGGTCGGCGCCTATCGGGCCGGCACGGGCGATGCCGCGCTCTCGTACCAGGCCAGCAAGGCCGGCCTCGTCGCCCTCACCCGCAGCATGGCGGCAGAATGGGCGCGCCGGTCGATCCGCGTCAACGTCGTCAGCCCCGGCGTGATCGATACGTCCATGGTCCGCATCATGGACGATCCCATAAGCGGCCAAGCCTGGCTCGATGCCCGCGTGCCGATGGCCCGCCTCGGGCGGCCCGACGAGATCGCCGCCGTCGTGTGCTTCCTCGCCTCCGACGATGCCTCCTACGTCACCGGCGCCGAGCTGATCGCCGATGGCGGCTACATGTGCGTGTGAAAGGCCGACCCCATGCCAATCGATCATGAGCTTTTCGACCTCGGCGCCTTCGCGCTGCAAGGCGGGGCCACGCTGCCGGCGGCGAAGCTCGCCTTCAAAACCTACGGGACGCTGAGCGCGGCCAAGGATAACGTCATCGTCTTCCCCACGGCCTACAACGGCCTGCTGGAAGAGAACGCCCCGCGCATCGGCGAGGGCAAGGCGCTCGACCCCGCGCGCTACTTCATCGTCACGACGGCGCTGTTCGGCAACAGCCAGTCGTCCTCGCCGAGCAACACGCCCGCCCCCCACGACGGCCCGCGCTTCCCGCACGTGACGATCGCGGACAACGTCCGCGCCCAGCATCGGCTGGTGACGGAGCGATTCGGCATCGAACGCATCGCGCTGGTCACGGGGTTCTCGATGGGCGGTCTGCAAACCTACGAATGGGCCGCAGCGTATCCCGCGATGGTTGAGCGCATCGCCCCGATCTGCGGCGCCGCCCGCTGCGCCCGGCACAACTATGTGTTCCTCGCCGGTCTCAAGGCGGCCCTCACCGCCGATGCGCACTGGAACGGCGGCGACGTTACCGAAAAGCCGGTGGCCGGCCTCAAGGCCTTCGGGCGCATCTACGCCGGCTGGGCCTTCTCCCAAGCCTTCTACCGCGAGAAGGTCGACATGACGGCCATGGGCTTCGCTTCCGTCGACGCCTTCCTCGAAGGATTCTGGGACGAGTTGTTCCAGGGCAAGGACGGCAACGACCTCCTGGCTATGCTGTGGACTTGGCAGCATGCCGACATCGCCGACAAGCCCGCTTATGGCGGCGAGTTCGACAAGGCGCTCGCCGCCATCACGGCGCGGGCCGTGGTGATGCCTTCGGCGACCGATTTGTATTTTCCAGTTGCCGATAGTGCCTACGAGGTGGACCGCATGGTCCGCGCCCGGCTGACGCCGATCCCCTCGATTTGGGGCCATGTCGCCGGCAATGCCGGCGCCAACGCGCCCGACACCACCTTCATGGACGACCGACTGCGCGAGCTTCTCGCGGACGAGACGCCGTGAGCGGGCCCGCCCTCACCCCGCTTTCCGTGATGGAGCGGCGCTTGACGTCGCTCGCGCGCACCATCGACGCCCAATGGGGCATCTACATCCGCTTCCTCGACAACGGCGACGAGGTGTCCATCGCAGCGGATGCGGCGATGGACACGATGAGCTTGATCAAGGTGCCGATCCTCGTGGCCCTGATGCGACGGGTGGACCGGGGCGAGGCGAGCCTCGATCAGCGCATCACGTTGGAGGAGGACCACAAGCGCCTCGGCACCGGCGTGATGCGGCTGTTCCAGGCCGGCGCGACCTTCACGCTGCGGGACATGGCCTGGATGATGGAGGTCGTCAGCGACAACACCGCGACCGATCTCTGCCTCGCCGGGGCCGGCGGCCCCGATGGGGTGAACGCGGAAATGAAGGCCCTCGGCATCGACGGCATCGAGATGACCGGCACCGCGCTCGACTGGTTCCGGGCCCTCGGCGGCAGCATGGATCCCGAGCTTGCCACGATCCCGCCCGGCGAGTTTGCCGAAAGAGGCTATCCCCTCAGTCAGCCGGACGAACTGTCGGACGCGCGGGCCCGCTACCATTTTGGGGGCGGACGGCCGTTCTCGCTTGCCACGCCAAGGGCTCTTGGTGAGTTGCTGGCGCGCATCCATGCAAGGAGTTGCGCGAGCGCAGGCAGCTGCGAAACGATTCTGGCGATGCTCCGCGGCCAACAGCTCAAAAACCAGGCGCCGAAATTCCTGTGGGGTGCCACGTTCGCGCATAAGACCGGCAGCTTCGATCCTTTCATCGCCTCCGACATCGCGATTGCCACTCCCTATCGCGGGGCGCCGGTGGTCATGTGCTTCATGACCAACCGCCACGCCGGCGTTCGGGCCTACCTTGACGACGTCGTCGGCCGCATGGCCGAACTCGTCGTCCTGGCCGCCGAGGCGCGCGGCTGAGGCCCTTCGTGCAAGGACTGGGTCATGACCGCTTGGCTTGCCTGATCGCATGCCTGCGTCGTGGACCGGGTGGGCGACCTGGACCATCCGCGTCATGTGACTCACGTGTGCAAGCCGGCAGAATGAATTCGAATTCAGTCGTTCGTCGCATCGGTGCGTCTCGTTCCTTATTTGATGAAACTAGGGACATCGAGATGCATGCTGAAGAGAAGGACTAAATTGCGTAAGACAATGTTGAGGGTTGCTTTTGCCATTTCTGTCGCTGGAATGAGTGGCACCGCATTCGCGCGATTGAAGGCGGGGAACGGGTCGGGCATGCATGGCGTCGGGGCTGGAGCCGATCCACTGACCACTGGCGGTGCCTTGCCGCCTGGGCAGGGAACGTCGATGATCTTCCCGAGGCATCCGAGCCGATGCAGGCACCAATGAGCAAGCATAATGCGAAACGGCGTCACCACCGCGCGATGTGATCGGCAGACGCTCCGAAGCGGTAATCACAGCGTTGTCCGTGCTCACCGCCGCGACCTTTCATCAATCGCTTGACTTGTATGCGCACCACAGGGCGGCAGCAACGTTGCCGTGACGGGCCGCCTCCGAAACGCGGGTTCCAAGCGCAAGGGTCCGTCTCACCTTGCTTCATCGGAGGCCTACTCTGACCCAGCCGCAGCACCATAAAGTTCGCCAGCAAAAGAGGCATGTTGACTGACATGGCGCTGATCCCGGCCAGATCTCGCCCCCGCCGCGATGCGGTCATTGCGCTAGCCTACGGGCTTGTCTGCCACATCTCGTTCGTCGCCGGGGTCGGCACCATGATGGTGGCTATGTTCTACGGCATGAACCGCTCGTTTGGCGATCTTCCCTCGCCCTGGGCGGCGCTCGCCAACGGCATTCTCCTGCTGCAATTTCCCGTGCTGCATTCGGTGCTCCTTTCGCGGCCAGGGCGCGCCCTTCTGGGCCGCCTCGCGCCGTGTCGCCTCGGCGGGCGGCTCTCCACGACCACCTATGCCGCGATCGCGTCGCTCCAGGTCGGGGCGCTTTTCCTGCTGTGGACGCCGAGCGGGCTCGTGTGGTGGACCGCACAGGGCCCGGCGCTCGTCCTCATCATCGGGCTCTATGCGGCGGCCTGGCTGCTGCTGCTCAAGTCCATCCTCGATGCGGGCATCGCGGTTCAGGTGGGCTCGCTCGGCTGGTGGGCGGTGGCGCGCGGGGTCGCGCCGATCTATCCGCCGATGCCGCGCACGGGCCTCTTCCGTCTGTGCCGGCAGCCGATCTACGTCGCCTTCGCACTGACGGTGTGGACCGTGCCGACCCTGACCCCCGATCAACTCGTCGTGGCGAGCGTCCTCACCCTCTACTGCCTCATCGGCCCGCTCTTCAAGGAGGCGCGTTTC
>CAXTVD010000202.1:4598-7854 GCA_964247575.1 uncultured Lichenihabitans sp.
TCTTCGGAGAGCGCTTCGTCGCCTATCAGCACGCCGTCCCCTACTGGCTGCCGTGGCCGAGACGCGGGCGGGTTCCCCCTCGCGCCCGCAACGACCTCACGATCTACGGTGGCGATGCTGCCGCTTGGTGGGACGGCACGGTGCGGTGGCGGCGTCAGCTGCGGAAGCTCGTGCCCGCCAGGATGGACTACCTTGACCGCCTCGTGCCGGACTGGCGGGGCCTCCGCGTCCTCGATCTGGGCTGCGGTGGCGGCTTCATGGCCGAGGCCCTGGCCGCGCGGGGGGCCTCGGTCGTGGGCGTCGATCCGGCCGCCCCCGCGATCGCGGCTGCGGGCGACCACGCGACTGAAGCCGGGCTCGTCATCGAATACCGGGCCGGGACCGGCGAAGCCTTGCCGGTCGAGAGCCGCTCCATGGACGTTGTCGTCTGCGTCGACGTGCTGGAACACGTCGACGATCTCGAGATCGTGCTGACCGAGGTTGGCCGCGTGCTCAAATCCGGCGGGCTGTTCGTCTTCGACACGATCAACCGCACCCCGATCGCTACCATCGTGATGGTCACGGTCGGGGAGGACATTCTGCGCCTGCTGCCCCGTGGCACTCACGATCCCGCGCGGTTCATCCGCCCCGGCGCGCTCCGGGCTTGCCTTGTGGCGAAGGGCTTCATCCCCTCGCGTGTCGTCGGCTTCGGCCCGCGCGGGCTCGATCGACAGGGCGACTTCCGGTTCGGCCGCCTGCCGTTCCGTTCCATCATGTACATGGGCCATGCCCGCGCCGCACCCGCGGCAGCATGAGGGTCAGCCCGGCGCCGGCCAGACCTCTCTGGGGTCCGGGAGGGCGAGAGGCGCGGGGCGGCCGACGAATGGGACGGCCGCTACGGCCATGAGGGTCAGCACGGCGATCAGCATCCAGGCCTCGTTGATGGCGCCGACGAGCGCGGCCCGTTCGACAAGATGGGTCAGCACGGCTTGCGTCTCGGCATCGAGCGGTGCCGTGCCGCGATCGAGGAAGCGCTGCAGCGGAATGCCGATCCGAACCGCCGTCGTGGCATCTCCTGCCAGGAGACTCTGGCGGATGCCATTCGCGATGACCTGCGACCGGCCGTAGATCACGGAATCGATCAACGCGAGCCCGACCGCTCCGCCGAGGTTGCGCATCAGATTGAACAAGCCGCTGGCATCGGGCACCCGCGCGAGCGGGATGCTGCCGAGCGCCAGACGTGTCGGTGGTAATAGGCACAGCATGATCGCTGCGCCGCGGACAATCTGCGGCCAGACCATTGCGTCGTAGTCGGTGCCGCCGTCCTGGCCGGCGCTCAGCCAGAGCCCTACGGCGAAAAGCGCAAAGCCGAACGCCGTGAGCAGGCGGCCATCGATGCGACGCTCCAGCGCGATGGCGAGCGGCGCGGTCAGCAGTTGCGCGACCCCCGTCACCAGCATGGTCTCGCCGATCGCCAAGGGGTCGTGGCCGCGCACCAGCGCCAGGAAGACGGGCATCAGGTAGATGGTGCCAAACAGACCCATGCCGAGCACGAAGCTGAGCCCGCACCCGATCGCAAAAGCGCGGTCGTGCAGCAGCGCGATGTCGATCAGCGGGTGCGGTCGCGTAAGCGCCCGGACGATGAGCCAGACCAGCGCAATGGCGCTGGCGGATAGCAGACCGAGCACTTCGCCGGAGCCCCAGCCGCTCTGCGGCGCCTGCTTGAGCCCGATCTCCAGCGTCGCGAGGCCAACGGCGAGCAGTGCCAGGGCTCCGACATCGAGCCGCCGCAGCGCGGTGAGGCGAAGTGGCATGCGTGGCAGCGCCAAGCCGGCACAGATCGCCGCTGCCGCGCCGGGCAGCACGTTGATCAGGAACAGCCAGTGCCACGAGAAGGTCTGGGTAATCCAGCCTCCCACGATGGGCCCGACGGTCGGCGCGAGCACGGCCAGCACACCGGCCAGGGTGGTGGCGAGGCCCTGGTGGCGAGACGGGAACAACACGAACACCGCCGCGAAAACCGCGGGGATCAGGCTACCACCCGCGAGACCCTGCACGATGCGCCAGCCCACCAAAGCCGCGAAGCTGTGGCTCCCGGCGCAGCCGACCGAAGCCAGGCTGAACAGCGAAACCGCGAGGACGAACAGCCAGCGCATCGTCAGCGCACGGGTCAAAAGGCCGGTAAGCGGGATCGCGATCACCTCGGCGATCAAATAGGCGGTCTGCAGCCAGCTCATGGCCGAGGGCGCGACCTGCAACGCGCCTTGAATGGTCGGCAGCGCAGTGGCCACGACCTGCACGTCGAGAATCGCCATGAACATGCCGACGCACATGGCTACGAAGCCGATCGCGACGGTCACGGGCGTCCTGTCGGTGTCAGCGGGCGCCAGCATGCCTCAAGCCGGCCAGGGCCTGGCTCTCGGCCTTGATGCGGACGAACAGCACCGCAGCGTTCAGGATCGAGAACACCAGCGCCACCCAGGGCAGCCCGAAGACGAGCGGCAGCACCGCGATCTCGGCCACCACGACCATGTAGTTGGGATGGCTGACCCAGCGGTAGGGGCCGCGCCGCACCAGAGCACCGGCGGGCAGGACGATGATGCGTGTCGTCCAGCGCGGGCCTAGCGTGCCGATGATCCAGACTCGCAAGGCCTGCAGCACGCAGAACAGGGCGAGCCATGCCGGCCGAACCGCGGCCGCCCAGCCCAGGATCCACACCGTCGCAAGCCAGAGGCCGTGCAACGCGATAATCACCGGATAGTGGCCGGGTGCCGCCTCGACCGCACCCTGCTCCAGCAGCCGCCTGGTATTGCGACGCGCCAGCATCAGTTCGCCGAGGCGCTGCAGCGTCACCAGCGTCAGGACCAAACCCGCGAGGCTCAAGCCGTCTTCCTCAGGACCACGCAGCTCGAGGTAAAGCCCGGCCCCATGGCATTGAGCACCGAACAGTCCGGCAGGCCTTGCTGGATGACGCGGTCGAGCACGAACAGCACCGTCGGCGCGGACATGTTGCCGTGGGACGCAAGCACCTCGCGCTCGTGGTCGAGCGACCCCGGCGTCAGGCCCAGCGCGCCTTCGAGGGCCGACACGACCTTGCGGCCACCGGGGTGACAGATGAAGCGATCGACGTCGGACATCCGGTGATCGGAACGGGCCAGGATGCTTTTCACCGCGGGCCCGACGTTCTCGCGCGCAAAGGGCGGAATGGCCTGCGCGAAGATCACGCCGAAGCCCTGCGGATCGACGCTCCACCCCATAATGTCGAGGGTGTCGGGCC
>CAXTVD010000203.1:0-7815 GCA_964247575.1 uncultured Lichenihabitans sp.
TCGGCGTCAACCTCGCCAAGGAGTTCTCGGCCGCCTACAAGGCGCTCGGCGGCACGATCACGTCGACCACGCCTTACAACGAGAAGCAGGCGAGCTACGACAGCGAAGCGACGGCCGGCATGGCGGGAAGCCCGGACGGTCTCTACCTCATCTCGACACCCGTCGACGGGGCTACCATCGCCCGGGCCTGGATCGCGGGCGGCGGCCCGCAGAAGTTCCTCCTGAACGACGGCATGAATTCCTCCGACTTCATCGCCAGCGTGGGACCCGACTATCTCAAGGCCGCCTACGGGACGTCCTCGGGAACGACGCCCACGCCCTCGACGACCTATTTCAACGACAGCTACAAGACGTTCTCCGGACTTGATCCTGCCAATCCCGCGGCGGACCGCTCCTATGATGCGGGCGCCATCGTGGGGCTCGCGATCGCGGCCGCCCCCTCGCGGGAACCGGCCGCCATCCGCGCCGCGATCTACAAGGTGACGGATCCGCAGGGCACCCCGGTCGGCGCCGGCCAGGCGGAGTTCACCAAGGCGCTTGACCTGCTCAAGGCCGGCAAGCCGATCCGCTACCAGGGTGTCATCGGACCCGTGCAGTTCGATCAGTACGGCGACATCACCGGCCCGTTCCGCTTGTGGAAGATCGTGGACGGCCAGGTGACCACCACCGGGGAGATGAGCACGGCCGATGTCAGTGCGCTGAAGGCCAGGCTGGGCGGCCATTAGCCATGCCAATCGCGCTTCCGAGGACGGAGCTGGCGCCCGGTCTGTCCGTGCCTCGGATCGTGACCGGGCTGTGGCAGGTGGCGGACCAGGAGCGGAACGGCCCGCTCGACATCCAGGCGGCCGCCGATGCGCTCGCCGCCTATGCGGCGGCCGGCTTCGACGCCTTCGACATGGCGGACCATTACGGGAGCGCCGAGGTGATCGCCGGGGCGCTGCTCGGGCGATACGCCGGCGGCGGGGAGCGTCCGCGGGCCTTCACCAAATGGTGTCCGGCCCCCGGCCCGATGACCCCCGCGATCGTGCGCGAAGGGGTCGACCGGGCCCGCACCCGGCTCGGCGTCGACCGCATCGACCTGCTGCAGTTGCACTGGTGGACCTTCGAGCATCTCGCCTATCTCGATGCCGCCCAGGCCCTCGCGGCGATGCGGGAGGAAGGCGCGATCGCCCATCTGGGCGTCACCAATGTCGACACCGACCACCTCAACGTCCTGGTTCGACACGGCATCCCGATCCGGACCAACCAGGTCAGCTTCTCGCTGCTGGATCGCAGGGCTGCAGGCCGCATGAGTGCCTTCTGCCTCGCCCACGGCGTCCGGCTGCTCGCCTACGGCACGCTGGCCGGCGGATTGCTGTCCGAGCGCTGGCTGGGGCGGCCGGAGCCGGCCGCCGCCGACCTCCCCGACTGGAGCAAGAGCAAGTACAAGCGCTTCATCGGAGCCGTCGGCGGGTGGGACGTCTTCCAGGCCCTGCTGCATGCCGTCGACCGGGTGGCCAGACGGCACGGCGTCTCCATCGCCAACGTCGCCACGCGCTGGGTGCTCGACCACCCGGCCGTGGGCGCGGTCATCGTCGGCGCCCGGCTCGGCGAGCGCGAGCACCGCGACGACAACCGCAACTGTTTCGCCTTCGACCTCGATGCGCAGGATCGCGAAACCCTCGACGAGGCGCTGGATTCGACCCGGACCGTCCCGGGCGACTGCGGGGACGAGTACCGCAGGCCGCCCTTCCTGACCGCCTCGGGCGATCTCAGCCATCACCTCTCCAGCATGCCGACCTATTTTACCGCCCACCCCGTCGCAGGACGGCCCGGTCGCGCCCAGGTCGATTCGGGCAGCCATTGGGAACCGATCGCCGGCTATTCGAGGGCGGTGCGGGTCGGCAACCGCATTATAGTGAGCGGGACGACCGCAACCCACGGATCGAGCGAAGCGGTTTGTCCGGGCGACGTCGCCGGCCAGACGACCTTCGTCCTGGACAAGATCGCAGCGAGCCTCGCGGCACTCGGCGGAGGCCTGGACGATGTCGTGCGCACCCGTATCCTTCTCCGGAACGCGGACGACTGGGAAGCCGCCTCCCGCGCCCACGGCCGCGTCTTTGGCGTTATCCGCCCCGCCAACACGCTGGTCGAGGTCGGCCGCCTCGTGGGCGACTACCTCGTCGAGATCGAGGCCGAGGCGATCCTCGATCCCTGAACACCCCGCGACTGTCGATTAGCCTGGCTGGTCGCGATCGTGGCGAGACGGCTATATTTCGCGCCGGCCGCTTGCGTCCGGGAGCGCGTCCCGGCGCTTGCATGCTCGCTGAAGCTGGCCGCTGTGGCCTCCGTCCTCGTCCTGCCGCTCTGTATCGCATACGGCCTTGTGGCGGCCCTCAGCGCGGCCGCTGGACCGACCACACGGCCCCGCTGGCGGGGCCGCCAGCTTGGACGAAGGTCAGAGCTCCGCGTGAGCGCCGGAGGGGCCGGCTTCGATGGCGAGCAGCCAATCCACGACAAGGTTGATGCCGACCGTCAGCAGCGCGATCGCCAAGGCGGGATAGAGCGGCGCGAACATCCCGAAATTGATGGCGGGCGCGTTCTCCCGCACCATGCCGCCCCAGTCCGCATACGGAGGCTGGACCCCGAGGCCCAGGAAGCTGAGGGCGGCCACGAAGAGGAAGTTGAAGCAGAAGCGCAGGCCGAATTCCGACAGGAGCGGCGAGACGGCATTCGGCAGGATCTCGCGACGGAGCACCCACCAGAGGCCTTCGCCACGGACGCGGGCCGCCTCGACATATTCGAGAACCGTGATGTTCATCGCCAGCGCACGGGCCAGGCGGAAGACGCGCGTCGAATCGAGGAGGGCGATGGTGATCACGAGGGTGGGGATCGACGATCCGAACACGCCCAGGATGATCAGGGCGAAGATCAGCAGCGGAATGGACAGGACGATGTCCACGATGCGCGACAGGACGAGATCGACCCAGCGCCCGAGTTCCGCCGCCATGAAGCCGAAGGTGATCCCGATGGTGAAGGAGATCGCGGTCGTGACGATGGCGATGCCGATCGTCATCCGCGCTCCGTAGATCAGCCGGGTCAGCATGTCGCGACCGATCTGGTCCGCGCCGAGCAGCATCTGGGCGGAGGGGGGGTCCCAGGTCGCGCCGACCGATTGCGACTGGGTGTAGGGGGCGAAAGCCGGCCCGAACACGGCGATGACGACGTTGAGCGCGACGATCGCCAGGCCGATCTGCGCGGTGACGGGAGCCCGATGCCCGAAAATCCTCATGGGAGCCTCATCGCGGATGCCGCAGGCGGGGGTTGACGACGATCGCGAGCACGTCGGCGAGGGTATTCAGGCCGACGAACACGGCCGCGAAGACGAGGCCGCAGGCCTGGATGACCGGCACATCGCGCTTGGACACCCCGTCCACCATGTACTGGCCGACGCCGGGATAGACGAACACCGCCTCCACCACGACCACCCCGACGATGAGGTAAGCGAGGTTCAGGGCGACGACGTTGATGATGGGCGCCGCGGCGTTGGGCAGCGCGTGCCGGCCCACGACGCGGCCGCGGGTCAGGCCCTTCAGGAACGCCATCTCGACATAGGGAGCCGACATGATCGCCAGCACGGAATTACGCGTCATGCGCAGCATGTGTGCCGTGACGATGCCCGTCAGGGTCAAGGCCGGGAGCGTCGTCACGTAGAGCCGCTCGGCGAAGCTCGTTTCGGGAAACACCGTCGCCAGCGAGGGAAACCAGCCCAGCTGGATCGAGAAGACGATGATCAGCAGATAGCCGCTGAAGAACTCCGGCATCGAGATCAGGATCAGGGTGACGATATTGGCGACCCGGTCCGTCGAGCGTCCCGCCCGAATGGCGGTCAGGATGCCGAGCCCGACCGAGAGCGGCACGGCGATGGCCGCCGCGTAGCCCGCCAGGAACAGCGTATTGCCGAAGCGCGGGGCGAGCTCCTCGACGATGCCGCGCTGGTTGGTCAGCGAGTTGCCGAAGTTGCCGCGAACGGCTCCCGCGAGCCAATCGAGGTAGCGCAGGTAGGCGGGCCGGTCGAGGCCGAGCTCCAGGCGAAACGCTTTCAGGGCTTCGGGCGTCGCCTGCTGTCCGAGAACGGACGACGCGACGTCGCCCGGCAGGATCTGCGTGCAAACGAAGATCAGCACTGAAACGGCGAGGAGGGTGAGGACCCCGAGCGCGGCCCGTGACGCGATCAAGCGCAGCACGGGCAGAGCCTTTCGTAGGAGGAGGTCAGGGCTGGATCAGGCGAACCAGCCCTTTTCGGCGATGCGCTGATCGCACATGTCGTAGTGCGGGTGGGGCGCGGTGCCCATGACCTTCTTGCCGTAGCCATCGAGGTAGTCGCCGATGGCAAAGCACACCATGCCGCCGTCGTCGGTGACCATGCGCTGGGCATCGTCGTACATCTGCTTGCGCTTGCCCTCGTCGAGTTCGGCGCGGGCGGAGATGATGAGCTTGTCGAAGTCCGGCCGCTTCCAGTTGGTGTCGTTCCAGTTGGCGGACGACAGGAACGTCTGCGACAGCTGGTTGTCGATGGTCGGTCGGCCGCCCCAGTAGACGGCGCAGAACGGGGACTTGAGCCAGACATTCGACCAGTAGCCGTCGCCGGACACGCGCTTCACGTTGAGGTCGATGCCGGCCTTCTTTAGCGCCTCCTGGTAGAGCACCGCGGCATCGGTCGCCCCGGCGAAGGCGCCCTCCGAGACCTGCAACTCGGGCTTGGCGTTCGCCATGCCGGCCTTCTTGAAGTAGAAGGCCGCCTTGTCCGGGTCGTAGGTGTGCTGCGGGACATCCTTGGCATAGTACTTGTTCGAGGGCTCGACGGTGGTGTCGTTGCCGATCGTCGCAAAGCCCTTGTAGACGGTGTCGACGATCTTCTGCCGGTCGATGCCGTATTTCAGCGCCAGGCGCATGTCGTTGCTGGTGTAGGGCTCATCCGTGCAATGCGCGACGAAGGCGAAGCGGTTGCCGGTGCCCTTGGTGCGCACGACGCTGACGGTGGGGGCCTTCATGACGAGGCTGACGGTGCGGGCGTCGAGGCGGTTCGCCCCGTCGATCTGACCGGACATCAGGGCCTGGGTCCGCGCGGCCGGGTCGGTGATATAGCGGATCTCGATGGAGTCGAAATTGCCGCGATTCGGCTTCCAGTAGTTGCCCTTGTTCTTGGTCAGGACGCGGATGCCCGGCTCGAAGCTTTCGAGGGCGAAGGCGCCGGTGCCGTCGGGCTTGGACCAGTCGGTGAAGCCGTTGGGAACCATGAGGACGTGGTAATCGGTGAAGACGTAGGGGAAGTCGGCGTCGCCGCTCTTCAGCGTGAACTCGATCTGGGTAGGCGACAGCTTCTTCATGTCGGCGATGCCGCTCAGAAGATCCTTGGCGCCCGACTTGGTCTCGCCGCGATGCAGGTTGATCGAGTAGATCACGTCGTCGGCATCGAGCGTCTTGCCGGACGTGAAGGTGATGCCCTTGCGCAGGTTGAACACCCAGGTCGTCGCGCCAGGCTTGGGCTCGAAGCTTTCGGCGAGTTCGCCGGCCGCATTGCCCTTCTCGTCGACTTCGACCAGGCCGTTCCAGATCTGCCATCCGTAGCTGATGGGCACGGAATCGGCATAGGTGCGCGGATCGAGGCTGTCGGAGGCGCTGCCGCCCTCCATCCCGAGGCGGAGCGTCCCGCCTTTCTTGGGCTTGGCCTGGGCGAGCGCAGGCCCCACTCCCATCCCGATCCCCAGCCCGAGCGCGGCGGCGCCGGCCATGATTTCGCGTCGATCGAGGATCAACCCCGAGGAGCCGTTCGGTCCGTTGTTCTCACTTTTCATCGTGCACCCTGCCTTGTCGAGATCATGAGCCTGTTGGACTTGAGCGACGCCCCTCGCTCAGACCGCCTGCGCGGCTAAAGGCACAGTTCGGAACGCGGTCATTCTTCCATGACTTCTTTTGACGACTTTTCCAAACGTGGTCAAAGCTTGTCCCTGAACGACGCGCGCCGGAGTTCATCGTCACGAAAGCGGCAGCCCGCGTCGGCCCCCATTCCGCCGGATCATGCAAGATCCATGTCAGCTCAGGAGCGGTCGTTGTGGCCGAGAGGCCGGGCCGGGTCGATGCGGTCGCGGACCCGCTGCTTGAGAACCTTGGCCTCGGGAAAGCCCCCGTCCTGCTTGCGCTCCCAGATCACGAGGCCGTCATATTCGATGCGGAAGGTGCCGCCGGTGGAGGGCACCAGCGCGACTTCGGCGAGTTCGGGACCGAAGGTCGACAAGAGTTCCTGGGCCATCCACGCCGCCCGGAGCAGCCACTGGCACTGGGTGCAGTAGTGGATCGCGATGCGTGGCCTCGCCGCTTCGGTCTCGCTCACGAGATCTCCTCGACGATCTTGGTGATCAGGGCGCGGTCGAAGCTCTCGAAGTCCTTGGCCGTCGCGACGAAGCTCGAGGCGCCGCCGACCACGTTGTGGCGGTAGTAGTCGGCCAGTCCGCCCGGCGGATGGGTGTGCTGGTAGAGATATTCGGGAATATTGTCCGGGCTGAGGATCACCAGCCCGTTGATGGTGGTGACGCCGTGCGCGAGGGCGGCATCCCGGGCGCCGGCGATGTCCGTGCCGCTGTTGTTGGCGCCGTCGCCGGACACGTCGATGATCCGCCGCGTTGCCTCGAAGGGGGCATGCGCGAACTGGTCCGCCGAGAAATCGAGCGCGGAGCCGATCGCCGTCCGGTCGTAGAAGGAGCGCGGCGCCTCGAGGACGCGGGCCGAGAAGGCGCGGGCATCGTCCTCCCCGGCGATGAGCGTCCAGTCGATCACGAGCTTCTGCGACCCGGCCCCGGCCCACTCGACCAGGGCCACCGCGATCTTCTTGTCGGGATTGGAGGCAATGGCCTCCAGCACGCGCGGATCGACCAGTGCGGCGGCATAGCCCCGCCGCTGCAGCTCGAACTTGCGATTGTCGATGCTGCGCGAGACATCCGCCGCGAGGACCAGGAGCACGTCCACGTGGGGGCGCGGCCCTGCGTCCTCCGCGCCGGACGGACGGCTCGCGAGGATGAGGGCCGCGAGGGCCAAACAGGCGAGGCCCATGAAACGCATCATCCTGTGGCTCCCCGGTCTCGCCCGCCGCCTTGCACGCCCCTGGGACGTGGCTACGGTTCGACGATGATTCGAGGAACCATGATGGCGGAATTGCGCAGCGCGAACGAGGGAACCTGGCGGGGGCTGGTGTCCCGGGTCGGCCTCATGGCGGTACTCGCCACCGCCGCGCTCGTGCCGACGCGGGCGGCACAGGCCCAAGCCGATCCCGACCGGGGCTATGCGACGCAGCCCTTCACGCCGCCGTCGTTCAAGATGCCGACCGGGGCGGGCTGCGCCGGCGACGTGTCGCGCTGGCAGGCCGTGCAGGACAACGACTATGCCAGCGGCAATATCGGCCTCAAGGTGTATCACCAGATCAGGGACGAGATCGCCGGCGCCGACGCCCTGTGCCGTGCGGGACACGATCCCGAGGCGCGAGGGCTGATCCATGCCTCCAAGCGCCGGCACGGCTACCCCGACTGAACCTCGTCCCCGAGGGCAAGGCGGAGATAGGCCGCCACGAAAGGCGGCATGGCCGCCGTGATGTCGGCTTCCCGTCGCACCACATGCATCCGGACCAGTTCGGGATGATCCTGCGCCGCCAGGGTCGCGTGGATCCGCTCGACCAGCGCCGCCGCCAGCTCGGGCGACCGGACCCGTTTCATGAAGCAGACGCTCACGGCGTCCGAGAGGACGACGAAGCCCGGTGCGATGACGAGCGGCGCCGGATCGAGG
>CAXTVD010000204.1:0-7792 GCA_964247575.1 uncultured Lichenihabitans sp.
ACATGGTGGCCGTCCGGCGCGGCCAGCAGCACGGCCGCGATGACGTCAAAGGCCGGCGGAAACCCCGCCAGCCCTCGACGACGCGCCTGGGCGCTATCCTGACCCGATCCCTGCCCGAGCGCGACCGGGCCCGCTGCAGCATCCGCCGTCGCTGTCGCAAGGCTCGGCCTCGTGATGATGCTTGTTTCGTGCGGGTCGAGGGCTGAGGACGGGTCTCGTTCCGCCATGGCTGGATTAGACGGCGGCAAGAGCGGCGCGCGGGCCGTCGTCACGATGGATTGCGGCTCAGGCACTGGTGGCAGTTCGGCGATGGCGATCGGCGGCTCGATCCCAGGAGCCTCGGCCCGACTCATGGTCGCGGCCGCAGCGCCGGCGCCCGAACGCGGTACCGTCGCGACCCTCGAAGGCGGGACTGAAGCCGGGTCCTTCGCCCGCAAGCGTCGCGTTTCCGCTTGGCGGGTCGTCGCGTGAGCCGTTGGGCGCTGGACGGGAACGGGTGGGCGTTCACCCGATTGCACCACACCGTCAGGCCGGCGAGACCCGGCCGACGGATTGTCGGCCAAAGCGGGGTGCAGCTCGATCGTTGCGGCCGGGCTAGGCGGTCGGCGGCTCGGCTCGGCCTCGCTCCAGCCCATCCATTGGCGGCAGAGGCTGTTGCACGGCTTGCCCCCGTCAGCGTCGCCCGGATCCAGGGCCCGCGCCGGAGAGGTCGGCATGGCGCCGACGAGTCCGGTAACGAAGACAAACGCGACACCCCGGTTTCTCGCCGACCTCCGCATGACGCCCCGACCTTGCTTTCGCCTAAAGCGCCATCCTGAAGCATCGCACGCGCCACAGGCTAGCGGTGTTTCATTTCGGGATGGATTTAACGATGGATTAACCATGCTGCGGTCTACTCGGCACCGGAAAGCTTGTAGGAACGGGGTCGGTCATGAGCTTAGCGCAAAGAGTGGAACGCCCGCCGGTGGGGAACGCCGGGCCTTCGCAGGCCGCTGCGACCGCGATCAAGGCGGCGGTTCCCGTCGACTTCCGCGATATCACGCGCCGCGCCGTGCAGCCGCCGCATGTGACCGTGATCCGGGGCGAGGCTCCTGGGACCGCTCGGAAGGAGTCGGAGGCCGCCTTCGAACTGCTCAACGAGGTGGCCAAGGCCTTTCCGGTGCTGATGGAGCGGTGCGAGAAGCTCGACGCGGCCCTGTCGGAAACGAAGGATCTGGCGCGGGTCGAGATCGAAGCGTCCAACGATGTGGCACGCGAATGGCAGCAGATCGCCGGCGCGCTGAAGCTGCAGGTGGATGGCCTCGAGAAGGGGTTGAAGGCCATGAAGCAGCGCGCGGAAGCAGCCGAACAGCAAGCCGCGAGCCTGCGCGAGACCGCCGACAAGTCGCAGCATGCGGCGGCCGAAGCGGAATGCCTGTCGTCACTGTTCCAGGAGAAGGTGATCTCCTCCTTCGGGTCCGAGTCGCCGCTGCATCCCCTGCTTGAGACGTTCCGGTTCAAGCCGGCCGTAGTGTCGGCGCCCTGATCGCGACCCGCGAAGGACAGCCCGGCCGAGCTCGTCTGAGGCACGGCGCCGTCGTAAATTCATCACGCGCGCCACGTTTTCGCCGGATTGGGTGAACTCCTGAAGCGGCTGCGTGTTGAAAGAAGCCGGCTTGGACTTGGCTGTCGCCAAGGTCCGCGCGCCGTTCGCTTCAGGAGGCACTGATGTCCCTCATCCTATTGGTCATCGTCATCATTCTGCTGTTTGGCGGCGGTGGCTACTATGGTTACCGCGGCGGCTACTACGGCAACGGCGGCATCGGCATTGTCGGTCTGCTCGCGATCCTGCTAGTGCTCTACCTGCTGTTCGGGACGGGAACCTACTTCCGCTAAGCGGAAGGCGGAGGGCGAGCAGGCGTGCGAGCCCTCCTGGATCAATCGAGTCGGAATTTACCGAGCTCGCGGTGTTCGGCGCGAATGCGCCGAACCGTCCCGGTGACGGATCGGTAGATCAGGGTGTCGGTCACGATCACGTCGCGGCGAAAGTGCACGCCCTGCAGAAGATCGCCGTTGGTGACGCCGGTGCAGGCGACGACCACGTCCCCCGACGCCAGGTCCTTCATGTCGTACTTCTTCGCAGTGTCGCCGACGCCCATCGTCGTCGCGCGCTCGCGCTTCTGCTCGGTGTCGAGGATCAGCCGGCCCTGCATCTGGCCGCCGACGCAGCGAAGCGCTCCAGCGGCCAGCACGCCTTCGGGCGCGCCACCGGTGCCGATGTAGAGGTCGACGCCGGTCTCGTCAGGCTGTGCCGTGAGGATCACCCCGGCGACGTCGCCGTCGGTCAGCAGCCGCATCGACGCTCCCGCCCGCCGGCACGCCAGGATGAGCTCCGCATGGCGCGGACGGTCGAGCACGCAGACGGTGATCTCGTTGGGGCTCACGCCCTTTGCCTTGGCGAGCGCCCGTATGTTCTCTTCGGGCGTCATGTCGATATCCACGATGCCACGCGGGTAGCCCGGACCGATGGCGATCTTCTCCATGTAGACGTCTGGCGCATTCAGCAGCGCACCGGCCTGCGCCATGGCCATGACCGCGATCGACCCCGGCATGTCCTTGGCGCAAAGCGTCGTGCCCTCGAGCGGATCGACGGCGATGTCGACCTTGGGTCCGGTCCGCGTGCCGACCCGCTCGCCGATGAACAGCATGGGGGCCTCGTCGCGCTCGCCTTCGCCGATGACGATCGTTCCATCGATGGGCAGGCGGTTCAACTCGCGCCGCATGGCGTCCACGGCGGCCTGATCGGCCGCCTTCTCGTCGCCCCGGCCGCGCAACCGCGCCGCCGAGACCGCCGCGCGCTCCGTCACCCTCACCAGTTCGAGCGTCAGGATGCGTTCGATGATGTCCTGCTGCTGGATTACCAGATCTGTCATGGCCGTTACTCCCTTGGCGTTTATCGTTGCTTGAGGGGTCTCAATCGTCAGCGCCGGTCGATGCGGATCACCTGCGGCGTCTCCGCAATGCAGCCATCGGCGGCGATGGCCCGCAGTGCGGCCCGGAGGTGCGCCTCCGCCGTATCGTAGGTCACGAGGATCACGGGCACCGTCGCGGTCGGCGGCGCCGCGCTCGGCGAGGCGTGCCGCTGCATGATGCTCTCGAAGGAGATGCCGCGCTCGGCCATCCGCGCGGCGATCGTGGCGACGGCGCCCGGACGGTCCTGGACGGACAGGCGCATGTAGAAGGCGCCGGTGGCCTGCTCGACGGGCAGCGGAACGCCCCGCTCGAGCAGCTCCACGGGAAGGCCAAGCGGCGCCGAGCGTACACCTCGCGCCACATCCGCAATGTCGGCGACGACGGCCGACGCCGTCGCCTCGCCCCCCGCCCCGGGACCGATGAGCGTGAGCTCCCGCACCGCATCGGCGAAGACCGTGACGGCGTTCACCACGCCGTCGACCTGGGCGATTGCGGAGCCCTTCGGCACCATGGTGGGATGAACACGGCCGTCAATGGCGCCCGACGCGGTCCGCTCAGCGATGCCGAGCAGCTTGATCCGGTAGCCGAGTTCGTCGGCCGCCGCGAGGTCGCCCGGCGTGATGGCGCGGATCCCCTCGACATGCAGCGCGGCCGGGTCGAGTGCGACCCCGAAGGCCAGGGTCGACAGGATGGTGAGCTTGTGGGCGGTGTCAAAGCCATCGACGTCGAAGGTCGGGTCGGCCTCCGCATAGCCCAGGCGCTGCGCCTCCGCGAGACAGGCCGCAAAGGTCAGGCCCTCCTTCAGCATGCGCGTGAGGATGTAGTTGCAGGTGCCGTTGAGGATGCCCTCCACGCGCTCGACCTGGTTGCCGGCGAGCCCTTCGCGCAGCGTCTTCACGATGGGAATGCCCCCGGCCACCGACGCCTCGAAGGCTAGGGTCGTCCCGGCGCGTTCGGCGCGCCGCGCGAGGTCCATGCCGTGATGAGCGAGCAGCGCCTTGTTGGCCGTCACGACGGGCTTGCCGGCGCCCAGTGCAGCCTCGACCGCTTCCTTGGCGATGCCGTCCTGACCGCCGATCAGCTCGACGAAGAGGTCGATTTCGGCCGAACAGGCAAGGGCGACGGGGTCGTCGAACCAACGGGCCGCGCCGTTCTCGAAGCCGCGATCGGAGCGCCGGGAACGGGCGGAGAGGCCGGTGACGACGATGTCCTTGCCGGTCCGCCGCCGCAAGGTGTCGTGCTGCTGCTGCAACCGCCGCACCACCGATGCGCCGACGGTGCCGAGGCCGGCGATGCCGACGCGCAAAGTACCCTGCATCATCACCATCCAAGGGCCCGAGGGCGGAGACGAGCCCCCCCAAGTCGAAGCGGGCGCGCAACTCCATCGCGCTCCTTGCCGTAATTCAGCCCCGTGAGCAATGAGCGGGTCGCGCCGAAGACGGCCTTTTACGGGAGCATGGTTGTCCCGTTACGCAGGCCCACGGACCGGCGTGAAGTCCGCGCAGCAGGAGGAGGCGCGGATGTAGCGGTCGTGCCGCAGGCATAGGCCGTCGGCGGCACGCACCGAGGCCGTCGCAGAACCGAGGCTTCGCAGCCCTGGCATGGCGGCCTCGATGTTTTGCGGATCGTTGTCGAACGCCTTGCACCCTCCGCAGCAGGCCGGGGCCGGGCGCGGCGCCGGTCGGAGCAGGCGGGCGAGGCGAGCCAGCAAGCTCATCGCGTCAGGCTGGTCCAGTAGCTCGCAAAGACGATGGTCGACAGGATGAAGCCGAGCACCACGTTCACGACGACGCCGGCCGTGAAGGCCAGGAACGGCTTGGCGCCGGACCGGCTGAAATCGCGGAAGCGGGTGGTCAGGCCGATGGAGAAGAAGCAGAAGATGAACGCCCAGCTCCTCAGGTCCTTCAACGGATTGACGAGCTGCGGGACGGCCACCTTGTTGTAGTCGGCGAGGCTGAGATCGCGGGTCGCGATCGTGATCAGCACCGACGCCGCGACGAAGCCGAGAATGAATTTCGGGAACCGCCGCCAGATCTCGCCCGGCTCGGGCTTGCGCCCCGTCTCCGCGGCGTCCCAGCGCGAGGTGGCGACAATCGCGAGCACGAAGGCCCAGATGCCGATCCAGACGTCGCGCCCGACAATCTTCATGAGCGAGAAGGCCCAGACGGACTGGTCGGCGGTCCCGTCGATCCCGGGAACCTGTCCGGCGAGAGCGCCGTAGGCCTGTGCCGCCGCGATCCCCGCGGCGTCCGCGAACTCGCTCGTCCCGATCCAGGCCCCCGCGACGCCGGTGGGCAGGTGCAAGGCGCGCGAGACGAGCGGGAGCACGAAGATCATCACGATCGCCCAGAAGACCACGATGGCGATGGTGATCGGCGCATCCTCCTTCTTGCCGCCGACCGCACCCGAAATGGCGATCGCCGCCGAGACGCCGCAGACCGCACCGCCCACCCCGAGGGTCGCCGCAAGCCGTTTGTCGAGGCCGAACAGGCGCGCCACGGCGAAGATGACGAAGATGGTGACGAGCGACACGATCGAGGCCTGCCCGATGGCGACCGGGCCGGCCCAGATCATCAGCGACAGCGGCAGGGTCGCCCCGAGCAGGACGATGCCGGTCTTTACGTAGAGCTCGACCCGGAAGCCCTCGTCCAGGCTGCGCGGCACCAGATTGAGGTTGGCCAGAACCAGCCCGAGTGCGAGCGCCACCAAGGGCGGCTCGAGATTGTAGCGGTTCGCCTGGTCCCACTGGCCGAGGATGAAGATGAGCAGCGACCCGACATAGAGCAGGACGAACGCGGTCAGAAACTTGCGGGGGGAAAAGCCGAGCGCGGCGGCGATGGCCGTAAAGGCCGCGGCCCAGAAGGCGAACTGCACGACGTAGCGGAGCGCGTTGGCCTGCAGGTCGCTCGCGAGAGCGCCGAAGGTCGACCACCGCGCCGGCGTGACCGCCAGCCATTTGAGGCTCGACCCCTGGCCGAACAGCAGCATGGCCGCGACCACGAGCCCGAGGCCCAGCAGGACGGCCCACCAATCCTCCTTGACCGGCCAGCCACGCGTCGCCCGGCCCTCGACGGCTCGCTCCCGCAGTGGAGTCGATGGAAGAACGTGGGACTGGCTCATAGGGATTCCTTCCGCCTGCGGGCGGCACGCAAAAACAGTCTACAAAGCTACTATTCTGATCTGGTCAGCTCCGCAAGACGATGCAGGCGCCGCCCGCGGCATGGATGCGGCCGCAGAGGGCTGTTGCGGCCACGCGGGTCTCGGCCGGGACTCGGATACGGTAGAAGGCGCGGGTGCCCCGTGTCCGCAGCCGGGTTCCGATGATCATGGGCCGCACCTCGCCGATCACGCTGGCCAGCCTGGTCTGTGCTCGTGTGAAGCTCGCGAGGGCGCGGGCCTTCGAGAAGTTGCCCGCGAGCTGGACGCCCCAGGGCGCGAAGGGCGCTTCGGCCGCGATGCGCAGGCTCGAGGAGCTCCGCAGCTCGGCCACCCGCGCGGCGCAGCTCGGTCCCTGAGCGGGCGGCGTCGCCGCCGTGCCCTTTTTCAGGTCCGCGGCCCAGTCCTCCGCCTCCCGACCGGTGATCGACAGGACATAGTTGCGGGTCTCGAACGGCAGGCCGCCTGTGCCGGCGAGCCAAGCCGCAACTCGCGCCGGGCCGCCATTGTAGGCGGCGGCGGCGAGCCCGAGATTGCCGAAGCGGTCGCGCAGTTCGGCCAGCAGGCCGGCGGAGGCGGGCACCGCCTGCTCCGGATCGAAGGGGTTGAGCAGCCCGCGTTCGCGTGCCGTGCCGGGCATGAACTGCGCGATCCCCTGCGCCCCCGCCGGACTGATGACGTTGGGGCGGAAGCTGCTTTCCTGCCAGATCAGGGCCGTCAGGAAAGCAACGGGGATGTTCTGCCTGGCGGCGGCGCCCTCGATCAGGCGGCAGAGCGCCTGTTCGACCGTCTCCTCCCCGCCGGACGGCTCGGCCCGAGCGGGGGAAGGGAACGCTGCGGCGGCCGTGACGATCAGGAGCAGGATGAGACGGAACGCTCCGGCCCGGCAGGATGTCAGCACCCGATCCTCGTCAGCACCGCGCGATCCCGCCTTGCACCATGTCCGCACTCGCCCCGCAAGGCGCGGCTCGCATTCATCCTTCCCGAACGGGGGAAGGGGGACGGATGGGGTCGAAGTGATCCCACCCGTCCGGTTTGCGCCGTCCGAAGCCGTCCGTCCGCGCTTAGACCGAGTAGTACATGTCGAACTCGACCGGGTGGGGCGTCATCTCGAAACGCATCACCTCGGTCATCTTGAGTTCGATCCAGGAGTCGATGAAATCGTCCGGGAACACGCCGCCGGCCTTCAGGAAGTCGCGGTCCTTGTCGAGGCATTCGAGCGCTTCGCGCAGGGAGCGACACACGGTCGGGATCTGCTTGAGCTCCTGCGGGGGGAGATCGTAGAGGTCCTTGTCCATGGCGTCGCCGGGATGGATCTTGTTGGCGATGCCGTCGAGCCCGGCCATCAGCATGGCGGAAAAGCCGAGATAGGGATTGGCGGTCGGGTCGGGGAAGCGGATCTCGACGCGCTTGGCCTTGGGATTGGCCGTATAGGGGATGCGACAGGACGCCGAGCGGTTGCGCGCGGAATAGGCCAGCAGCACCGGCGCCTCATAGCCCGGCACCAGCCGCTTGTAGGAGTTGGTCGACGGATTGGTGAAGGCGTTCAGCGCCTTTGCGTGCTTGATGATGCCGCCGATATAGAACAGGCAGGTCTCGCTGAGGTCGGCGTATTTGTCGCCCGCGAAGACCGGCTTGCCGTCCTTCCAGATCGACTGGTGCACGTGCATGCCCGAGCCGTTGT
>CAXTVD010000205.1:0-6270 GCA_964247575.1 uncultured Lichenihabitans sp.
CAGGACGAGGCTGGCGAGCCGCATATTGCGGAACCGGCTCACCGGCGAGGTCGACCGGAGCGAGGCGACCGAACTCGTTGTTACGGCGGCAGCCCTGCCGTTTGCGCGGCTGTGGCGAAAGGTCGAGGCGAAAAGCCCCGCCCTCCACCTAGGGTCGCCGCTTCGGCCATCGGAGCTGCCGCGCGAGATCGAGGTCATCGAACGGCTTCTCCGTCGGTTGACGCGGTTCACGCCACCTCGGTCAAAAGGTCCAATCGATATTCAGTCTCTCTCCGAGCAGCGGCCGGACGCCATCGCGGTGCCACTGACGCGATGAACAGGTCGGCGGCTTCGTCGCCGGCGAGGGGGTAATTGGTGATCCCGAGCCAGTGACACAGCACCATTTGCCCGTTGGGCGCGAGAGAGGCGAGGCAACGACCCGCCAAGTCCTGCAGGTCCGACGGCGACAGATAGTAGAGCACCTCCGAAAGCACGATAAGGTCATAGCAGCCGTCGGGAAAGTCCCGCGGCAGCGTGGCTTCGCGGAACGCCACCCAGGGCCGGTCTGCATTGATGGCCTTGGCTTCTCCCAGGGCTCGCGCCGAGGCGTCGACCGCCACGAGGCGTTCGCAGCGCTCCGCCAGCCGATGCGTGAAGACTCCGATCGAGCAGCCAACCTCCAGAACCGATGTGTAACGCGGGAGCGGCAGGACGTTCAGCGTCGCACTGTATTTCTCGCGCTCGTAGGGACTGGTGCGAAAGCCCCAGGGATCCGAAGCTTCGGCATAGAGAGCCTCGAAGTAACCGGCGTCGAGCGACGCCTTGGGCTCCGTCATGCCGAAACCCCGATGTAGATCTCGGTGTCGCCGAGGAAGGGTGCGAGCTGCGCCTCGGTGAAGCAGAAGGCATCGGGGTCGTCGTCGATCATTCGGGTCATCTGCGATTCGTAGCAGTCGATCGCCCGCAGTTTTGCGGCGCGATCTTCCGCGATGTCGAGCCTGAAGCCATGCGGCGGACCGTCTACGATCTCCTGGTCGGCTGGCAGGTGAAGCCCCCAGACCGGGTAGGCCCAGAGCCGGAGGCCGGCCTGGGCCGCCGCGACCTTCGCCATGGCATAGGCGGTCTCGTGGTCGCAATGCGGATCGCGTCCCCAGGTGACGAACAGCGTCCTGGCGCCGACGTCGGCGGCACGGCGCACAATCGCCTCCACGGCGGCGTCGAAGGCTGGGCCAGCACTGGGCGTCGCCGTGTCGGGAAGGTCGAGAAAGCCGAGGCGCTCCCTGGGCAGCCCGAGTTGCGCCAAGGCACTCCTCGCCTCGTCCTTGCGCAGGGCGGTCAGGCGTTCGGGCGGAAAGCTTGGCGAATGGGGATGCGACCCTGCACCATCGGTCAGGATGAGAACGTGACCAATGGCCCCCTGCCGCTGTGCCCCTGCGAGCAGGCCGCCGCAGCCCAGCGTCTCGTCGTCGGGGTGGGGTGACAGAACCAGGAAGGGGTCGAGCCCGATGAGGTCGTCGAGCCCGCCGAGCGGCAAAACCCGGAGCGCTGCGAGATAGTCGCCCGCCCTCATGCGTCCCTCCAAAGGGTCCGAGCAGGACGGGTGCTGGCCAGAACGCTTGCGGCGGCATCGGCCATCGCACCGTCGGGCGCGGGTTGGCGCAAATAGGTGGCGAGGTCGCGTGCGATGCGTTCGACCGCGTGAGGCCGCATGAAGGAATTCAGGCCGAGGCCGCGATGCGCCGCCTCCATGACATCGAGCCCGGCGCGTTCGACGACGCCACGCGTCAGTCCCACATAGGCGAGGATCTCGGCGGTCGGCCGCGCCTCGTCGGCGACCAGGCGAGCGGCTTGGCTAACCCAGAGGACGCCGGTTTCTGCCGCCACCGCGCAAGCGGCGATCCTCTGCCGCTGATAGGGATCGGCGCCGCGGCCCAGGCGGACGAGATCGGCGCGATAAAGGTCGAGGAGACGTTCGACGGCACCGAGCTGCACGGCGCAGAACCGCCACGCGCCCCCGAAGAAGTTCGGCTGCCGCCGATAGTCGTCGTCGCCGCCGATGATGTCTTCGGCGTCGATATCGATGCTCTCGAGATCGACGGTGCCGGTCGCGGTCGAGCGCATGCCCTGCGCGGTCCAGCGCGACAGGTCTGCCCGCGCCCCTGCCACGAGATGCGGGATGACCATGACGGTCGCGCCGTCGC
This sequence comes from uncultured Lichenihabitans sp., assembly GCA_964247575.1. GTDB lineage: Bacteria > Pseudomonadota > Alphaproteobacteria > Rhizobiales > Beijerinckiaceae > Lichenihabitans. The sequence goes on from CAXTVD010000205.1 coordinate 2,181, forward strand.
GCGCCACCGGTATGACGGGCCGGGTGACGGATCCGACGCCCGAAGCGAGGATCTTCTGGCCGCCGAGCCGCCAGCCGGCGCCATGGCGGACCAGAGTGGCGGGCACGGCCCCTTCGGCATTCCAGACGCCCGAGAGGGCGCCGGCCCGCACGGCGTCGGCCAGAGCCGCGAGCTGATCCGGGGTGCCGTAACGCTGCACCAGCGCGACCGCGTTCACATGTCCCTCGAAGAGCCGGCCGACCGAGAGATCGCCGCCCCCGACGAGCCGCAGCACCCGAACCAGCGACTCGACGGCCGCGGGCGAGACGAGATCCGCCCCTCCGAGACGAGCGGGAAACGGAGCCATCGTGAGCCCTGCGCCATGCAGGAGCGCGAAGGCCTTCTCCGGAAACTCTGCGGCCGAGTCGCGCTCGGCAGCGCCGGCGAACAGATGCTCAGCGACATCCGCGGCCGCGGCGACGAAGTCTTCCGGTAGAAGGCGTCCTGAATGCGTCATGCCCCGCGATGCTCACCCGCCTCCGTCGCGGGTCGTAGCGACCCCGGAGGCAGATCAGCGCCTCGCGTCAGCAGCGGAGGTCCTGCTTGCGCAGGCTGAAAACTGTCGCGCCGCTGAAATTGGTCCAGTGATGGGACGGAATATTGCAATCGACGAGCTTCGTCTCGTCGAAGCGCTCGCGCAGGTCGTAAAGCTGCGGAATGGGAAAGAGCATGCCAAGCGTCTTCTGCAGCGTCTCGACGCTGAAGCGGCGCACGTGGAGCGACGAGCCGAAGCGGAGGAGCTTCTCCTCGGGAGAAGCAATGAGCAACTCGTCGGTGAAATCGCCGGGCAGGATCGGAACGCTGAACAGCATTGTCCCGGTGTCGCTGAGCGAGCCGGCGAGGCGCAGCAGCACGGCGGAATAGTTGGCTTCCACATGTTCCAGCACGTGATTGTGGACGATGAGATCGTAGCGGTCGCGTGGCAGGTCGAAGACGTCCTGGCAGAGGTCGAACCGCTCCACCCCGAGCCCGGGATAGCGCGCCGGATCGATGTCGACCGCGCGATAGTTGGCCCCGCCGATCTCGCGCAGCAGGGCACTGAGCCCGCGCTCGGGCGCGAAATGCAGGATGTGGCTGCCAGCCCGTGGCTTCAAAAGTTCGGTCATGTGGAGCGCCGTGACGCGCGTGCGCTCGAGAGAGCCGCAGTCGACACAGCGCACCGCGGGGCGCTTGGGCATGTCGGTGAAGGCGGCGCCGCCGCAGATGTTGCATTGCATGGTGGGAGGTTTGCCCCGGCGCGGGTGCGTTCGCAAGACCGCGCCGGCCAACCGGTCGGTTGCGTCACGCCTCTCCGGCCGTGAATCGCATCGCGATACCGTTCATGCAGTAGCGCAGTCCGGTCGGGCGCGGACCATCGTTGAAGACATGACCGAGATGGCCGCCGCAGGTCGCACAATGGATCTCGGTGCGCGCCATGCCCAAGGTCCGGTCGCGGCTCTCCCCGACTGCGCCGTCGAGCGGTCGCCAGAAGCTCGGCCAACCGGTGTGGCTGTCGAACTTTGTCGCAGAGGAGAACAGGGCCGTGTCGCAGCCCGCGCAGGCGAAGCGCCCGGCGCGGTGCTCGCGGTTGAGCGGGCTCGAATAGGGCCTCTCCGTGCCCTCACGCCGGAGCACGTCATAGGCCGGCGCACCGAGGCTCGATTGCCACTCCTCGTCGCTTTTCGCCACAGCGAAATTGCCTTCCGCTGCCAGCGTCTTTTGGCCGAAGCCGAACCAGGACGCTGTCGCCGCGAAGACTGACCCGAGGGTCAGGATCGATCGTCTGTCGAGCACCATCGTGAAATCCTCATTGCGACCGGCGTGTCACCGGTTGTTCGCTCCTCGTGTTACGATCCTGCCCGACCTTCGGTTTCGGATCGCGGCATTCGACGAGAGCGGAAAATGGAGCTCGGCGACGAGGACGCAATGCGGCAGGGACGTCTCGACATCGGGTGTGTCGTGCTCCACGTCGTCGAGGTGGGCCGGCCGATGGGGCCGCGGTGCCGCTCGGCACGGGGCGAGATCCGCAGCGCGAGCCATTGGATTCTTGCGGAGGAGGCCGACGCAGTGAATGCAACGCCGATCCGATTCCTCGACGGCCGCAGCATCCAAGACGCGTGACGCGCCTTCGGCTCACGCCACGAGCGCGCCGAGCGCCGCGTCGGCCTCGGTGCCTGCCAGCCGGTGGTTCAACTCCGACACTTCGGCCTCCGGCGCGGGACGGCCGAAGTGATAGCCCTGCATGGTGCGGCAGCCGAGACTTCTCAGGATCAGGACATGGTCGGCCGTCTCGACGCCCTCGACGATGCAGGACAGGTTCAGGTTGCGGCAGAGATCGACGATGGTCTTGACGATGTCGCGGCTGGCCCGGTCGATCACGACATCGGCGGTGAAGCTGCGGTCGATCTTGATCTTGTCGATCGGCAGCCGGCGCACGTAGCCTAGGCTCGAATAGCCGGTGCCGAAATCGTCGAGGGAGATCTGGACGCCGATCGCCTTGAGGGCCAGGAGCGCCTCCCGGGCCGCGTCGAAATCGTGCATCAGCGCCGTCTCGGTAATCTCCAGCGCGATTCGACCCGGCGTGACGCCGCTGTTCTGAATCAGCGAGGCGAGCCGGCTCACCGCGACCGGGGATGCAATGTCGTGGGCGGACAGGTTGAAGGAAAGCCCCACCTCCTCGGGCCAGTCCCGCATGGCGTTGATCGCCTTGCCGAGCAGCACCGCCGTGATGGTGCCGATCAGACCGAGACGTTCAGCCGCCACGATGAAGACGTCGGGAGATACCGCGCCGAGCCTTGGGCTGGTCCAGCGCGCCAGTGCTTCGAAGGCGACGACGCGCTCGGCCGATACGTCGACGATCGGCTGGAAGTGGAGTTTGAGGTCACGGGCGAGGTCGGCGCGACGGAGCTCCTGCTCGACGAGGCTGCGGGCCCTGATGGCATCCTCGTGCACGGTGGTGAAGAGCACCGGCTGACCCCTGCAATGCTCCTTGGCGAAGTAAAGCGCGTAATCGGCTCGCTCGATCAGCTGCTCGCGATTGGCCGCCATGTCGGGAAACACCGCGCAGCCGATCGAGGCGGCGATGCGGGCCACGCCGGTCGGCAGGACGATGGGAGCCTCCAGCGCGTCGCAGATCCGGCGTCCGACCGCCGCGATCACGTCCGGCTCGATATCGCCCGACAGAACGAAGGCGAATTCGTCGCCTCCGAGTCGGGACAGATGCGCTCCGTCCCCCAGGATGGCGACGAGCCGGCGCCCTGCTTCGGCCAGGACCAGATCGCCCGCCGTGTGGCCGTACACATCGTTGACGGGTTTGAACCCGTCGAGATCAATCATCCCCAGCGCGAACCGTTGCTCGTTGGACGCGGCAGCCTCGATCAGCAGCGCGAGATCACGAAAGAAGCTCCGGCGGTTGGCGAGCCCGGTGAGACTATCGAGGTGGGCGAGGGAACTGTTCTCTTCGCTGAGGTCCGCCAGCGCGCGACGCGAGCGGATCAGGGCGCTGAATTCGTCGAAATGGCGGAACATGATGATCGTCATGATCACCGCCACCATGCCGAAGTTCAATGCGACCGCGCAGAGGACGACGTTGCCCGAGGTCATGAAAGTGATCATGAAGGGAATCGTCACGATCAGCGTCAAAGCCAGAGCCGCCTGTCGGATATGGACCAAACAGAAGATGCAGCCGATCACCGTGATCGACATGAAGAAGGCGACGTGGGTCCGCGCGTAGGCGTCGCCGTAGGGCGCCAGCGCCAGCGACCAGGCCGTGAAGGTCGCCCCCAGGACGACCACGAGAACCGTGCTGCGCCGCAGATGCTGCCTGATGACCCCGTCCGTCATGGTCGTCTCGTCGTACCGCATCCAGGCGACGGCGCGCTGGACGCAGATCGGCAGCAGAATGCTCGGAGCGGAGAGCGTCAGGATGTCGGGCGCGACCTGATAATGCGTGAAAGCCAGGGCAAGAACGTTGCTGCCGAGGAGCAGGAACAGCAGCGGCACGTGTTTCTGCAGTGCGCTGAACTGCGCGCGCATCAGAACAGGATCGGAAGCGGACCGGCCTATGATGGAT
>CAXTVD010000205.1:6280-7788 GCA_964247575.1 uncultured Lichenihabitans sp.
GATGATGCACCGCGACGAGCTAACGTTTCACGAATGAATGCGCCTGCACTGGAGCATGGTGAACGGAGTCGAACCCGAACGCCTCGATTCCGCCGTCAAAGCTCAAGCGTCTTCTGCATCCAGAGCAGGTCGAGGTAGCGGTCGAATTTGAAGCCGACCTGCGGCATGAGTCCGACGTTGACGAATCCGAAGCGTTCGTGGAGCGCGATCGACGGGGTGTTGGCTGCATCGAGGGCGCCCACCATCACATGCTTGCCCAAGGTCCGGGCTCGCTCGATCAGAGCCGGAAGCAGCAGAGCCGCCACCCCCTTTCTCTGGTGCAGCGGAGCGACGTAGATCGAATGTTCCACGGTGCGGACGAAGCCATCGTGCGGCCGAAAAGGTCCGAAAGAGGCGTAACCGAGCAGCGTATCGCCCTCGACGGCGGCCAGGAAAGGGAAGCCTCGCTCCTGCCGGTCGCGCAGGAAGGCCCGCCGATCGTCGAGATCGACGCCATGGTAGGAGAAATTGGCCGTCGACGTGGCGATGACGTGGTTGTGGATGGCCAGGACAGCCAGCAGGTCGCTGTCCCGCGCATCGCGGATCTCGATAGCCATCATCGCGTCTCGTCTGTCGGTTCGGGCGGCCGAAGCGCACGGCCGCGGCGCCGGGCATTGCCCTCGGCCCAGTCGAGTTCCTCCTCGACATCACGATACGCATCGTCGCCGATGTCCCGATCGTTGCGCAAGCGGATCAACGTCTCGCGCTCGGCCCGGATCGCCGCCATACGCAGCTTGCCGAACATTTTGGGGCGCAGATGGCGCATGGTCTCGTCTTGGAGCACCACGGCATATTCCTTGCGCAGGATGGCGGCCTCGGGTTCCGAATTGCCGTCGAGCGACTGCAGGGCGGCGCGCGTCGCCTCCTGCCGGGCAAAGGCGCGCTCGCGGTCGCCCCGGCCGTCGTCGCCGAGGTCGAGCCAGCGCAGCAGCGGTCCGAGCGTGAGGCCCTGAATCACCAATGTTCCGAGCACGACCGCGAAGGCCGCCACAATGACGAGATCGCGGTGGTCGGCCCGGGCAAAGGCGCCATCGAAGGGGAGCGCCAGCGCGGTGGCGAGGGTCAGGAGACCCCGCATGCCGCACCAACCGACCACCAGCGCACTCTTGTAGCTGCGCGGAGCGGGTGTCCGGCTTTCTTCCGAAAGCGTCACCCGCTCCACGAGGCGTGCGATGACGTTGTAGGTGAAGGTCCAGCAGAGCCGCACCGCGATGACGGTGCCGAGGATCGCCAGCCCGAAAGCGGCGTAGCGCATCACGCCGCCGGGGATCGAATCGCCAATGTCCTGCAGTTGCAGGCCGACCAGGATGAACGCCAAGGCGTTCAGGACGTAGACGGCGACCTCCCAGACAGCGAACGAGCCGCGGCGCGTCTCGGCGTTCTGTCGCGTCGGGGTGAGGCGGGCCAGCACCAGCGCATAGACCACGATGGTGAGGACCGTCGAGACGCCGAGCTTCTCGGCGATGATC
>CAXTVD010000206.1:0-7745 GCA_964247575.1 uncultured Lichenihabitans sp.
CCTAGGGCGGGGCGACCGCCTTGACCGGCAGCCGTTCGAGCCCCAGCAGCAAAGCGAGCGTGGTGCCGACGAGGACCATCGTCAGCGCGGCGCCGGTCAGGATGTCGCCCCGGTCGGTGAGGCTGAAGATCGCCACGGGGAGCGTCACCCAGCCGGGCGGGTAAACCATGACGGTCGCGCCGAGTTCGCCCATGGACAGGGCGAAGCTGAGGCCAAAAGCGGCGGTGAGATAGGGCGCGATGAGCGGCAGCGTGACATGCAGCAGCCGGTAGGCCGGCCGGGCGCCGAGGCTGGACGCCACCTGCTCGTAGTCGGGCGCAAGACGCATGAGACCGGCCGACACGTTGCCGAAGGTGAAGGCCGAGATCAGGATGAAGTGCGCGATCACCACGATCGCGACCGTCCCGTTCAGCAGCAGCGGAGGCTGGCTGAAGCCGACCAGCAGGCCCAGTCCGACCGAGACCGACGGGACGGCGCTCGGGATGAAGAAGAGCACGCCGAGGACGCCCCGCCATGCTCCGCTCTGCACGCGCAGGGCCAGGGCGGCCCAGGTGCCGCTCACGAGGGCGAGCAGGCTCGAGGCCAGTCCCGTGACGAGGCTGGCCCACACGGCCTCGCGCGACGCGCCCGACAGCGCATCGGCGTAATGCTGCAGGGTGAAACCCGTGGGCAGGACGCTGCTCCACTGCTGCGACAGGCTCGCGAGGAGAATGACCGCGAGTGGGGCCAGGAACAGGACGCCGAGCACCAGCGCAGCGAGGGTCCAGATGACGAGGCGGCCGGAGCGGGACCAGACGAGCATCAGGCCTGTCCGAGGCGGCGCGCTGCCGTCCGGTAAAGACCGAACAGCCCGAGCGAGAGGGCGACGTTCACGACGGCGATGATGCAGGCGGTCTGGTAGTCCGCCTCCTGGATGGCCTTGTCGTAGATCAGCAGTGGCAGCGTGATCACGCCCTTGGCGCCGATGAAGAGCACGATGCCGAACTCGTTCACGGTGAGGAGCAGGCACAGGCTGCCGCCGGCGATCAGGGCCGGGACGGCCGACGGCAGGATGACCTGCCGGACGATGCGCCAGGGGCGTGCGCCCAGGATGCTCGCGGCCTCGATCTGGCTGCGGTCGAGGAGCGAGAAGGCGGCGAGCAGCGGGCGCAGGATGAAGGGCGTGTAGACCGTCACCTCCGCCAGCACGACACCCCAGGCCGAGTAGAGGAAGTTCACCGGCGGCAAAGCCAGGTGGAAGCTCCGCATCAGCGCCTCGTTCAGCATGCCGGACGAGCCGTAGAGGAAGGTGAAGGCGAGGGTGACCAGGAAGGTCGGCAGCGCGATGAAGGTGTCGACGAGGCGCGCGACGGCGCCGCTGCCGGGAAAGGGCACGAAGGCGAGAACCAGCGCCAAGGCGAGGCCGAGCAGGATGCAGCCCGCCGTGGACGCCGCCGCGATCGAGACGGTGTTCAGCAGCGCAGCGCCGAAGAAGGGCGATCCGAGCACCTGCCCGACCCGATCCGGCGAGAACAGGCCCGCCTCGTCGAGAACGGCGGCGCGCCCGATCAGGACCAGGGGATCGAAGAACAGGACCGCCAGCAGGAGAGCCGGCGGAAGGACCCAGGATCCGGCGAGGGAGGGCCGGGCCGGGCGCGCGGCCTGCATCGCTTCCTCAGACAGCGGTGTCGTCCGGGATGAGGCTGGCGTCGCTCGGGGAGAAGAACAGATCGAGCGGACTGCCGGGCCGGGGCAGGACCGGCAGGCGGGTCGCCACCACGCGAAATGGCTGGGCTTCGGCCTCGAGCAGGAGATGGGTGAGCTCGCCCTGCCAGTGCACCTCCCGGAGGATGCCGGTGATGCTGTTCGCGTGCACGTCGTCGCGGGCGAGCGTCACGTGCTGCGGCCGCACGCAGAGCAGGCGCCGCGTGCCGACGGTCTCGTCCCGGCCGGCCGCCACCAGCGCCGTCGCACCGGCGCGCACGGTGGCAAAGCCGTTCGACGTGCCGGGATCCTCGACCGTGACGGGCAGGAGATTGGCCCGGCCGAGAAACTCGGCCGCGAAACGGTTGGGCGGGCGACGGTAGAGCTCGGCCGTCGAGCCGTGGGCGGCGAGTTCGCCGTCCTTCATGATGGCGATCTTGTCGGCCAGCGTGAGCGCCTCGCTCTGGTCATGCGTCACGTAGAGCACCGTCAAATCGGGCATGTCACGGTGCAGGCGGGCGATCTCCTCCACCATCGAGCGGCGGATCTGCGCGTCGAGCGCCGAGAGCGGCTCGTCCAGCAGGAGCACGCGGGGGCGCACGGCGAGGGCGCGGGCGATGGCCACGCGCTGCTGCTGGCCGCCGGACAGCTCGCGCGGGTAGCGCCGGGCGTAGGACCCCATGCCGACCACGCGCAGGGCGTCCGCCACCCGCTCCGCGATCAGCGTTTTCGGCGCGCCTTGCGCGTTCAGGCCGAAGGCGACGTTCTGCTCGACGCGCATATGCGGAAACAGGGCGTAGTTCTGCACCACCATGCCCAGACCGCGCGCATAGGGCGGCAGATCGGTGATGTCGGTCGACCCGATCCGGATGCGGCCGCTGGCCGGCCGCACGAAGCCGGCGACCGCCCGCAGCGCCGTGGTCTTGCCGGACCCCGACGGACCGATCAGCGCCAGGATCTCTCCCGCCGCGACCTCGAGGGTCAGCGGCTTGAGGACGACGTGGCCACGATAGGCCACCGTGACCTCCTGGAACGCGACGCTCGATCCGGCGCCACGGGAGGCCGCGGTCGCGGCGGCCGGGGCCTCGGCCGCCGCGAAGGCCGAGACGGACATCAGCTGCCGGTCGATTGCCGCCAGCGCGCCACATCGGCCGGGAGGTCCTTGAGGACCTCGGCCCAGTTCGGCGACCAGACCGTCACGCCCTGCAGCGCCTGGTGGAGCCTGGTGAAATTGGCATCGGTCGGCGTCACGTCCTTGCGGACCGGAACCCCGATGGCCACGGACGAGACCGTCGACTGCGCGTCCTTGGACAGGAGGAAGTCGATCAGCTTCTTGCCGTTTTCGGCGTCGGGCGCACCGGCGACGAGGCCGACATAGTAGGGCAGCGCAAGCGTCGAACGTTCACCGTTCGGACCGGCGGGGAAGAACACCTGGATGTTCGGATCCTCGGCCATCTGCGACATGTTCATCTGCAGGTCGCCATTGGCGACGTAGAGCTCGCCCTTGTTGACCAGCGCCGTCAGCTTGCCGGTCGAGGCCGAGGGGCCGACATTGTTGTCCTGCAGCCGCTTGAGATAGTCGAAGCCCGCATCCTTGCTGCCAAAGGCGTGGATCACCTGCAGCATGACGGCCGTGCCGTCGCCGGCCTGGCCGGGCGTCGAATACTGCACCTTGCCCTTGAACTTGGGATCAAGCAGGTCGGCGAAGCTCCTGGGGGGCTCCTTCAGCAGCGACGCGTTGTAGATGAAGTTCATGTAGTTGTTGACGAGGGGCTGGTAGCTCGCGCCGCCGCCCTCGATCTGGGGCGCCGCGTCGGGCTTGAAGGGCGCGAGCAGGCCCTCCGCCGCGGCACGCTGGACGAAGGGCGGCAGGGTGACGAGGACGTCGGCCTGCGGGTTGGACTTCTCCTTGGCGACACGCTCGACGACACCGCCCGAGCCGGCCTCGATATACTGCACCTTGATGCCGGTCGCCTTGGTAAAGGCGTCGAACTCCGTTTCGAACCAGCTGTTCTTGCCGTCGTGGAGGCCGTCGGCCGCATAGATCGTCACCACGGACGATGCGGCCCAGGCCGGCGATGCGAGCGCGGGCGCCGAAAGGAGAGCCGCCGAGAGTAAGGCCTTCATCGTGATCGTCCCCTGCCCCGATGCGGCACCGATAGGCCGGCGCAATGAAGCGTCCGTGACGCTGGGACGACAGACGTATGACGGTTCCGTCAGCCCGTGGGAGCCGTCTCGCGCAGGCCATCGTCCAGGATGTCGAAGGCCCGTTCGAAGTCCTCGCTCGCGATGGTCAGCGGTGGGCAGAGCGTCACCACCGTGCCGCCGCCGACCTTGAAGCTGAGGCCGCGGGCGAGGCAGGCATAGAGCAGGCGATCGGCGCAGGCTGTCGCCTCGGGCCCCCCGATCTCCAGGCCGAAATAGCAGCCGAGGCCGCGGACATCCCGGATGGCGGGGTGACGACCCTTCAGCTCGGCGAGGCGCTCGAGGCCGCGCCGCCCCAGCATCCGCGCCCGTTCGATCAGCCCTTCCTCGGCGATCACGGCGAGCGTCGCCAGCGCGGCCGCGCAGCCGACGGGGCTCTTCTCGTGCGTGTAGTGGCCGAGCGCAGCCTGCGGCGCGCAATCGAGCCGCGGATCGGCGATGATCGCCGCCATCGGCATGACGCCGCCCCCGAGCCCCTTGCCGATGACCAGGATGTCGGGGGTCGCTTCGGCCTGCTCGCACACGAACATGGTGCCCGTCCTGGCAAGGCAGCTCGGGATCTCGTCGAAGATCAGCAGCGCGCCATGGCGGCTGCAGCTGTCGCGCACGCGGGGCCAGAAGCCTGGCGGCGGCGGCTCGACCGTGGTCCACCGCATCGGCTCCGCCAGGAGGGCGGCGACGTCGCCCTGGATGTGCAGCGCGTAGTCGATATAGTCCGCGAGGCGCTCGAACGGGCGGTCGTCGCCGAAGAACCGGGACGCGAGATGCAGCGGCGGCAGATGTTCGCTGCCCGGCATCATCGGTCCGAGATCACGGCGGAACAGGGCCTCGCCGCCGACCCCGATCGTGTCGAGATTGGCGCCGTGAAAGGCATCCCACATCGACAGGGTCTTGTGTCGGCCCGTCGCATAGCGCGCGAGCTTGAGCGCCATCCCGACCGCGGCCGCGCCGCTCGGAGCGAACAGCACCTTGCCGAGCGGGTCCGGCGCCAAAGTGGCGAGCTGCCCGGCGAGCGCGACGGCGGTGCGGTTGGTGTAGCGGCGGGGACAGAACGGCAGCCGGTCCAGCTCCGCCTTGATGGCCGCCACGACGCGAGGATGGCCATGCCCGAGCTGGTGCACGCTGTTGCCGTGAAAATCGAGGATCCGGCGACCCTCGACGTCGATGAGCGTCGCCCCCTCCGCCCGCTCGATCACGTCCAGGCAAGGCGTCGAGAGCGACTGGTGGAGGAACAGGCGCTCGTCGTCGTCGAGCACAGCCGTCGTGTCGGGGCTCAGGCCGGCCCGCCACGCCGCGCGGAACGCCGAGCGGTTGACGTCGCCTTCGCTCGGCGCGGGATCGTCGGGGCTCACGGCCGCGCCGACGGGCGGGGAGAGGGCAGCGGCATGGTGATCATCGTCATTCAACGCTCCCGATAGCCGCAGGCGATGACCGATCCATGACGGTCCGGCTCGGCGACGCTGCGGCCGTCGACACGCTCGCCTCCGGGGCGCTGCGCAGCCTGGGCGTCGTGCTGATCATCGGCCGGGACAGCCTCAGCCTGATCGAGACGCTGAGCCGGACGCTCGACCGGCCCTGCCCGCCCCTGCCCCCGCGCGGCCCGGAGAGCGGCGAGGCGATCTCCTGGGCCTGCGGGGGCGACGATCCTCCCGTCCTGAACCGGGTCGACAAGCCCAAAGGCGCGTTGAAGCGGCACACAAGGAAATATGCCGGAGGCATGCTCGGAGAGGACCGGAGCTTCGTCTTCAAGGGTCCCGACGAAGCCATGAACATCCGGGCGCATAGCGTCAGTATACTCCTGCAGATCGGCGAAGGCGTCGATCCCGCCACCTATCTCCATCGCCTCCGCAGTGGCGATTTCGAAGCGTGGTTGCGCACCGCGGTCCAGGACGACGAACTCGCCGACGAGGTCGCCGCGATCGCGGCCCATGCAGGCCTCGGTGTCGAGGAGGCCCGCCTGCTCGTCCGGGGCCGGGCCGTTGGATCTTGCGAAGCCGAGCCGTGCCCCTCAGGCCGAACACCGTGACGCGGACGCCTCCCGTTCGAGCAGCACCCGCTTGCGGTCGACGCCCCAGGCATAGCCGGACAGGGCGCCGTCGGTTCGCACCACCCGGTGGCACGGAATGGCGAGCGCGAGCGCGTTGGCGGCACAGGCGCCGGCGACGGCCCGCACCGCCCGCGGCGCCCCGATCCTTCGGGCGACCTCGGCATAGGATGCGGTCTGGCCCGTCGGGATCTCCTGGAGGGCTCGCCAGACGCGCCGCTGGAACGCCGTGCCGCGCACGTCGAGCGGCAGGTCGAGGCCGACGCCGGGAGCCTCGACGGCGGCCACGACACGGGCGACCAGCGCCTCGAAGCTGCTGTCATCGCCGGTCAGGCGGGCCTTCGGGAACCGGTCCTGCAGCTCGCGGACGAGCCTCTCGGGATCCTCGCCCATCAGGATGGCGGCGATGCCCTTCTGGCTCGACGCCACCAGGATCGCGCCCAGCGAGGACTGCCCGACCGCGAAGCGGATCGCCTCGTCCGGGCCGCCCGCGCGGTAGCGACTCGGGGTCATGCCGAGCATGTCGGTGGATCGCTCATAGAAGCGGCTGCTCGATTGGTAGCCGGCGTCGTAGATCGCCGCAGTTACCGAGTGAGCCGTTCCCAGCGCGGCACGGAGCCGCGCGGCGCGGTGGGCGGCCGCGTAGTCCTTCGGTGTCAGCCCGGTGACGGCCTTGAACAGGCGATGGAAGTAGCCGGGACTGAGGGCGGCCGAGGCCGCCAGCTCCGCCAGCGACGGCTCGTCCTCGCGGTCTTCGATCAGGCGGCAGGCGCCGGCGACGACGGCGGCCTTCGCTGCCTCCGGCGAGGGGCCGTCCGGACAGCACCGCTTGCAGGCTCGGAAGCCGGCGGCCGTCGCCTCCTCCACCGTCGCATGGAGGCGCACGTTCCGCGGATTGGCCGTCCGGGCGGGACAGGAGGGTCGGCAATAGACGCCGGTGGTCGCGACCGAGAACCAGAACTGCCCATCGGCCGTTCGGTCGCGCGCCACGATCCGCGGCCAGCGGGGATCGTCGGCCGCCGTCTGGGCTGCGCTGCGCGCGGGGTGGGGGAGGGTCTTGCTCATCGTTGGCGCCTTCGTCTGCTCGTTCCCGACCTGCGATAGCCGAGACGCTCCGGCGTCGAACTCCGTTGCTTGCTGTGCAATCGGTGACCTATAGCCGCCTCCCCTGGCCCCGTGAACCGTGCGGCTTGGGAACCATACCGACGGCGCCCGCCGCCCGTCGTCGCTGGACCGCCCGGCGCGCTGCGACCGGCGGTTTGGTGGCCACGAGAGGCTGCGATGGCGGGCCCGCTGCTCACGCCACCAGGCCGGCCGGCGGTGCCGTCGAGGGTGCCGCTTTGGGGTTGCAATCTCGCCTGCGATGAGCTTAGAAGCCCTCCCGGAAGGTTGCCGACCCTCCGCTCGCCACGCAGGTGGCGAACCGCGTCGGGAGACGCTCGACCGCCGTGTGTTGCAGGCATCCGGTGGGGGATAGTTCAACGGTAGAACAGCGGACTCTGACTCCGTCAATCTTGGTTCGAATCCAGGTCCCCCAGCCACTCTAAACCTGTGTTTCCATTCGCATTCCTTCTCGGTGTCACCGCCCAGGCCTATCGTTGTCACCACTGTGTCACTGATTGGGTTGGGATGTCGGCTCTAGGGCAGGCGCCCGGCCGCACGATCGCGACCGGGCCGGGTGAGGCTTCTTGTTGTGGATCGTGACGGTGCCTTTGGGGCAAACGGTCCGACAGCCCTTTCCGGCCATTCACGCGGCCTTCATCGGGACTAAGGCGTATCTGCTCTCGTCCGAAGCGATGGGCTTCGGCAGGGA
>CAXTVD010000207.1:0-3089 GCA_964247575.1 uncultured Lichenihabitans sp.
GGGGAATACCTCTTCAAGCAGTCGGCCAGCCTGCGCGACGTGATCGACACCCTCGTCGCGGGCAAGCAGATCCTGCACGCGGTGACGGTTCCCGAAGGCCTCACCAGCGAGCAGGTGATGGACCGCCTGCGGGAGAACGACGTGCTGGTCGGGGACATCAGCACCGTGGCCGGCGAGGGGACCTTGATGCCGGACACCTACAAGTTCGCGCGCGGGACCACCCGCGACCAGGTGATCCGCAGCATGCAGGCCGAGCAGAAGAAGGTTCTTGCGGAGGTCTGGTCGCACCGCTCGCCCGATCTGCCGATCCGTTCTCCCTTTGACCTCGTGACGCTGGCCTCGATCGTCGAGAAGGAGACCGGCCGGGCCGACGAGCGCCCGCGGGTCGCCGGCGTCTTCGTCAACCGTCTTGCCCGCAACATGCCGCTCCAGTCCGATCCGACGATCGTCTATGGGCTCGTCGGCGGCAAAGGCACGCTCGGACGCCCGATCCTCAAAAGCGAGATCGAGCAGAAGACGCCCTACAACACCTACGCGAATGCCGGCCTTCCGCCAGGGCCCATCGCCAATCCCGGCAAGGCCGCCCTGGAGGCGGTCGCCAATCCGTCCCGGACGAAGGATCTCTACTTCGTGGCGGACGGCACCGGCGGCCACGCCTTTGCAGACAATCTCGATCAGCACCGGATGAACGTCATCCGCTGGCGGCAGATCGAGAAAGACGCCAAGGACAAGTCGAACGGGGACGGCGACAAGCCTGTCCCCGGTGGATCGGGTTCTCCCGGCCTCCCCCGCGGCGACCAGCGCGGCGACATCGACAGCAATGACAGCAAGTTCGACGACGTCCTGGCGACCGCCTCCGCCGATCCGGGGGCAGGACCAGCGCTCGACATCACGGTGCCGACCGGGGAGGCCGCGGCGTCCCAGGCGGCCGTGCGTGGCCCGATGCCGACCTTCGCGCAGACGACGGTGCCCGTCATGTCGCTCACGACCTCGCCCGCGGCCACCCAGTTCGCGAGTGCCAATCCCGCGGCCCAGGGAGGCAAGGCCGCGGCAGCCGGCGATAAGACCTTCGACGAACTGGATATCGAAGTGGGAGGGTTGAAGTCACGGTCCGATCCGGCGCTGTGGGGGGATGGCGATGGCTTCGAGGTGGGCACGGGGCCGAGCGGGGCTCCCGAAGGCACGGGCTCGGCGCAGACCTTCCCTGTTCCCCCGCAGCACCTCGCCGACCAGCGCGCCCGCGCGATCGCGCTCGGTCTGCTGCCGAACGTGGCCGTGGTGTCGCCCAGTCAGCAGGACGCGACGCCGCCCGACGCGGCCTCGTCCACCGCCATCCATCTCTACGGCAAGGGCAAGATCATCGATTTCTCCGAGGGGACGAGCTTCGATCCCCTGCGCGACAACACCTACGATCTCACCACCGCCAAGGTCGTCCCGGCCATGAAGGCCCTGCCGCCCTTGCCGCCGCTCGCATCGTCGGGGCGGTGAGGTCCGTCCGCCTGCGCCCCACGTCATGACGATGGGCGGGCCGGCGCCGCGCCCTGTCGCCAGCATGACCGCTTTCGCCCGCCGGGCCCAAGCCGGAGAGGGTGGCGACCTGACGTGGGAATTGAAGTCCGTCAACGGCAAGGGCCTCGATATCCGCCTGCGTTGTCCGGCCGGCTACGAGGCGGGGGAAGCTCGCTTTCGAGCCCTGATCGGTTCCGCTCTCGCGCGGGGTTCGATCCAGGCGACGCTGACGGTCAGCCGCGTGGCTTTGCCGCCGCAGATCCGGGTGAACGAGGAGCTTGTGCGACGCCTCGTGGAGGCGGTGAGCCGGGCCGTGCCGGCGGAGGCCGCGGTGGGTCCGTTGACCCTGGACGGAATCCTGGCCGTCCGCGGCGTCGTCGAGATGGCCGACACGGCCGATGTGGGGGCGAATGCCCGCGCCACGTCCGACGCCGCTGCCCTGTTGGAGGCGACCCTGAGCGACCTCGGTGCGATGCGGGCCGGCGAGGGCGAGGCGCTGCGGCAGGTGCTGCTCGCACAGCTGCGCGACATCGACGCGTCGATCGAGGCGGCCGACCAGGCACCCGGGCGAACCCCGGAGGCCGTGCTCGAGCGCCTCACGCGCTCGGTGAAGGAGCTGTTCGAAGCCGTCCCGGCGCTCGATCCGGACCGCCTGCATCAGGAAGCGATGCTGCTTGCGATGCGCGCCGACGTGCGCGAGGAGATCGATCGCTTGCGGGTTCACGGGGCCGCCGTTCGAGCCTTGCTCGACGGCGGTGGAGCCGTCGGCCGCCGGCTGGACTTCCTGGCCCAGGAACTCGCTCGCGAGGCCAACACCTTGTGCGCGAAGTCCAACGACGCCAAGCTGACGGCGATCGGGCTCGCCTTGCGAAACCAGATCGAGCAATTCCGCGAACAGGTCCAGAACTTGGAATGACCCCCATGTCGGTCGGCGAACCCCTTCGCGCACCCCTTCGGCGGCGCGGGCTCATGCTGATCCTGTCCTCCCCGTCCGGGGCGGGAAAGACCACGCTGACCCGCATGCTGCTCCAGAAGAAGGAGTGCGACCTGACACTGTCCGTGTCGGTGACGACCCGCGCCCGGCGGTCGAGCGAGGCTGACGGCATCCATTACCATTTCATCACGCGCGAACGCTTCGAAACGCTCCGCGACCGCAACGATCTCTTGGAATCGGCCGAGGTCCACGGCCACCACTACGGGACGCCGCGGGTTCCCGTGGAAGAGGTCCTGTCGGCCGGACGCGACGTGCTGTTCGACATCGACTATCAAGGCACCCAGCAGGTCCGCAGCAAGGCCCAGGGTGACGTGGTCACCATCTTCATTCTGCCGCCGTCCATGCGGGAGCTGCGGGCGCGGCTGGAACGTCGCGCGGAGGATCCGCCGGACGTAATCGAGCGGCGGCTCGCCAATGCCCGCAACGAGATCGCGCGCTGGACCGTTTACGATTACGTGCTGGTCAACGACGACCTCCAGCGGACCTTCAACGACGTGATCGACATCCTTGCGGCCGAGCGGCTCAAGAGAAGCCGGGTCGAGGCGGGCATCGCCGCCCATGTGGACGCGCTCCTGTCGGAAGATGT
>CAXTVD010000207.1:3099-7742 GCA_964247575.1 uncultured Lichenihabitans sp.
CCGGTCTGGAGCTGCGCCTGCACCGCCCGTGCGAGCTCCACAAAGCCGGCAACGTCGATCTCTTCGGCGCGCCGGGTTCCTTCGATGCCGGCAGCCTCGAGGAGAGCAGCGACATCGATGGGTCGGCCCGCGGCGCTCAAGGTCTTCAGGGACTGCCGCAGCATCTTCCGGCGCTGGCCGAACGCAGCCAGGGTGACGGCCGACAGAAGGCGGCCCGAACAGGCGAGAGGCGCCGGACGCGGTCGCAACTCGACGACGGAGGACATCACCTTGGGGGGCGGCGTGAACGCCTGCGGCGGCACGTCGAACAGCAGCGCCGCCTCCGTCCGCCAGCCGCACAGCACGCCGAGCCGCCCGTAATCTGCCCGTTCCGCGACACCGGCGACGATCCGGTCCGCCACTTCGCGCTGGAACATCAGCACGAGCCGGTCGAACCACGGCGGCCACGGCTCACTCTCCAGCCATTGCGTGAGCAGCGCCGTTCCGACGTTATAGGGCAGGTTTGCGACCACCCTGAAGCTGCCCGCACCCGCCTCTCGCGCAAGGGCGGCCGGATCGATCGTCAGGGCGTCCGCCTCGACGACCGAGAGACGCCCGGGGTAGCGGGCCTCGATCTCCGTCAGAGCCGGCAGGCAGCGCGGATCCCGCTCGATCGAAATCACGCGGGCGGCACCCGCCTGGAGAAGCGCCCGGGTCAGTCCTCCCGGACCCGGCCCGATCTCGAGCACGCATACGCCGTCGAGCGGGCCGGCCAGGCGGGCGATGCGACCGGTCAGGTTGAGGTCGAAGAGAAAATGCTGGCCCAACGCCTTTCTGGCATCGAGCCCATGCGCTTCGACGACCTCGCGCAAAGGTGGCAGACCGTCCGGGGTCGGAGGGGCGCTGCTCACCCGTTCGAGCCGTCGGCGGCATGTCGCGCAAGCCGGGCGGCGAGGCCGAGCGCGGCCAGAAGGCTGGTGGGGCGAGCCTTGCCGGATCCGGCGATGTCGAAGGCGGTTCCGTGGTCCGGCGAGGTGCGGATGAAGGGCAGGCCCAAGGTCACGTTGACCGCCTCATCGAAGGCGAGCGTCTTGATCGGGATCAGCGCCTGATCGTGGTACATGGCGAGCGCCACATCGTAGCGGGCCCGTGCGGCCGGCGTGAACAGCGTGTCGGCCGGCAGCGGCCCCGCAATGTCGAAGCCCTCGATCCGGAGTTGGTCCAGCACCGGGCCGATCAGGTCCTGCTCCTCCCGTCCCATGCTGCCGTCTTCGCCGGCATGGGGGTTCAGCCCGGCGCAGGCGAGGCGAGGGGAAGCCATCCCGAAGCGGCGTCGCAGGTCGCCCGCGACGATCGTGGCGGTCTGGCGGATCAGGTCACGGGTCAGCAGGCCCGGGACGGCGGCCAAGGGGACATGGATCGTGACCGGCACGACCGCCAGATCCTCCGACCACAGCATCATAACCGGGAGCGGCACGGGCATGGACCAGTACCGGCCCGCAAGCTCGGCCAGGAACTCGGTGTGTCCGGGATGGGCGAAACCCGCCTGGTAGAGCACGTGCTTGGCGATCGGGTTGGTGACAAGAGCCCCGGCCAGACCCGACCGGACCAGTTGGACGCCCTGCTCGATCGCGGCGATCGTCCCCGCCGCATCGGCCGGCATGGGCCGCCCAGCGCCACCCTGCACCGTGTGGCCCGTCGGAACGACCGGCAGGGCTCGCGGGAAGCACGATCGTGCGCGCGACGGCTCGACCTCGACCACGGGTACATCGAACCCCAATTGCCCGGCACGCGCCCTGAGCAAAACAGGGTCACCGATCACGACGAAAGGAGAGCTCGTTCCGCTTCGCTGGAGCCACGCCGACAGGGCGATGTCGGGACCGATGCCGGACGGGTCGCCTTGCGTGAGCGCCAGCAGCGGGTCGTCCGGGCCGCTCGTCACCCCGAGTGTTTTTCGACGACAGCCGTCGCCCGCAGGTCCTTGTAGAGGCGCTCGGCCTCCTTGGCCAAGCGCTCGGTGAGCAGCTTTTCCTGCACGTTATCCCGGATCGAGGAATTATCGATGTCCTCGTCCATGCCGCAGACCGCGATCATCTCGACGCCGGCCGCCGTGCGATCGGGTGGGGTGAGACGGCCCTTGCCGGTGGTCTCCAGCGCCTTCCGGGTGGCTTCGGGCAGGGTGGAGGTCGTCTTGCTGATGGGTGGCTTGATGGCCACGTCCGGCAGCGCGCGGGCCAGGGGCAGCCCGCTCGCGCAGTCGGTGAAGCGGGTTCGCAGCGCCTGGGCCTCCCGCAACCGGGACTCGTAGAGGCTCGGCGGCGAATTGACCGGCACGACGAAGACGACCTGCTGCAGCTGGTACTCCGTCAGGCCCTTGCCGAGGCTCGCATCCGATGCCAGCGCCGCCGTCACGTCGTTGTCGCTCACAGCGAGCGACTTGTTGCGCGACTTCACATAGTCGTTCCATGCCGACAGGGCGCGCAGATGGGACCGGACGAGGTCGGTGTTGGCCTTGGCGGCCTGGAGAGCGGCCACCAGTGCCTGCGAGGTCGTCTTGTTGCGCACCGAAAGCTGGTTCAGCGTCTGGGTCATGCCGGCTTCGGTCGCGTCGATTCCGAACTTGTTGGCCTGGCGCAGCTTGAGCCTGTCGGCGATCAGGTCCTCCATGGCCGTGTCCCGCGACGCCGGCTGCTTGAGGACGCGCAGGAACTTCATCTGCTCGTCCACCTCGATCGTGGTGATCGGATCGCCGTTGACCGTCACGGCGATCGCCTGAGCAAAGGCCGGGGCGACGGGCGCCAGAAGACAGAAGCAAGCCGCTGCCCAAGCCGGCCAGCGCTTGCGCGAAGCGGTTTTCATCGAGGTCAGCAGCATCGTCGTCCAGCCTACTCCCGAAATCCCTGTCGTGGCAGCCGCCGCGTTGCAGGCTGCCGGTTGGGGCGAAACATCCCCGGCCTCTGGCCGGTGCGCGTTCATGACGCCGAAAAACGACATTTCAACGGTAGATGCCATCCTGCACCGTCTGCGCCCCGAGCCCCGTCTGCAGCTTGGTGTCGGCCAGCGTGCGCAACGTGACCTGCAGCAGAACCGTCTGGTCGAGACTCTGGACGCCGAAGGAGTCGGTGTAGCTGCGCGTGTAGTTGAGGCTCACCGTCGTGCAGTCGTCCTCGTAGCCCAGCCCCGCCCCGAGAACGGCCAAGGCGGCCGTGCTCTTGAGATCGTAGAGACCGGTGGCCGTGTCGTACTTGTGCGGATTGAGATCGAGCGTCGCTGTTCCCTTGAGGAAGTAGTGATCAAGGAAATCGTAGCGGGTCGTGAATAGGACGCCCTCCCGCCGGTAGGGGTAGCCGATGAGCTGCTGGGCGGCATAGCGGGAATACTGGACCGAGCCGGAGGCCGAGCCAAGCCGGGCATTGGCGATGAAGTCGATCGATTCGGGCGTGAAGTCGCTCTGGCTGAAGCGGCTGCGGGCGATGAACGACAGATCGGGGCTGGCGTTGACGGCGATGCGGGCCACGTAGTCGGAGGCCTGGGTCTCGAGGCCGGAGTTCGCCGCCACGTTGGCGACGTCGGGCACCGCGTAGGAGTTCAGGCCCGCAAGCTGGAAGGATTCGCCGAAGAGGGCGTTCACCGAGGCGCCCGACTTGAAGGTCATCGTGTACTGCGCGCCGGCATTGGCCCGCACGCCGCCTTCCTCGCGATCATAGCCCGAGAACTTGTTCCACTCGAACAGGTTGGTGTCGTCGAAGACGAGGCTCTGTGCATCCTCGTTCGGCAGGCGTCCCGCATGGGCTTCGCCCGGCCGGGCGATCACCTGGACGATCGGCTCGACGACCTGCGTGCCGAAGCTGGTCGCGTCCACGAAGGGATAGCGCCAGGTCAGACCCACGCCCGGCAGGGCTCGCCCGTAGAACGAGTCGTTCTTCGTCCCGAAGAAGTTCGCCTGGTCGCCATTGCTGATCACCGAGGAACCGGTGGGGCTGGAGAAGGTGTAGCTGTTTGATTCGTTCAGCGACAGCCAGGAGCCGTCGACGCGCACGAAGGCAAAGGGCGTCCACACCTCGCCATAGGGATCGATGAACTTGCGCTGCCAGGAGACCTGCGCCGAGGCCCGGTCGTAGTCTCCGCCGATGCCGCGGACGAAGCAGTTGGGCGGCTTGAAATTGGGCAGCGCCGGATTGGGCGAAAGCGAGGTGGGACAGACGTCGTAGAGGGCGAAGGCCTTGTCGAGAAGCCGGGCGCCCGTGGACTGGTAGTCGGCCGCGGTGCGCGAGATGGCGGTCAGGTTGGCGTCGATCTTGACCTCGCCGCCGATGCCATAGCTGGCCTCGGGCGCGATCGGGATCGTCTTGTTGTAGTCGGTTACCGGCAGGACGCGCGGCTGCTGCTTGTTGAAGTCGTATTCCGACAGTCCCTTGATCACGTAGCCGCGAAGATCGAAGAAGCTGCGGTCACCCTGCCCGGTCAGGTAGGCGGTCGAGATCGACTCCTTGATGTAATCGGCCGACAGGCTGTCGCTGCGGATCTTGTAGTCCTGAAAGAAGTACTTGTCGCTGAACAGCGACACGTCCCAGCCGTAGTTCCAGCGATCGTTGGTGTAGAACTTTCCGGTGCTGTCGACGGAGCCGCGGAGCCGACGGTCACCTGTCCCGTAGGGTTCGTCC
>CAXTVD010000208.1:0-294 GCA_964247575.1 uncultured Lichenihabitans sp.
CGGCTCGCCGGGATCGTCGGTCCGACGCAGGTGCTGGTCGAACCGGACCGCACCGCGGCTCACTTCATCGAGCCGCGCAAGCTCTTCCAGGGGGCGGCCCTGGCGGTGGTGCGCCCGGGCAGCACGGCGGAGGTGTCCGCCGTGCTGGAGCTCTGCCACTCCACCCGCACCCCCCTCGTGACGCAAGGCGGCAATACCGGGCTCGTCGGCGGCCAGACGCCCTTCGAGCACGGGCGGGAGAGCGTCCTGTCGCTGTCCCGCCTGAACCGGATCAGGGACGTCGACCCGACATCG
>CAXTVD010000208.1:304-7706 GCA_964247575.1 uncultured Lichenihabitans sp.
TCCTGGTCGCCGAGGCCGGCGTCACCCTGGCCGGGGTGCAGGCCGAGGCGGAGCGCGTCGACAGGCTCTTCCCGCTCTCGCTCGCCTCCGAAGGCTCCTGCACGATCGGCGGCAATCTGGCGACCAATGCCGGGGGCACCGCCGTGCTGCATTACGGCAATGCGCGCGACCTCGTGCTCGGGCTCGAGGTGGTGCTCGCCGACGGCCGGGTGATGAACGGGCTCAGCAAGCTCCGCAAGGACAATACCGGCTACGACCTCAAGCATCTCTTCATGGGCTCGGAGGGCACGCTGGGCATCATCACGGCAGCGAGCCTGAAGCTGTTCCCGATCCCGCGCGCGCGGGAGACGGCCTTCGTCGGCCTGTCCAGTCCGGCTGCGGCCCTCGCCCTCCTGACCCTCGCCCGCAGCCGGGCGACGGTGACCACGTTCGAGCTCCTGCCGCGCCTCGGGATCGAGTTCGTCGTGGCGCATAGCGACACCCGCGACCCGCTCGCCGGGCGGCACGCCTGGTACGTCCTGATCGAGATCGTCTCCGCCGAAGCACGCGACCTTGCGGCCACGCTGCAGGACCTGCTGGCGGACGCGCTCGAGACGGGCCTGATCGAGGACGCCGCGATCGCCGCCTCGCTCGAGGCGCGCGAGGCGTTCTGGCGGCTGCGGGAGACCCTGCCGCTCGTGCAGGGCAAGGAGGGCGGCTCCATCAAGCATGACGTGTCGGTGCCGGTCGCCGCCATCCCGGCCTTCATGGCCGAGGCCGAGGCAGCCGTGCGGGCCCGCATGCCGGACGTGCGGCTCTGCGCCTTCGGTCACGTCGGGGACGGCAACCTGCACTACAACCTGACCCAGCCGGAGGGGGCGGACACCGCCGCCTTCCTGTCGCGCTGGGCGGAGATGAACGACCTCGTCCACGCCGTCGTGGTCCGTCACGCCGGATCGATCGCGGCCGAGCACGGCGTCGGCCGCCTGAAGCGGGACAGCTTGCGCGAGGTGAAGGACCCGGTCGCCTATGACCTCATGCGCAGCCTGAAGGTCATGCTTGATCCGCTCGGCCTCCTCAATCCCGGCAAGGTGGTGGGGTAGCCCAAGGTCCTATCCCGACATCGACCGCTCGCGCGGCCGAAGGTTTGGCCTCACCGTCCAGTGATCCGCCAGCCGGTGCAGCGCTTCGCGGAGCCGCTCGATGACGATCGCCTCGGCGGTCCGGGCGTGCCGGGTGTCCGTGACGAGGGCGAGCAGGGCCGCGGCCGGCCGGCCCTCGATGACCACGCCGTTGAGGAACGGCAGCAGCCGCGGCCCCACGGCCGCCACCGCCCGGCGGTGCGCCTCGCGGTGGCGCAGCGCGGCTTCGGTCGGCGTGGCGGCATCGGGACGCCGTGATCCGTCGACGCTCTCCCTCGAGAAATCGAACGCGGCCAGCCCGTCGAGCCGGCTGCGGTGCCAGTGGTGGCGGAAGCGGTCGCCCGCCTCCCACAGCGCATCGTTGCGGCGCTTGTCGTCCCGGTCCAGCGCCTGCTTGCTCCGCATCTTGTCGAACGGATCGGCGAGGCGGCGCACGCCGGCTTCCGCCTTCACCGCCCCGACGGCCGCGGCCTTGGCAAGGCGCTCGGGCGTGCCGTCCTGCGCCCCCGGCGCGAGCTTCTCGTAACGCCCGCGACCGCCGAGGGAGACCGCCTTGGCTTTCTGGCTCATGCGTCCTCCTTGTCGCTGAGGCCCAGGCGGGCGAGGGCGTGGCGTGCTTCAGCGACGCTGCGAACGACCGCGAAGGGGATGCCGCGCTGGGTGCAGAGCTCACCGAAACTGGCCTGGTCCCGCGTGAGGCGCATGGCCTGCGTCCGGATCTTGAGGCAGGCCGTCCGGCCGCCCGGCAGCAGGAGCAGGAGGTCGGGCGGTCCGGGAACGAAGGCCGGAACCGGGCGGTGACCCGCCGGCGGCGGCCGGTCGGGCGCCGGCGAGGGGCGCACGATGATCACGGCGGGGTCGAGCCGGGCGAGAAACCGGAGGATCTCGGCTTCGATCACGGCGGGATCGGCGGGCAGGAGCGTGTCGAGTCCGAACCGCCGCCGCCGCTGGATCGGGGTCGCCCCGCCCGAGGCGCTCCGTGCGGGTGCGGTCATCGCGGGCTCCCCGTCCGGCTCACGGCGGCATGCCTCGTGCAGTAGGCACTTCGGCGCTGTCTGGAGGCCCCGCAGAAATGAAAGTCGGGCTCGTCGGGCCAGCCGATCGGCCAGCGGCAACTGGTGGGAGCGAGATCCATCACCGCGCGGGTTGCCGGCGGAAAATGGGAGTGACTGGGGCGGGGAGAAGCTTGCGTGGAGGCGGCAGGCGACTCAAGACTCGGGCGGTCACAGACAAGTGTCATGGGTGATGCTCCCATATTGGGTTGGTTGCAACTTTAGATTGTTTAACCATAAGTTGCAATGTGCCCAGTCTGGGCATTTCGCATCTTTTTGATGTTCGCTATACGTTCTCCGCGGCACGAGGCGGAGAACCGGGGATGGCGAACAATTTGCGCGCCCTGCGGGATGCCCGCGGCTGGTCGCAGGAGGAAGCGGCGACGGCGCTCGGCACGACGCGGAACCAGTATGTGAAGCTGGAACGCGGATCGCGCCGGCTCAGCGACAAATGGATCGACCGCGCGGCCGAGGCCTACGGCGTCGACACCGGCGATATCGTCAAGGGCAACAAGCGCTGGATGGTGCCGATCGCCGGCTTTGTCAGTGCCGGATCGGAGATGACGCTGTATTCAGAAGGCCAGGGACATCACGGCGAGGTCGATGCGCCGGACAACGCCTCGGACAAAACGATCGCGGTCGAGATCCGGGGCGAGAGCCTCGGACCGTTCTTCAACGGCTGGCTGGTCTTCTTCGACGATGTCCGCTCCCCTGTGACGGACGACATCATCGGCAAGCTCTGCGTGGTCGGTCTCGGCGATGGCCGTGTCCTGATCAAGCGCCTCATCCGGAGCCGCACGCCTCACCTGTTCCACCTCTACGGGCAGTTCGGCGATCCCATCCTCGATGTCCAGGTGGCCTGGGCCGCGCAGGTCAAGAGCGTCATGCCGCGCTGAACCGCCGGCCGCCCTACGGCCCGAGCACGCTCCGCAGCTCGCTCTGCGCGGCATTGTAGTCGGCGAGGAAGTCCGGCTGGCGCATGACCTCCGCCGCGATCACGGTGCCGGCGATCCGTCCCATTTCGACATCGGACGGGAAGTGCATTCCCGCGACGACGCGGTTTTCGGCATAGGCCCAGGCACGGTCCATGATGGCGGCGCGCTTGTCCGGCAACAGGTCGCCGAGCACGATTCCCATCAGGGTGCCGAGGGCGGCATGTGAGGACGGCCACGAGCCGGAATTGGTCGGCCGCAGCACCGGTTTGACGAGGTCGCTGACCAGGAACGGCCGCTTGCGGTTGAAGACGTCCTTCGCCGGATCGGTCACGGCCGTGTCGGTGGCAACGAGCCGTGCGAACAGCGCCGCGGTCCGGGGCAGATTGTCGGCCGTGAACTTCGGACCGATGACGTCGGCGAAGCGCCACACCTCCTGCACCGCATCCGCCTGGGCGCGGGCCACCATCTCCGGGCTGCGGTTGACCTGCACCACCAGCAATTCGCCGAGTTCGACCCGCGTCTCGGGCGAGTCGGGCGGCGGCGGCGGCGGCAGCAACCTGGTCAGGTCCAGCGCCTTCCCGTCGAGATAGGGCGCTCCGGTGAAGGGGTCGCCGGTCTCCGCGCCGAGGGGCGAGCCGCCCGCGAGAAGCAGAGCGGCGGCGGCGAGAAGCACGAAACGCATCGCGGGGCTCCCGGAACGGCTGATCGAGGGCGGCAGCTCCCCACGCCAACGGCCGGTGCGGCGCGGCGACGGGACAGGCGGAGCGATCATGCTGGAGCCCGGACCGCGGGGCAACAGCCCGACGCCGGCCAGCTGTCCCGTTCCTGGACATCGCGGCCTAGCACGGCCCTTGCGCAACGGGAGGCACTGCCTTGCCAGGAGCGCCAAAATGACATCGACGCAGGTTTCGGTTCCGGATCACGCGGTGCTGCCCATGGGCGGGCTGCCCATCGCCGTCGTCACACGGGCCGAAGCGGCCAGCTTCCTCGACCGGGCCGCGTCCGAGCCGCGTCACCCCGGCCGGCAGCCGCTCTATGTCACCTCCGCCAACGGCGAGGTCCTTTCGCGCGTCGCCCGCGACCCGTTCGTGCGCTCGCTGTTCCAGGCCGCCGACGTGATCCATGCGGACGGCCAGTCCATGGTCCTCGCCTCTCGTCTCGGGGTCGGGCCCCGGCTGCCCGAGCGGGTGGCCACCACCGACCTGTTCCATGACGTCGCACGGCTGGCGGAGCGGACCGGCACCACCTTCTACCTTCTCGGCGGGACGGCCGAGGTCATGGCCGCGACGGTGGAGCGCGTCCGGCGTGCCTATCCCAAGCTGAAGATCGTGGGCGCACGCAACGGCTACATCGCGCCCGGCGAGGAGGACGGTGTCATCGACGCCATCAACGAGGCCCGGCCGGATATCCTCTGGATCGGCATGGGCGTCCCGGTCGAGCAGCGCTTCGTGGTGCGCAACCGCGCGCGCCTCACCGGCGTCGGCGTCATCAAGACCTCGGGCGGCCTGTTCGACTTCCTGTCCGGGCGCCGCTCGCGCGCGCCCGGCTGGATGCAGGCGGCCAGCCTGGAATGGCTGTATCGCATCGTGCTGGAGCCGCGTCGTCTCATCGTGCGCTATCTCACCACCAACCCGCACGCGGCGCTGATCATGCTGCTTCAGACCGGCGCCTAGCCCGGCAGGGCGGCGAGGCGCAGGCTCTCCTCCCAGAGGGCCGCCGCCGCGCGGTCGTCCTGGCCCTCCGCGGTCGGCGCGACGACCCGGCACTTGTCGAAGTACTGACCGCTGGTTCCGGCCACTTCGGGCGCCGAGGCCAGGTAGATCAGCGTGCGGGCGCCCTTTTCGGGCGAGATGGCGAACAGCTTGACGACCGAGATTACCGGCGACAGCCAGCCGCCCGTCTGGTCGCCGAACCGGGTGGCGACGACGCCGGGGTGAAAGCAGTTGGCCGTGATGCCGAGCGGAGCCCAGCGGCGCGCGAGCTCCCGGGTGAAAAGAATGTTGTAGAGCTTGGACCGCCCATAGGCGCGCCACGCATTGTAGTGGTCCAGCATCTGCACATCGGCCGGGTCGTAGCGGGACATGCGGTGCGCGCCCGAGGACGTGCTGACCACGCGCCCCTTCGCTGCGGCGAGCGCATCCTTCAGGCCGAGCGTCAGGACGAAATAGGCCATGTGGTTGGTCGCGAAGGTCCGCTCCAGCCCCTCGGCGGTCACGCTGCGCCCGCCGAACATCGCGCCCGCATTGTTTGCGAGGACATCGATGCGCGGCTCGGCCGCGACGATGGCCGCGGCGACCCGCTTGGTCTCGGCGACCGACGACAGGTCGGCGAGATGGCGCGTGTGCCGCGCACCGGGGTTGCTGGCGGCGAGCCGCGCCAGCATCGCGTCGGCGCGGGCCCCATCGCGCGCGACCAGGACGAGCCGGGCGCCGCGCTTGGCGAGTTCGGCCGCCGCCTCCGCCCCCAGCCCGGAGGTCGCTCCCGTCATCACCACGGTCTTGCCCGCCATCGACGCGCCTGCGGGCGTCCGCTCCTGTCCGGCCATCTCATGCTCTCCTCGGCTTCACCTATCATCTAGGGCGGGTCATCGCACCGCGCGGGCCGCCCATCCGAAAAGCAGCGGGCGCATGCCCTTGCCCCGCCTGCCGGCTCCGCCTTACGTGACCCGGTCCGGCCGTTGGCGCCGGGGATCGAGCGATGGAGCACCAGTCCGATGTCGGCACGCGTGATCGACGGCACCGCCTTCGCGGCCAGGCTGCGCGGACAGGTCCAGGCCGGCGTGGCCGCCCTTGGGCGCGAACACGGCGTCGTACCGGGCCTGGCCGTCGTGCTGGTGGGCGACAATGCCGCGAGCCAGGTCTATGTGCGCAACAAGGCCGCCCGCACGATCGAGGCCGGCATGCGGTCCTTCGAGCACCGGCTCGCGGACACCACGAGCGAAGCGGAACTGCTCGCCGTGATCGGGCGGCTCAACGCCGACCCCGCCGTGCATGGTATCCTCGTCCAGCTGCCCTTGCCCCCGCAGATCGTCGAGGCGAACATTCTCAAGGCGGTCGATCCCGGCAAGGATGTCGACGGCTTTCATCCTCTCAACGCGGGAGCGCTGGCGAGCGGCAGGCCGGTGCTGGTGCCCTGCACGCCCCTCGCCTGCGTGCTGCTGGCCAAGGACGTGCTGCCCTCGCTCGACGGCCTCGACGCCGTGGTTGTCGGCCGGTCCAACATCGTCGGCAAGCCGGTGGCGCAGCTTCTCCTGGGCGAGAACTGCACGGTGACGATCGCCCATTCGAGGACGCGCGATCTGCCCGCCGTCTGTGCGCGGGCCGACCTGCTGGTCGCCGCCGTCGGCCGGCCTGAAATGGTGAAGGCCGGCTGGATCAAGCGCGGGGCCACGGTGATCGACGTGGGCATCAACCGCGTGCCGGGCCGCGAGGCCGGGACGACGCGCCTGGTCGGCGATGTCGCCTTCGACGAGGCGCTGGACGTCGCCGGCGCGATCACGCCCGTGCCGGGCGGTGTCGGGCCGATGACGATCGCCTGCCTGCTCGTCAACACGCTCCGGGCGGCCTCCGCGCGGATCGGGGTGCCGTCCCCCGTCTGAGCCGGGCTTTCGGGCGAGGGCCGATCGACGCCGGGGCTACCCGCCCGCCGCCCGCCGCCTACCTCCCAGGCGCGGACGCCACGGCGGCTTCCGCCCCGGACTCATCCCATGACCAGCAACGGACAGCCCTCCTCCCCAATCGTGCTCGCAGGCGCAACGGGTGGGCTCGGGAGCAGGATCGCGCGGGCGCTTCGCGCACGGGGCGCCCGCGTGACGGCGCTGGTCCGTCGTGGCACCGGACCCGACAAGGTTCGGCCGCTGGAGGCGCTCGGTGTGACCGTGCTGCCGCTCGACCTCGACAACGAAGCAGAAATGGCGCGGGCCTGCGCCGGCGCGGGCTGCCTCGTTTCCGCCCTGAACGGGCTGGCGGACATCGTCGTCGACGCGCAGAGCGCGCTTCTGCGCTCGGCGGTGGCGGCCGGCGTGCCACGCTTCATCCCGTCGGACTTCTCGCTTGATTTCACAAAGACCCCGCCCGGCCGGAACCGGAACCTCGATCTGCGGCGCGCCTTCCACGAACGGCTCGACGCCGCCCCGATCCGTGCGACCTCCATCCTCAATGGCGGTTTTGCCGAACTGCTGACGGGGCAGGCGCCGTTCATTCTCTTCAAGCTTCGCCGCGTGCTCTATTTCGGCGACATCGACCAGCTGATCGACTTCACGACGATGGACGACGTCGCGGCCTACACCGCAGCC
>CAXTVD010000209.1:0-7704 GCA_964247575.1 uncultured Lichenihabitans sp.
GATCAAGGCCAAGCGCAAGCCGCAGCCGGGCGGCCCCCTGCGGACGGCGATGGTCGAGGGCTCTGTCGACCTTCTGGATCCCGGCATCGTCGGAGCGGATGCGGCGGCTCCTGTCGCCGCCCGCGCGCGGAAGGTCCGTCCCGGCACGCCGCTGGGTCGCCTGGAGCGGCTTGAGATCGCCATCAACGAGGTGCGGGTCGGGGGCAGGGCCAGTCCGCGCACGCGCAAGCTGCTGGCGTCCGGCGTCCCCAAGATGGCGCAGAAGGTGATCGAGGAGGCGGCCGAGGTGGCCATCGACGCGATCCGGGGCGAGCACGGGGCCTTCGTCCACGAGATGGTCGACCTGTTCTACAACCTGATCGCCCTCTGCTCCGAACTCGGCGTTCCGCTCGCCTCGATCTGGGCCGAGATGGACCGCCGGGAGCAGTCCCTCGGCATGGCGGAGAAGCTACCCAAGAGCCCCGATCTGTAGCGCCGATCCAGGACCGCGCCTTACGGCCGTCTTGACGGCTGAAGCGCCCGGGTTCAGTTCACCCCGTGACGGGGGCGCATCGGCCACCCACCCCAGCCTGCCAGCGAGGCGTGCATGATCGATCTGTACTACTGGCCCACGCCCAATGGGCACAAGATCACCATGTTCCTCGAGGAGACCGGGCTTCCCTATACCATCAAGCCGGTGAACATCGGCGCCGGCGAGCAATTCAAGCCCGACTTCCTCAAGATCGCGCCCAACAACCGCATGCCGGCCATCGTCGATCACGACCCGGCGGACGGCGGCGAGCCGGTCTCCGTGTTCGAGTCGGGCGCCATTCTCGTCTACCTCGCCGAGAAGACCGGACGTTTCCTGCCCCGCGACCTGCGCGGCCGGGTCAAGACCCTGGAATGGCTGTTCTGGCAGATGGGCGGCCTCGGGCCCATGGCCGGCCAGAACCATCACTTCTCCGCCTATGCGCCGGAGAAGATTCCCTATGCGATCGACCGCTATGTCAACGAGACCAACCGACTCTACGGGGTGCTCGACCGCGCGCTGGCCGAACATGACTACGTCGCCGGCGACTACTCGATCGCCGACATGGCGTCCTATCCCTGGACGGTCTCCTGGGAGCGCCAAGGCCAGAACCTCGACGACGTTCCCCATCTCAAGCGCTGGTTCGAGACCATCCGCGACAAGCCCGCCACGATCGCCGCCTATAAGAAGGGGGAGAGCGTCAACCGGCCGAAGGAGATGTCCGAAGCCGACAAGAAGATGCTGTTCGGCCAGACCGCCAAGAACCGGCCGCAGGCCTGAACTCCGCTGCTTAAACGAAAGAGATTGATCCATGGGTGAACCCATCACGCTGACCGCTTCCGACGGCTTCGTCCTCGGTGCCTACAAGGCCGATCCGCAAGGTAAGCCGCGGGGCGGCCTCGTCGTCCTGCAGGAGATCTTCGGGGTGAACGCGCATATCCGCTCGGTGGCCGACCGCTACGCCGCCCTCGGCTACGCCTGCATCGCCCCGGCCCTGTTCGACCGCGTCAAGCCGGGCGTCGAACTCGGCTATGAGGGCCCGGACATGCAGGAGGGCGTCGCGCTCAACAAGCAGACCCGGCGCGAGGACACGCTCAAGGACGTGGCCGCCGCGATCGCGGCGCTCGCGCCGGCCGGACGGGTCGGCGTCATCGGCTACTGCTGGGGCGGAACGCTGGCCTATGCGGCGGCGTGCGAGCTGACCGGGCTCAGCGCCGCGGTGGGCTATTACGGGGGCGGCATCGTCGCCATGCTCGACAGCAAGCCGACCGTCCCGGTGATGCTGCATTTCGGCGAGAAGGACACGCACATCCCGCTGAGCGACGTCGACAGGATCAGGACGTCGATGCCCTCCATGCCGGTCTTCGTCTACTCCGCCGGCCACGGCTTCAACTGCGACATGCGCGGCAGCTACGACAAGCCCAGCGCAGACCTTGCTCTGTCGCGGACGCTGCCCTTCCTCGAGGAGAATGTGGGCTGACGGAAGGCGGAGGTCCTTAATCAAACCCCGGGCGGGACTGTGCGAGCCGACCTCGCGCGCCTCGTCCCCGCTGTCGAAGCGCTGCAAAAAAGCGGTTCGGCGCTCTTGAAGGCCATCGGAAACACCCCCAAATCGGGACTGCGCGGGCCACAACGGACGCGCATCTCACGCCGGGTCCGCCCGGCACCGCATGTCGCTTTCCGGAGGATATGTTATGCGTCAGTACGATCTCTCGCCGCTTTACCGGTCGACCGTGGGGTTTGACCGGCTCTTCTCGCTGCTCGACCAGATGTCGGGCGTCGACGGTGCGGCTCCCACCTATCCCCCCTACAATATCGAGCGCACCGGCGACAACGCCTACCGCATCTCCGTGGCCGTTGCCGGCTTCGCGGAGAAGGATCTGAGCATCGAGATGCGCGAGAACGCGCTCATGATCCGCGGTTCGAAGGCGCCTGCCGATGGCGAAGCGGTCAAGCCCGAGGTGCTTTACCAGGGGATCGCGGCCCGCTCCTTCGAGCGTCGCTTCCAGCTTGCCGATCACGTGCAGGTCACCGGCGCCCAGCTTGAGCACGGTCTGCTCCACGTCGACCTCGTCCGCGAGATCCCCGAGGCGCAGAAGCCCCGGCAGATCCCGATCGGCGGGTCGCGCGGTCCGAAGGTCGTCGAGTCCAAGCAGGCGGCCTGACCATTCGGCGATCGACGCTCGTCGGTCGATCGGGCGCCCCTTCGGGGGCGCCCTTTGTCTTTGGTGGTTCGGGCTGACATGGCTTCGAAGATGTCGGCTCGTCCAGCGGAAGCCTCGGGACCGGGTTCACCGATGACGGCCTTGTGATGAGCGATCCGTCCACGCCTGCCCAAGCCGGCCCGGTCGACGCCGACCTGACCACGGGGGCGATGCCCCCTCGGTCGCAGCGTAACTTTCGAACCATCGCACTCATCATCGCCAGCGCGATGTTCATGGAGCAATTGGACGCGACGGTACTCGCCACCGCGTTGCCCACTATGGCACGCGACTTCGGCGTGAGCGCGCCGAGCATGAGCGTCGCACTGACCTCCTACCTGCTCAGCCTGGCCGTGTTCATCCCGGCGAGCGGCAAGGTCGCCGACCGGTTCGGCGCGCGCACCGTGTTCCGCGCGGCGATCGTGACCTTTACGATCGGCTCCATTCTCTGCGGCTTCGCGCCCAATCTTCCGATCCTCGTCGCGGCCCGCATTTTTCAGGGGCTCGGCGGAGCCATGATGATGCCGGTGGGGCGCCTCGTCCTGCTGCGCAGCGTCGAGCGTCGCAATATGGTCTCGGCGATGTCGTGGCTGCTTGTCCCGGCGCTGATCGGGCCGATCCTCGGGCCGCCGGTCGGGGGCTTTATCGTCACCTATCTCGACTGGCGCTGGATCTTCTACGTCAACGTGCCGATCGGCCTCCTCGGCATCGTTCTCGTCAGCCTGTTCATCGAGGAGACGCCGATCATCCGCGGCGTGCCCTTCGACGGCTGGGGCATGGTGCTGTCCGGCGTCGCGCTGGGCTGCCTGTTCTTCGGCTTCGAGTTCACGAGCCACACCGGCGATGGCGGGGTGGCCGCCATCCTGCTCGCCATCGGGCTCGTCGCCGGTGCACTCTATCTGCGCCATGCGAAGCGCCATCCCGCGCCCATCCTCGATCTGTCGCTCATGCGCGTGCCGAACTTCGGCACCTCCGTGATCGCGGGCGCCCTGACGCGCGTCACCCAGGGCGCGCATCCCTTCCTGCTGCCGCTGATGCTGCAACTCGGCTTCGGGCTGTCGGCCGCCCAGAGCGGCACGGTCACCATCGCCACCGCCATCGGTTCCATGGCGATGAAGGCGTTCGCGCCCGCCGTCCTGCGCCGCTTCGGCTTCCGCGACAGCCTGATCGTCAACGGCATCGTCGCGAGCGTAGGCTACGCGCTCTGCGCGGCCTTCCGGCCCGACTGGCCCATGCCCGTGATCTTTTCGATCCTGGTGGTGTGCGGATTCTTCATGTCGTTCCAGTTCACCGCCTACAATACGGTGGCCTTCGACCAGATCCCGCCCGAGCGCATGAGCGCGGCCACGAGCTTCTACACGACGTTCCAGCAGCTCATGCTGTCGGTCGGCATCTGCGTGGCGGCCCTTGCGCTGCACGGCTCCATCTTGGCGCGCGGCCACAAGGGCACGCCCGCGCTCGGCGACTTCTCGGTTGCGTTCCTGATCGTGACCGCGATCTCGCTGGCGGCCACGATCTGGAACGTCCGCTTCGCCGCGGATGCGGGGCACGAGATCAGCGGCCACCGCCGCGTCGTGACGACCCCGGCGCAGGCGGTCGGCGAAGCCTACGACCAGACCCGGTCCGCCTGACCGGCAGGCCGGGCGGCGACTGCACCCCTATTCGAGTGGCGCGACGGGAACGGCGGGCTTGACCGGCGCCGCAGTCTTGGCGGGCGGCCTGGGTGCCGGCTGGGCCGCCGGGGGGGACGCGGTCGCTGCCTTGCTCGCCGCCGCCTTCTCGTCGTCACGCTCCCGCGTTCCCGGGATGGCCAGCGGGTCACGGGAGATCGAGCGCGTCGGCTTGTCCGCCGGAGGAGTCGGGGCGGGGACCGGTGGCGCGACGGTCGGCTGAACCGCGGCCGGTTGCGGCGGGGGCAGGGCAGCCTGGGCCGGCGCCGGTGCCGGCGGGGCGGGGTTGCGCAAGGGAGCCGGCGCCGGGGCCGCAGGCGCAAGCGGCGCCGACTCGACGGGCGCCTGGTGCACGGTCTCGGGAGCCTGCTCCACCGTTCGCGGTCGCCTCACCCGCGGCGGACGCGGCTGAGGCCGCTCCTGGTCGTCGGGAAAGAAGCCGGGATCCGCGTCCCTGTCGCCCGGCGACAGGCGCGAGAACTGGTTGTGACCGCTGTCCTCGTCCGGGATGCGGCCCGGCGGGAGCGGTCCGCGCGGGATGGACGGATCGGCGAAGCGGCGGTAGCCCCGGCCCGCATCGAGGTAGTAGCGCTGCAGGATCTCGCCCGTATCGGCGCTGAACACCAGCCGCTCGCGGCGGTCGCGCTGGTCGATGACGTCGGCGACGTAAACGTCGTCGTTGCGGGACGGCCTGCTGAGGGGGCGGAAACCGTGCTGGATCGCGAGGCGGGCGACGTCGTCCTCCGAATATTTCGGGCGGTCCCAGAAGAAGAACTGCGCCTGCGCCGGGCGGGACAGGCCCGTCATCGCGCCGGCAGCAAGGATTGTCGCGAGCATGGCAGCCCGGCCCGAAGCTCCGCCCGTCCATCCGAACATCGAATTCAGCCCCTCTCCTTCGAGCCGCTCTACGAAGGTCCCTGCACCCTGGCGTGTCAATACGGCGGCCGTGGGACGGGGTTCCGTTTCAGCCCAGAGAAGGCCCGGCAGCCACGGCGATGAAGCGGTCGACAGCCTCGGCCGTGGTTTCGAAGGAACAGATCAGCCGCACGAACACGTCGTCGGGCCCCGGTTTGTCCGAGGCGGCCAGATTGGTCGTCTCCCACTCGTAGTAGTGGCCGCCGCGCGCCTGCAATGCCCGATCGACCGGGCGCGGCAGGACGGCGAAGATCTCGTTGGCCTGGCGCGTCCAGGGCAGGCGGATGCCGCAGTCCCGCAGCCCGTGCGCCAGCCGCTCCGCCATGCTGTTGGCGTGGCGGGCGAGCGTCAGCCAGTGGTCGTCGCGCAGATAGGCCGCCATCTGCGCACCTAGAAGGCGTCCCTTCGACAGGGTGTGTCCGCTGCGCTTGCGGTGCACCTCGGCCTGCTGGGCGAGCCGCTCGTCGAAGAAGACAATCGCCTCGCAGGCGAGCGCACCGTTCTTGGTGGCCCCGAAGGAGAGGACGTCGACCCCCGCCTTCCAGGTCATGTCGGCCGCCGTGCAGCCGAGCTCGACCAGGGCGTTGGCGAAGCGCGCGCCATCCATATGGACCGGCAGGCCGGCCTCGTGAGCGACCCGGGTCAGGGCCGCGATCTCGCCGGGCGTGTAGGCCGTGCCGCACTCGGTCGCCTGCGACAGGCTCAGCGCCGCCGGAGGCACCTGGCGCACCACCCCGCGCGGAAAATGCGCCAGGGTCGTGCGCAAGGCCTCCGGCGTGACCTTGCCCGCCTCGCCTGGGATGCCGACCAGCTTACCGCCGCCGATGAAGAATTCGGGCGCGCCGCATTCGTCGTCGATGACATGTGCGGTCCCGTGACAGAACACGCCTGTTCCGGGTGCCGCCAGGGCCTGCAGGGCGAGAGCGTTGGCGCCGGTTCCGGTGGTGACCAGAAGCGCGGTAACCTTGCGTTCGAACAGCGCATCGAGCCGCTCGCGCGCCTCGTTCGACCACCGGTCCGCGCCGTAGGTGCCCTCGGGTCCGGCCCGGCCGGCCTCCATCAGGGCGGCGAGGATGGGTTCGCTCGCGCCCACGACGTTGTCACTGCCAAAATCCATGAACCGTACGCCCGCCAGCCGTTTTCGACGGGCCGCCTCTATCAGCCTTTCCGCCGATCAAGAAGCGTGTAGCGGCGCACGCCCTGGTCACGGCGCCGGGCCGCTCAGGGCTGGAAGCGCCAGAACCGGGACGGCAGCACGCCATCGGGCATGCCCCGGACCTGGGACAGACGTGGCGGATGGCGTTCGTCCTTCAGCAGCGAGAAGATGTCGTCCATCACCGAACGGTTGGTGGCGAAGACGTCGTGATTGAGACCGAACCAGTCCTGCCCAAGAGCCGACACGTCGATCGTGTCGACCCCGGGCAGGACGAGGGGACCATCCGGCGGCACGTCGCCCGCGCGGGGTACGCCGCCGGCCGCGTCCTTCGAGGCCTGCAGCGCGCGATCGGTGGCGCAGGCGTACAGGGTCATGCCGTGGGCGACCCGGGCCAGCTTGGAGATCTCCTGCGCCAGATAGTCCCTGCCGATGTCGGGCGCCGCCATGATCAACTGGTCGACGTGATCGGGATGGGCGGTGTCGGCCGAGTCCGCGAGGGCCGCGACCGCGAGATAGTTGCCCATGCTGTGGGCGATCACGTTGATCTTCTCGACGCCCTGGCTCTGCAACGTCTGGACGAGCTGCGCGAAGCGATCGCGTGCGATCTCCGCACTCTCCTTGTCGTAGAGGTAGTCGACGACCGAGCCTTTCGACGCCCAGGAGAAGAGGATTGCCGGCTTGTCGTACTGCAGGTCGAACAGGATCTGGGCGAAGCGATAGGCACTGTCCTCGAATGAATTGTTGAAGCCGTGCACGAAGATCAGCGCCTCCTTGCGCGGATCGGCGGTGGCGAAGGCGTAGAACTCGGCCTCTGACAGCAGCCGGGCGCCGCTGACGACGAAGTGCTTCTTCTCGTCCAGCTTCTCCTCGTAGAGCGTCAGCCCGCCGAGCCCGAGGCGCCAGGGCCGCTCCACGTGGCCTTCCTTGTGATCGATCGGGATATGGACGCGGACCGTGCCGTAGAGCAGCCCGTCGCCGCGGTCCGCCGTGAAGCGCAGGGGACCGGTCGTGTCGGCCTTGCGGGTGGTCGCGAGCAGGAACTCGACGGCGCGCGGATCGGCGGGAGAGGCGCTGGCCGGTTCCGCAACCCGCGTTCCCGGCGAGGCGTCGCCCGGGCCGTAAGGCGCTTCCGCGGAGGCTTGTCTGATGCTGATCCACGGCTCCGGCGAGGGCAGCGGAAGAGCGATGTCGTTCGGGGCGGACGGGCGGACGGGCGGCGGCTCGGTGTTCCGGATCGGGTTGTCGGCACGAATG
>CAXTVD010000210.1:0-421 GCA_964247575.1 uncultured Lichenihabitans sp.
GCTGGCGCACCGCCGACAAGAAGCCGGTCAAGAACGCCGAACTGTGGCAGCGCCTCGATACCGCGGCGGCCCGGCACGAGATCGCCTGGCATTGGGTGAAGGGCCATGCCGGCCATGACATGAACGAGCGGGCGGACGAACTCGCCCGTCGCGGCATGGCTCCGTTCCTCGGAAGCCGCGCGGCGGCCGCTAGATAGCCGGGCGGGACGAAGGGACCGAACGTCGTTTCTGCCCGCTCGCATGTTTCCATCCGGTCCGTCCGACCCAGATGCAGGGTGACCGGTCGAAGACGTCCTCCGCAAAGGCCCGCCGTGCTTCCCAACCTCTTCGACGACCGACCTCTCCACGTCCGGCGCAAGGCGGGCTGGATCTTTGGCGTACTGGTCGCCTTCAATCTCGCCTCCTGGGCGTGGGCGTGGGC
>CAXTVD010000210.1:431-7701 GCA_964247575.1 uncultured Lichenihabitans sp.
GGCCCGCCCTCATCGCCATCGCGTTTCTGGCCTACACCTTCGGGCTCCGTCACGCCTTCGATGCGGATCATATCGCCGCGATCGACAACACTGTCCGCAAGCTGATGGGAGAGGGCAAGGCCCCCTTCTCGGCCGGCTTCTTCTTCTCGCTCGGCCACTCCACGATCGTCGTGCTGGCCTCGGTCGCGATCGCCGGGACGGCCGCGGCCATGCAGAGCCGCTTCGAGGCTTTCCGCACGCTCGGTGCTGTCGTGGGGACGGGTGTATCGGCAGCCTTCCTCCTCGTGATTGGCTTGGCCAATCTGTTCATCCTGCGCGGGATCATGGCCGCCTTTGTGCGCGCGCGGCGCGGCGAACGGGTGCTCGACGAGGAACTCGACAACCTGCTGGCCGGGCGCGGCCTCCTTGCCCGCTGCTTCCGCCCGCTGTTCCGCATGGTCTCGCGATCCTGGCACATGTACCCGATCGGATTTCTGTTCGGCCTGGGGTTCGACACCGCGACCGAGATCGGCCTGCTCGGCATCTCGGCCACGCAGGCGGCGCAAGGCCTGTCCTTCTGGACCATTCTCGTCTTCCCCGCGCTGTTCACCGCCGGCATGTCGCTGCTGGACACCGCCGACAGCGTCCTGATGACCGGCGCCTATGGCTGGGCTTTCGTCAGCCCGATCCGCAAGCTCTGGTACAATCTCACCATCACCGCCGCCTCCGTGGCCGTGACATTCTTCATCGGCGGCGTCGAGGCGCTGGGCCTGATCGGCGACAGACTGGGATTGGAGGGCGGCTTCTGGCGTTTCGTCGGCGGCTTGAACGACAACCTCGCCAATTTCGGGTTCGTCGTCGTCGGGCTCTTTGCCGTCAGCTGGGTCGTCTCGACGCTGGTCTACCGCGCCAAGGACCCCGGGAGAGCCCGGATCGGGTAAGGGCGGCGCCATCCTGCGTGCCGCCGGGCCGCGCCCCCTGCATCGTCGTCAGCGTGCTTGCGGGTCGCTCGAAAGGAAGCTCCGCAGTGCGGAGGGACAGGATGTCGAAATAAGCGGGCAGCGCCTGCAGGGTCAGCGCGCGCCACAGGCCGGCAATGCCGTCGTTGACGATTGGCGCCAGCAGGCTGGCTTGCACGCCCGACAGGGACGGCCGCACCAACAGGATGGCGAGCGTCGCGATCAGCAGGCCGCCCTGGACGAGATGGAGGGCAAGCAGCGCAGGGCGACGTTCTGCAGGCCGGCCTTCAGCCCGCTGCGATCGAAGACGCGATCCCCTCGTCAGCGTCCCGCCGTATCCGGTCGGGCCGGGGCCGAAGCGTCGCCGAGACGGTCGAGCGCGGTCCGCAGCGTGACGTCCCGCTTGGCGAAGCAGAAACGCACGATCCGCGTCACCGCGTCGGCCGTGTAGAACGCCGAGACGGGGATGGCGGCAACGCCGTTTTCCCGGACCAGACGTTCGCAGAAGGCCCGATCGTCCGCCCCTTCGCCCAGGTCGACCGTCACGAAATAGGTGGCCTGGCTCGGCAGAACGGTGAAGCCGCGGGCGGCCAGGCCGTCCCCGAACAGGTCGCGGCTGCGCTGGAGGCCGGCGCGCATCGCCTCGAAGTCGTGGTCCGGCTTGCCAAGACCGTAGGCGACCGCGGCCTGCAGGTTCGGCGGCGTGGTGAAGGTGATGAACTGGTGCGCCCGTGCGAGGCCCTGGAGCAGAGTCGGGGCCGCCATGACGAAGCCGACCTTCCAGCCGGTCAGAGAGAAGATCTTGCCCGCCGAGCCGATCTTGACCGTGCGCTCGCGCATGCCGGGATAGGCCATCAACGGACGGTGCCGGCGGCCGTCGAAGGTGACGTGCTCCCAGACCTCGTCGCAGATGGCGACCGCGTCGTGCGCCGCGCAGAACCGGGCCAGCAGGGCGAGCTGCTCGTCGCCGAACATCGTACCGGTCGGGTTCAGCGGGTTGTTGAACAGCACGGCCTTCGTGCGCGGCGAGAAGGCGCTGGCCAGGTCGTCTGCCGTGAAGTGCCAGTGCGGCGGCCTCAGGGTCACGAAACGCGGGATGCCGCCCGCCCGGCGCACGAGCGGCAGGTAGGCATCGTACATCGGCTGGAACAGCACGACCTCGTCGCCCGGCTCGATCAGCGCCAGCAAGGCGCCGGCGAGGGCTTCGGTTGCGCCGGAGGTGATCATGACCTCCCGCTCGGGATCGAGCGCGAGCCCCTGGTGCCGCGCATAGTGGGTCGCGACCGCGTTGCGCAGCTCCGGCAGGCCGAGCATGGGCGGATACTGGTTCCAGCCGTCCAGCACGGCCTCGGCCGCGCGCTGGCGGACGTCGAGCGGCCCTGCATCGTCGGGAAAGCCCTGCCCGAGATTGACGGCGTCATGCTCCCGGGCGAGGCGGGACATGATTTCGAAGACGGAGGTGGGATAATCGGCAAAGACGGGGTTCATGGGCTCTTGCACGAACGGCATGTTGAGGGGCTAGCTGGCCACTGGATCGTGTTCCGCCACAAGGGCCAGGGATGCAAGCGTGCGGTCCAGCGGACCTGCCTGCCCCGCAGGCCAAACCTGCTTCGGTCCGCTGGTCCGCGGTAGGAGGAAGGCAATGACGGCAGGGACACAAGAACGATCCCAGACAGGTGAGCCGTGAGTCCGTCATCCCATGTGGCCCGTCTGACGCTCGTGCTGGGCGGGGCGCGATCGGGCAAGAGCCGCTACGCCGAGGATCTTGCCACCCGGTCCGGTCTCGAAACCGTCTACGTGGCCACGGCGACGGCCGGCGGCGACCCCGAAATGATCGACCGCATCGCCCGCCACCAGGCCTCCCGCGACCGGCGCTGGCGGACCGTCGAGGCGCCGCTCGATCTTTGCGGGGTGCTCCGCCGCGAAGGGGCGCCGTCCCGCGTGGTGCTCGTCGACTGCCTGACCCTGTGGCTCACCAATGTGATGCTCGGCGGGGGTGACGTGGCGGCGGCCACGGCCGAGATCGCAGAGACCCTGGCGGCGCTTCCCGGACCCGCCATCCTCGTGACGAACGAGGTGGGGCAGGGGATCGTCCCCGACAACGCCCTGGCCCGCCGCTTCCGCGACGCGCAGGGACGGCTGAACCAGCGGGTGGCCGGCGCCTGCGACGCGGTGGTGCTGGTCGCGGCAGGCCTTCCGCTGCTGCTGAAGCCGAGCATGGCCCCGTGCTGACGCTCAGGGAGCCGGGATAGAGCCGGCTGACGTCGGGTGGCGCGGCGGGCGCGGGCGTCTCAGAACGCGGCGCACCTCGGACGGCGCATCCCCTTCGTCCAGGCTTGGGTGAGCAGGCGCCTCAGGACGGGGCGCCCTCGGTTGCCGCGAGCGCCTGGACCGGCATGCCCGGACCGATCTTCTGGAGGTTGCCGATGATCACGCGGTCGCCTTCGACGACGCCGCTCTTCAGGGCCACGAGGGCGCCGTCCACCGACCCGAGCGTAACGAGCCGCTGCTCGACCGTGTTGTCCGGCCCGATCACATAGACGTATTTGCCGAGCTGGCTCGAGCCGATTGCCGTCTGCGGGACCATAAGGGCATCGGGCTGCTCGCCCAGATGCACGCGCGCGCGGACATATTGGCCGGGGAGAAGGCTCAGATCCGCATTGGCGATCGTCGCGCGCGCCGTGACGGTGCCGGTCGAACGGTCCACCGCATTGTCGATGAAGGTCAGCTCGCCCTTGTGGGTCGAGGCGTCCTCGCCGGGCAGGGACACGTCGACGGCGGTGGTCCCGACCCGGCGCGCCTTCTGGATGGCCGTGAGGTCGGTCTCGCTCGGATTGAAGGTGACGTAGACCGGATCGAGCTGGACCAAGGTGTTGAGCACGGTGCCGGCCGTGCTCACTAGCGTGCCCACGGGCGCCTGATTGCGGCCGAGGCGTCCGGGGAAGGGCGCGCGGATCTGGGTGTAGTCGAGATTGAGCTGGGCAGCCCGCGCGCTGGCGCGGTCGGCCAGCAGGGCCGCCTCGGCCTGCCGCATTGTGCTCGAGCGCTGGTCGAAGGAATCCTTGGCGAGCCAGCCGCTCTTGGACAGCTCGTCGCCACGGGTGAAATTGGACTTCTGGTAGTCGAGCGAGGCGCTGTCCCGCTCGATCTGCGCGTTGGCCTGGTCGAGCGCCACCTGGAAGTCGCGGGGATCGAGCCGGTAGAGGAGATCGCCGGCCTTCACGTCGGTGCCGTCCGGCACGCGCTGCTCGGTGAGGAACGCCGAGACCTTGGCCTGCAGCGTGATGGCCCGGATCGACTCGGTGCGCGCGGCGTAATCGAGGTCGATCGGAATCGACTTCTTCACCACCTTGAAGACCGGGACCGGCATGGCCGGCGGCGCTCCGGAGGCGGGGGCGGCGCGGGCGGCGCCGGCGAGGAGACCGCTCGGCAGCTCACGGCCGTAATAGGCGCCGGCGACGACGATTGCCGCCGCGGCGCCGAGCAGGAGGGTTCGGCTGCGCATCGGATAGAGCTCCATCATTCAGCGGCTTCGGCGTGCGGCTCGGGCTCGTAGTGCCGCGGCTCGTGGGATGCGGCAATGGCGTGCGGCTCGTCGGCCTCGCGCCCTTCCCGCAGCCGCTCGATCACGGCATAGAAGACCGGCACGAAGATCAGGGTCAGCACGGTGGCCGCCAGCATGCCGCCGAACACGGTGGTGCCGAGCGACTGGCGGCTCGCCGCCCCTGCGCCCTGCGCCACCACGAGCGGAAGCACGCCCAGGATGAAGGCGAAGGCCGTCATCAGGATGGGCCGCAGCCGCAGCCTGCCCGCCTCCATGGCCGCCTCGGCGATGCTCAGCCCCTCCTCGCGCCGGCGCCGCGCGAATTCGACGATCAGGATCGCGTTCTTGGCCGCGAGGCCGATCAGCATCACGAAGCCGATCTGCGAGTAGACGTCGATCTGCATGTGCCGGATGAACAGCGCCGCGAGGGCGCCGAACAGGGCGAGCGGCACCGCCAGCAGCACCATGAACGGCATGGTCCAGCTCTCGTACTGCGCCGCCAGGATCAGGAAGACGAAGACGATGGCGAGGCCGAAGATCAGGCTCGCGGCCGAGCCCGCCTTGAGCTCCTGGAAGGTGATGCCGGTCCACTCGTAGGCGAAGTCGCGGGGCAGGGCGGCCGCGGCGGCCCGCTGCATGGCCTCGACCGCCTGGCCCGAGCTGAAGCCGGGCGCGGCGGCGCCGTTGATCAGCGCCGAGCCGTAGTTGTTGTAGTGCGGCACCGTCTCGGGCCCGACGATCGGCTTGAGGCTGCCCAGGGTCGAGAGCGGCACCATGCCGCCGCTGCTATTGCGGACGTAGAGCCGCGACAGGTCCGAGGCGCCCGCCCGCGCGGCCTTGTCGGCCTGCAGGGTCACCCGGAAGGTGCGGCCGAACAGGTTGAAGTCGTTCACGTAGAGCGAGCCGAGATAGATCTGCAGCGTGTTGAAGACGTCGGGCAGGCTCAGCCCGAGCAGCTTGGCCTTGTTGCGGTCGAGGTCGTAGTTGAACTGCGGCGTCGAGGTCGAGAAGGAGCTGAACATCTGCTGGGGGCTGAGTTCGGGCTGCTTGCGGGCTTCGGCCAACACCGCCTGGGTCGCCTCGTTGAGGGCCACGCTGCCGCGGCCCGTGAGGTCTTCGACCTCGAACTCGAAGCCGCCGGTGGTGCCCAGACCGGGGATCGAGGGCGGGTCGAAGCTGAGCGCGAAGGCGCTGGGGATGCCGAGCAGCTTGGGGCGCACGGCCGCGACGATCTTCGAGGCGTTCTGCTCGGGCGGGCGCTCGTCCCACGGCTTCAGGATCGCGAACTCCACGGCCGAATTCGACTGGGCCGCATTGGTCAGGAAGTTGAGTCCGCTGATGGAGCCCACAATGTCGACGCCCGGCGTGCTCTGCAGCACGTCGCGCACCTGCTTGGCGACGGCGTCCGTCCGCTCCAGCGAGGCTCCGTCGGGTCCCTGGATCACCACGAAGAAGTAGCCCTGGTCCTCGACCGGCAGGAAGGTCGAGGGCAGCCTCGTCCACAGGGCGTAGGTGCCGACCAGGCCGAGCGCGAACACCGCCATCAAGGCCCAGCGCACCCGGATGAAGCCTCCGACGAGCCGCGAATAACCGTGGCTCAGCTTCTCGAAGCCGGTGTTGAACCAGCGGAACAGGATGAAGGGCTGGTGCGGGCGGTGGCGCAGGAAGGCGGCGGCGAGCGCCGGGCTGAGCGTGAGCGAGTTGAAGGCCGAGATGCCGACCGAGATCGCCACCGTCAGCGCGAACTGGTTGTAGAGCCGGCCCGCCACGCCCGGAATGAACGCTACCGGGACGAACACCGCCATCAGCACGGCCGTGGTCGCGATGATGGGACCCGTCACCTCGGACATGGCCTTGCGGGTCGCGGCCATGGGCGGCAGCCCGGCCTCGAGTTGCCGCTCCACGTTTTCGACCACCACGATCGCGTCGTCGACCACGAGGCCGATCGCCAGGACCATGCCGAGCAGGCTGAGCATGTTCAGCGAGAAGCCGCAGATCTCCATGACGGCGAGCGTCGCGATCAGCGACACCGGAATGGCGATGGTGGGGATGATCGTGGTCCGCCAGCTCTGCAGGAACACGAACACGACCGCGACGACGAGGGCCAACGCCTCGGCCAGGGTGATCACCACGTCGTGCATGGACGCCGACACGAAGCGCGTCGTGTCGTAGTGCATGGCGTAGGCGATTCCCTTGGGGAAGCGCTTGGACAGCTCGTCCATCTTGGTCTTGATGTTCTTCTGCAGGTCGAGCGCGTTGGACCCGGGCATCTGATAGACGGCGAGCACCACCGTCGGGTCGGACCCGAAGAAGGCGGAGGAGGCGTATTGCAGGGCGCCCAGCTCGATCCGGGCCACGTCCTTCAGCCGCACGACCGAGCCGCTGGCGGGGTCGGCACGCACGATGATGTCGCCGAACTGGTCCGGGTCGCTCAGGCGGCCGACCGCGTTGACCTGCATCTCGAAAGGCGTGCCCGCCGGAGCCGGCGACTGGCCGATCTTGCCGGCCGCTACCTGCACGTTCTGCTCGGCGATGGCGGACTGCACGTCCACGGCCGTTATGCCGAGCTTGGCGAGCCGGTCGGGATCGAGCCAGACGCGCATGGAGTAGCGGCGCTCGCCGAAGATCTGCACGTCGCCGACGCCGGGCAGGCGCTTCAGCGGATCGACGATCTGCAGGTAGGCGTAGTTGCTCAGCGCCACGGGATCGACCGAGCCGTCGGGCGAGGTGAGATTGACGATCAGGACGAAGTTCGGGTTCTGCTTCTTGATCGTCACACCGGCCTGGT
>CAXTVD010000211.1:0-7476 GCA_964247575.1 uncultured Lichenihabitans sp.
TCTGGGCCGACCCCATCCTCGACCGCAACACCCACCGCATCGAGGTCGAGGCCGACGCGGCGCGATTCTCGATGACGATCGAGAACGTGCCGACTGATGAGAACCCCCGCACGGGTCGCATCACCGCTCTGTCGGTCATCGCCTACCTGCGCAAGCTCGCCGCCCCGCTCAGGGT
Source organism: uncultured Lichenihabitans sp. (assembly GCA_964247575.1). Lineage (GTDB taxonomy): Bacteria > Pseudomonadota > Alphaproteobacteria > Rhizobiales > Beijerinckiaceae > Lichenihabitans. Next base: position 176 of record CAXTVD010000211.1, read on the forward strand.
CGGGACCTAAAGGACCCATCCGGGCTGGCACGCCCTGTGCTGCCACGCTCACGCGCTTGGGCCCGAGGCCGCGCGCGGTTGTCTCTCAGATCCCGGAGTGGTCCGTGACAGCGGCGAGCGGTGAGATCCTGTCCGAGATCGAACGGGAAACGATGCGGCGCGTGACGATGCGGCTCATGCCGCTCCTGATGCTGGGCTTCCTCGTCGCCTTCATCGACCGCGTCAACGTCGGCTTCGCCGCCCTGCAGATGAACGCCGATGCCGGCCTGTCGTCCTCGGTCTTCGGCCTGGGCGCCGGTCTCTTCTTCGTCGCCTATTTCCTGCTCGAGGTGCCCTCCAACCTGATGCTCGAGCGGTTCGGCGCCCGCCTCTGGCTGGCCCGCATCATGATCACCTGGGGACTCATCTCCGCGGCCACCGCGCTCGTCATCGGCCCACTCTCGTTCTGCACGGTGCGCTTCCTGCTCGGCGCGGCGGAGGCCGGCTTCTATCCCGGCGTGATCTTCTACCTGACGCGCTGGTTCCCGAAGGCCTACCGCGCCCGCGTGATCGCCCTCTTCGCGGTGGCCGTGCCCCTGTCGAACTTCGTCGGCTCGCCGATCTCGGCGACCCTGCTCGGGCTCGACGGCTGGCTGGGTCTGCGCGGTTGGCAGCTGATGTCGATCCTCGAGGCCGCGCCGGCCGTGGTGCTGGGCTTGCTCGTCCTTCGATTCCTCCCGGATGGCCCGGACCGAGCGCCCTGGCTCGACGCGGCGCAGCGCGGCTGGCTCGCCGGACGTTTGGAAGCCGAGCGCGCGGAGCAGCCGCTGGTCCGGCCTTCCGTCTGGCGGGTGATCCTCGATCGGCGCGTGCTCGCAGCGGGCCTGATCTTCGCCGGCAGCGTCGGCGCGAGCGCGTGCCTGTCGATCTGGCAGCCGCAGATCTTCAAGTCCTACGGCCTCACGACGATGGAGATCGGCCTGCTCAACTCGGTACCATTCGGAGTCGCAGCCGGGCTGATGGTGCTCTGGGCCCGACGCTCGGACCGTACGGGGGAGCGGGCCTGGCACGTCGCCGGGCCGCAGGCGCTCACCGCGCTCTGCCTCGCGGCGGCGCTGGCCGCGCAGGGGTTCGGACCGACGGTCGCGATCCTGTTCCTCGCGATCCTGGGGACCTACGCCGTCAAGGGCCCGTTCTGGGCAATGGTCACGGAATGGCTGCCGCCGGGCGCGTCCGCAGCCGGGATCGCGCAGATCAACGCCATCGGCAATCTCGGTGCCTTCGTCGGGACGTACCTGATGGGCGTGATCAAGGACGCGAGCGGCAGCTACGCGCTGGGCCTGCTGCCGCTCGCCCTGGTCACGGCCATGGGCGCCGCGCTCGCGTTGGGCCTGGGCCGCACGCGCGCGCCGCTGAGCCCCGTCCTACCGGGCGAGCGGGCATAGAACGCAACGCACGCCCCGCGCCGAAACCGCGAGGCAGTATGAGGTGCAAGTCCAAGCTTCGAGCACCGCCCGCTCTGCGCCCTGTGGCCAACAGTTCGCCATCGCTGTCCGAGATCACTTCCCCAACCGACCGAGCGGCGATGCCACGAAGAGACGCATCCCGGCGCCACCGTTTCTGGCGTCTCCGGGGCCGCGCTCAGACGGGAAAGGGCGCGACAGGCGGGGAGGCGTACGGCGGGTCGACGATGCCATCGTTGTAGAGCGCAGCACTCCATGCTCCAAAATCCAGCGTATCCTGTCGGTTCGCGAGATCGCGGGCGTCGCGCCCGAGGAGAAATGCCATGTGCCGAGCTCCGCTGCTGTCGATCGCCTGTTGTATGGCTGCGCTGAGCACGCCCACGGCGGCGGCCGACATCCGCGTGCTCGCGACGGGCGTCTACGCGTCGAGCCTGCGCGACCTCGTCGCGCCGTTCGAGCGACAGACCGGAGACCACCTCACCCTGACGATCACCAATGCGGGCGGCGTCCTCGCCAAGCTTGCCGCGCACGAAGACGCCGACGTGGTCATGACCGCCTCGGCCGGCATCGACACGCTCGTCGCGCGCGGGGACGTTCGCGTGGAGACCAAGGTCGATGTCGCACGCATGCGGCTCAGCGCCGCCGTTAAATCCGGGGCCGCGCTCCCCGACCTGATGGACGAGGCAGGTTTCCGCGCCGCGCTCCTCGCGGCGCGCGCCGTGGCCTACATCGATCCCAAGGGCGGCGGCTCGGCGGGGGCGTTCTTCGACGGGATGCTGACCCGGCTTGGCCTCACTGAGGCCGTGCAGGCCAAAGCGGTGCTCTGCGCCACCGGCGCCGAAGTGGCCTCGGCCGTCGCCTCGGGCAGGGCAGCGATCGGACTGACGCAGGCCAGCGAGCTCATCGACGCACCAGGTGTGGCGTTCGCGGGGTTCCTGCCCGAGGCCGTCAACACGTGGACGCCCTACGCCGCCGCCGTCACGACGAAGACGCAGGACCCGCGCGCGGCACGCGCCTTCATCGCCTTCGTGACCGGACCGACCGGCAACGCCCGGCTGAAGCAGGCGGGTTGGGACGTCCCGCCGCGCTGAGGGGCGCACCCGTATCAGCGGGACATCAGAGGGGTTCGGTCTCGATCAACCGGCGAGGAAGTCAAGCAGGCGCGCGTTGAACGCCTCCGCGCTATCCAAAGACGAGATATGTGCCGCTCCAGGAATGATCGCGAACCGCGCACCGGCCACGCCGTCGCTGACCTCGCGCGCGACGGCGGGCGGGAACAGCTTGTCCTCGTCGCCCGCGATCACCAGGGTGGGATGCCCGATACCCTGGAGGCGGCCCGTGACGTCGAACGCGCGCATGCCGAGGGCGACGTTCGCGAGTGAGGACCCGCTGTGTCGCTCGGCCAAGCGGCACCAGGTCGCGTAAGTCGCGCGTCCGGCCGAGCTCTGCCGGTACTCCCCGTTGAGCATAACGGGCCACGTCGCCTGGAAGCGCTTGAGCGGCCCATCCGGTTGATGGAACACCTCGACCCAGCCGGCGACGAGATCCGCGGTCGCCGGGTCGTTGAACGCAGCCCGCGAGTTCGCGATGACGAGCCCGTCAATCCGCTGCGGCTGCTCGAGCGCGAGCGTCAGCGCGATCATGCCCCCGAGCGACAACCCGCAGACCGAGACGCGCTCGAGCGCGAGATGGTCGAGCAACCCGATGACGTCCCAGGTCAGATCGTCCACGGTCGTGACGTCGGTGGCCGGATCCGACAGGCCGTGCCCGCGGAGATCGGGCACGATCACCCTGTAGCCGGCGAACACCAGGGCGGCGACCTGGTTCATCCAGGACCAGCCGGCGTTCGTGAACCCGTGGATCAGCACCACGGGGCGGCCCCGGCCGAGCTGTTCGTAGTGAAGTCGACGTCCATCGCGTTCAAAGTGCGGCATCGTCTCAGACCTGACCTGTCGACCCGGCGAGTTCCGCCGTGACTGCTTCAAGGGATTTGCCGCGCGTCTCGTAGCCGAGGAGGTAGCCCCCGACGCCCCCGATCAGCAGCAGCACGCCCAGAGCGCTGAAGAAGGCGTAGTTGGGGGCGCCGTTGCCCAGCATCCATCCGAGGGCCGGCGCCGCGAGGATCCCGCCGATCCGCTGCCAGGCCGCGGCCCAGCCCGTCCCGACCGCGCGGTACCGCGTCGGGTAGACCTCGCTCGTGTAGGCGAAGAGCGGTCCGCCCGCTCCGCCCGAGGCGAAGAAGGCGGTCAGCGCGCCGAGCCCCAGGATCGACCAGGCGTCGGTCGCCTGCCCCCAGGCGAACATGAGGAGGCCCCCGACGCAGAGGAACACCGGGACGGTCGTGCGCCGCCCCCAGCGATCCAGCAGCAGGCCGCCGGCGATGTTGCCCAGCGCGCCCGTCCCCGCAATCAGACCGGTGAAGGCGAAGCTCTTCACAACCGGAAAACCCATGCGTGCGAAAATCGACGGCAGCCAGATCGCCACAGCGAAGAACACCGCCCCGCCGGTGAGTTGCATCAGCCAGATGCTCGCAGTCGGTCGGAAGTAGCCGCCGCGCAGGATCGCGCTCAGGCGCGCCGGCTCGGCCGGCGGTCGATGGACGGTCGGCGGCAGCGTCCGTGGGTCGACGGTGCTGAGGCCGTCAACGATGCGGTCGGCTTCATCGAGGCGACCGCGAGCGATGAGGAAGCGAACGGACTCGGGCAGAAGCGCCCAGAGCACGATCAGTACGAGGCCGGGAACGGCTCCCGCGATGAACATCCCCCGCCACGTGAACGCCGGGATGACGAGGAGGGCGACCATCGCCGCGACGAAGCTTGAGCCCTGCCAAAATGCAACGGTCGAGGCAAGCATGAGCCCGCGTCGGCGGGCCGGGATGAATTCGGAGAGGTACGTGAACACGAGCGGCACCTCCGCGCCCAGTCCGATGCCCTGAAGGATCCGCAGCACCAGGAGCGAGTCATGGCTCCAGGCGAACGCGACGGCGCAGCTGAGGACGCAGTAGGCAGCGATCGAGCCGACCATCGTCCATTTGCGCCCGAACCGATCGGCGAGGACGCCGACGGCTGGGTCGAGACCGCGATCGCACAAGTGCGGGAACAGGACTGGAGCGTCGTAGTGATCCACGACATCGAAGCGGGATGCCTTTCCCAGTTGCCCGAGCTGCTCCAACGCCTGACGGATCTGGGGGTGATGTTCGAGCAGGCCTTTCCGCGGTCGGTGGTCCTGACCGAAGCCGGACGGACTGTGTCGATGTCTCCCGACTTCATCGCCGATTGATCGTCGCGCACGGCCGCAGCATGCACCGCGAGTTTACCGGCGACATCGATCGATGACATCGATTGAAATGATGCAAACTTATCATCGCAGCACTGCAAAATAGCCTGCTATGCTTCGTTGCGAGACTCGGCTCGATCAGGACGGCGCGAACTCTGGCAAGGGAGCAGCGCCGCGGAAGCCAAGCTCGGGACGGGGAGATCCGGAATGGCCGATGCGGGCGCGACGCTCAACGGGATCGGGCAGGCCTCTGCAACCGAACGAGCCATGATCTATCGGAAGATCGGCCTCCGGTTGATCCCGATGATCTTTCTCTGCTATGTCCTGAACTACATTGATCGTGTGAATGTCAGCTTCGCCAAGTTGACTTTCCAGAGAGACATCGGCCTCTCGGATGCGAGCTACGGCTTCGGCGTCGGCATCTTCTATGTCGGGTACATCCTCTTCGAGGTGCCGAGCAACCTCCTCCTTGGCCGCATCGGGGCGCGGAAGACCCTGACGCGCATCATGTGCCTGTGGGGCCTCGTGTCCTGCTCGATGGCGTTCGTGACGAGCCCGGCGACCTTCTATCTGGCGAGGATCCTCCTTGGCGCGGCTGAAGCAGGCTTCTTCCCGGGCATCGTCCTCTACCTCACATTCTGGTTCCCCCATCGCCTGCGCGGGCGGGAGATGTCGCTGTTTGTCCTCGCCATCGCGGTGTCGGGCATTGTGGGCGGGCCGGCCTCCGGCTGGATCATTCAGAACCTCGTCGGGGCGGCAGGCTTCAAGGGCTGGCAATGGCTGTTCCTGGTGGAGGGGGCGCTGCCGGTGCTGGTCGGAATCGGCGCGTTCTTCGTGCTGAGCGACCGGCCTGCGGATGCGGGATGGCTGACGCCGCGGGAGAAGGCGATCATCGCGGACGATCTCTCGTCCGGGACCGTCGCACAGGGTCACGCGCCCGGGAGGGCCTTCCTGTCGGCCCTGCGGAATCCGAAGCTGTGGATCGCGACCTTCGGATACTTTTCTATCACCTGGGCGGGGACCGTCCTGAACTTCTGGGCGCCGACGATCATCCAGCGATCGGGCGTGGCCGACGTATTCAGCGTCGGGCTCCTGTCGGCGATCCCGTATTCCGTGGGCGCTGTCGGCATGCTCCTCTTATGCCGCAGTTCGGACCGTCGGCTCGAGCGGCGGTGGCATTTCGCCCTGGCGGCCTTCCTCGCTGCGACGGCCGCCCTCGCGATCTCGATCGTCGCGCAGAACGTTTGGGCGGCCATCGCCTGCCTCGCCCTTCTCGCCATCGGCTATCTGTCGGCGACTGCCCTCTTCTGGACCATCCCCGTGCGCTTCCTGACCGAGGCTGAAGCCGTGGGAAGCCTCGCCTTCATCAGTAGCATGGGGCAGGTCGGAAGCCTGACGGCGCCGATCGCGTTCGGCTTCCTTGCGAGCCGGACCGGCAATCTGGCCGTCTCGACGGGTCTCGTCGCATTCGTCCTTGCCGCTGGCGGAATTGCTATTCTCTCGCTCCGCGATTTGCATTCGGTAAAGGGAGCTCGATCATCAAAGGCAATAAATGTGAGCAGTAACTTCGGCACGCGGCAGTGACATCGTTCTCTGGTCGCGAGTGTCTGGTTCCACAGCGGACGCGCTCTGAAGCAGATACACTACTTTCGGCAAGATCCGCTCCGGTACGCGGGGAACCCCTGAATGACTGGGTCGGGTCGCTAGAAGACCGTCCGCCTTTCCGGCCAGCTTGCGCCGAAGTGGTCATTCCGCTTTCGGCCAGACTACGTCGCGCCGGATCGCCACCACGCGCAGAACCGGACATTTTTACGCTTAGCGCCCATCTCGGTCGCCCCAGGCGGCATAGACACCCGCTAGAGGCAGACAGAATCAAAAGGTCTCTCGCCCGGGGTCCATCCTGCAAATCCGTTCGGACAAATCGGAAGAGCCCGGCAGGGTTGTCGACCAGAACCCGCCTCGCGCCCGATCGTCATCCACCCATTCGGCCATAAGATGGGGCAGCCTGGCGTTGTCGGGCATGGGTGTCCTGGCCCAGCGCGGCCAGTGGCTACCCCAGACCATCCGCTCCGCGGCCGCCGCTACGAAGGACTTGGCGTTGGCGTTGGCATGGGCACGCGGTCCGTTTGCGATGTTCGGGTAGGCCCCCGGCAGTTCCATCCATGTCCGGCCGCCGTCGAGGAGCTGGCGTACAGCGGCGTACGGGACGAACGCCGAGCAGCAGATGCTCGAGCGCCGCCGCGTTGCGGTCAGAGGATGCCGGACCCCGGCACGGGCTCGCCCATGCCGGCCGCCTCGATCAAGCTGTGTCGATCCCGGCGGCCAACGCACTGCGCGATGTCTGCGGCGGGGCCGGCGGACCGACGATCCAGGCCCGCGCCCCGCGACCGGCGCGACGACCCGGCCCCATCGCGATTCACGCTCCTTGCAGGGCTGCCTTCACCTTGGCCGGGGTGAAGGGCACGGACCGCACGCGCACGCCGGTCGCGTCGAAGATCGCGTTCGAGACCGCCGCAGGCACGATAGCCGCGGACGGCTCGCCGGCGCCCCACGGCTTCTCGGTCGGCCGGTCGATCAGGTCGA
>CAXTVD010000212.1:0-1252 GCA_964247575.1 uncultured Lichenihabitans sp.
AATAACCAGTCGTTCAGTCGACGCGCCCCGACGGCCTCCGCCGACGCCGCTTTACAGGAGACGACAATGGCTAACCCTACCCTGAAGACCATGCTGCGGAACCGCGAGTTCGTGGCCGCGCCCGGCGTGTTTGACCTCGTGTCGGCAAAGATCGCCGGCCAATCCGACGCCAGGGCCCTCTACATGACCGGCTACGGCACCGTGGCGTCCTATCTCGGCTATCCCGATGCCGGCATCGCGACCTACACCGACATGCTGGACCGCGCCGCGGCCATCGCCGAAGCCGTCGACAAGCCCCTGATCGCCGATGGCGACACCGGCTATGGCGGCCTGCTGAACGTGGCCCATACCATCCGCGGCTATGAGAAGGCCGGGGTGACGATGATCCAGATCGAGGATCAGCAGATTCCCAAGAAGTGCGGGCATACGCCGAACCGCCACATCGTCTCGATGGAGGAGATGGCGAACAAGATCCGCGTGGCGTCCGACGCGCGCTCCTCGGCGGACTTCCTCATCCTGGCCCGCACGGACGCCATCGCCTCCGTCGGCCTCGACGACGCGCTGCGCCGGGCTGAGGCCTACGCCAAGGCAGGTGCGGACGCGATCTTCATCGAAGCGCCGGAAAGCGTCGAGCAGATGAAAACGATCGGCGCTTCCGTCGATGCGCCGCTGGTATCCAACCAGCTGCACGGCGGCAAGACCCCGATCCTGCCTCAGGCCCAGTTGGCGGAGATTGGCTTCGCCGCGGCGATCTACCCGACCGCAGGCCTGTTCGCCGCCGCCAAAGCGCTCGCGAGCGTCTACGACGATCACGTGAACGATCGGCCGGTATCGGCGCCGCTCTACGCCTTCCACGACTTCGTCGAGATGATCGGCTTCCAGCAAGTCTGGGACTTCGAAGAGAAGTACGCGGATCTTCTCAAGGCGGAGACCGCCGCCGCGGTCGCGTGACCCGCACCGTCCCGCCGTGTTGGCGGCGGGACGGCCCCTTTCCTCCATCGTTCCCCGCTCCCGGGAGGTCCGCCATGCCCTTGAATGTCGCCCAAACCCTGATCTGGTCTCACCTCTTGGACGGCCGCATGGCCGTCGGGGAGGAGATAGCGCTCAAGATCGACCAGGCGCTCCTGCAGGATGTGCTGGGCGTGCTGGTCATGCTGGAGCTGGACGCCATGGGCGTCGACCGCGTGAAGACGCCGATCGCTGTCCAATACATCGACCACAATCTGCTCGAAACCGACAATCTGAACGGCGA
>CAXTVD010000212.1:1262-7471 GCA_964247575.1 uncultured Lichenihabitans sp.
GTACACATGCAGTGCTTCGGCAAGCCCGGCGAAACCATGATCGGTTCCGACAGCCATACCGCCGCCGCCGGAAGCCTCGGAATGTTCGCCTTCGGGGCGGGCGGCATGGATGTGGCGCTGGTGCTGGCCGGCGAGCCGACCTACCTGCGCATGCCCGCCGTGTTCGGCGTGGAGCTCCAAGGCGAGTTACCACCGTGGGTCAGCGCCAAGGACGTGATCTTGGAAATGCTCCGCCGGCATGGCCTGGAAGGCGGATTCGGCCGGGTGATCGAATACCATGGCCCGGGTGTGACCACGCTCTCCGCCATGGACCGGCACGTCATCGCCAATATGGGCGCGGAGCTGGGCGCGACGACGACGGTCTTCCCGTCCGACGACCGCACGCGGCAATTCCTGGAGGGCGTCGGCCGAGGCGCGGACTGGCGGTCAATCGTCGCCGAGGCCGGCGTGACCTACGACGTCCACGATGTGATCGACCTCTCGAAGCTTGAACCGCTGATCGCCACGCCCTCCAGCCCGGCGAATGTCGTCCCGGTGCGCGAGGTGGCGGGCGCCGAGATCTATCAGGCCTATATCGGCTCCTCCGCCAATCCCGGCTTCCGCGACTTCGCCATGGTCGCGTCCATGGTGCGCGGCCATGAGGTGCATGACCGCGTCTCCTTCGACATCAACCCAAGCTCCCGCCGGACCCTACAGACCCTCGTCAATGAGGGGCGGCTGGCCGAACTGATCGCTGCCGGCGCCCGCGTGCACCAGCCGGGCTGCAACGGCTGCATCGGCATGGGCCAGGCGCCGGCGGCAGGCCGCATCTCCCTTCGCACTGTGCCCCGAAACTTTCCGGGGCGCTCGGGGACGAAGGAGGACAGCGTCTATCTCTGTAGTCCGGAAACGGCCGCCGCTTCGGCGCTTGCGGGCGTAATCACCGATCCCCGCGACCTCGGCCAGCCCTATCCCAAGATCGAGGAGCCGGCGCGCTTCGCCATCGACACCATGATGTTCGTCCGCCCACTCGATGGCGAAGAAGCGCGTCGGATAAAGCTGGAGAAGACCGACAACATCACCGGCCTGCCGCCCTTCGACGCTTTCCAGGACGATGTCGACGCCCCGGTCCTGCTGAAGGCCGGCGACAACATTTCCACCGACGACATCATCCCGGCCGGGACCCGCGTGCTGCCCTATTGGTCCAATATTCCCAAGGTCTCGCCCTTCGCGTTCGAGGCTGTCGACCGGGACTATTTCTCCCGCGCTTCGGCGGCCCGTGACGGCGGTCGCAGGCACGTGATCGTCGCTGGGACCAACTACGGCCAGGGCTCGAGCCGAGAGAACGCGGCTATCGCGCCGCGCTACCTCGGCCTGCAGGCGGTGATCGCCAAGAGCTTCGCCCGCATCCACTGGCAGAACCTGGTGAACTTCGGGGTCCTGCCGCTGACGTTCGCGGATCCCGCTGACTACGACGCGATCTGCGTCGGCCCAGTAGTGCGCCTGCGGGGTGTGATCGAGGCGCTCGTTCGAGGACCCGAGATCAATCTTCTGCGCCACACCCTCTCATCACGCCAGATCGACATCCTGAAGGCCGGCGGTTCGATCAACTGGCGACGTGCGGACCAAGCCCGGCCGCAATCCAGCGAAGAAGGAGTTCAGTCATGAGGACGGTGGCAGACCAATTCGCCGAGACCCTTGCGGCCGCCGGGGTCAAGCGCATCTACGGCATCGTCGGCGACAGCCTGAACGGCCTCACCGACGCGATCCGCAAGCAGGGCAGGATCGAGTGGATCCACGTGCGCCACGAGGAGGTTGCGGCGTTCGCCTGCGGCGCCGAGGCACACCTGACCGGAGACATCGCCGTCTGCGCTGGCAGCTGCGGGCCAGGCAATCTGCACCTGATCAATGGGCTGTTTGACTGCCATCGTTCGCGCGTTCCAGTGCTCGCCATCGCCGCACATATTCCGTCCGCCGAGATCGGCTCCGGGTACTTTCAGGAGACCCATCCGGAGAACCTGTTCCGGGAGTGCAGCCACTACTGCGAACTGGTGTCGAGTGCCCGCCAGATGCCGCGCGCCGTCGAGATCGCGATCCGCGAGGCGGTCGGCAAGCGGGGTGTGTCGGTGATCGTGATGCCGGGCGATGTCGCGCTGCAAGAAGCGCAGCCCGCAAACGCGCCCACCACTCTGGCGCTCATCCCGCCCCAGCCGGCGGTCATACCGGCGATTGAGCAGGTCACCGCCCTCTCGGACTTCCTGAATAGCGCCCGCCGGGTGACCTTGCTGTGCGGCTCGGGCTGCGCCGGCGCGCACGACGAACTGATCGCTCTGGCCGAGCGGCTGAAGGCGCCGGTCGTCCACGCCCTCAAGGGCAAGGAGCACGTCGAATGGGACAACCCCTACGACGTTGGCATGACTGGCCTAATCGGCTTCTCGTCTGGCTACTACGCCATGAACGACTGCGACGCCCTGCTCATGCTGGGGACGGACTTCCCGTATCGCCAGTTCTTCCCGCAGGGCGGCGCGAAGATCGCCCAGGTGGACATCCGACCCGAGCAACTGGGGCGGCGCGCGCCGGTAAATCTCGGGATCGTGGGCGGGGTCGCCGAGACCCTGCGTACAGTCCTCCCGCATGTCGAAGAGAGGACCGACCGGGCTCACCTCGACGCGGCGCTCGCCCACTACCGAAAGGCTCGGGCTGGTTTCGATAATCTCGCTTCCGGATCCGGCCGAGCCGACCTCGTTCACCCGCAACAGGTGGCGAAGGCTCTCAGCGACTTTGCTGGGGAGGATGCAGTCTTCACCTGCGACGTCGGGCTGCCGACGGTGTGGGCGGCCCGCTATCTCGCCATGAACGGCAAGCGGCGGCTGCTGGGTTCATTCTGGCACGGCTCCATGGCCAACGCCATGGCTCAGGCGATCGGCGCTCAGGTCGCCTTCCCGGGGCGCCAGGTGATCTCCCTATCCGGCGACGGCGGATTCTCCATGCTGATGGGCGACTTCCTAAGCCTCAGCCAACTCGGGCTGCCCGTTAAGGTGGTGGTGTTCAACAACGGCGCGCTCGGCTTCATCGAGTTGGAGCAGAAGTCCACCGGCTTCTTGGACTTCGGCACCGGGTTCAAGAACCCGAGCTTCGCCGCCATGGCCGAGGCCATCGGGATCAAGGGCGTGCGGATCGAGACCGCCGCCGATGTCGAGCCCGGGATCAAGGCCGCCCTGGCCCATGACGGCCCGGTGCTGATCGACGCGGTGGTGAACCGCCAGGAGCTGGCTATCCCGCCGAAGGTCACCGCCGAAATGGCCAAGGGCTTCACCCTCTACATGGTCAAGGCCGTGCTGAACGGCCGGGCGGACGAGGTGCTCGACCTCGCCTCGACCAATCTTTGGCGCTGACCCGCATCGCATGCCCGGGACGGAATCAAGCTATGAACACGGCCTTCATCGGATTGGACTACATCTTCGACATCGTCCACCCAGACGGAAAGCTTGCGCGCGGTGCGGGCCACCCCCTCGACGAGGGGATGATCGAGCGGATCAACCAGGCGCTCGCCATCTCGCACGACAGGGGGTGGCTGACCATCCTCGTCAAGGTGGGTTTCGAGCCGGGCTATGTGAACCATCCGAAGGAGTCACCCTTCTTCGGACCTGCGGCGGAATATGGCGCTCTCGCCCTGGGTACGGCGGGAACCGACTTCCACCCCGCCATCCGCGCCGATCTCGCCGACATGGTGGTAGTCAAGCCGCGGGTAAGCCCGTTCTACGGCACCAATCTCGAGTCCGCCCTCAGGGCGCGCAAGATCGAGCGGGTCGTTCTCGCTGGCGTCAGCACCGCGTGGGCGGTCCAGGCCGCCGCCCGCGACGCCCATGACCGCGATTATCAAGTGGTGGTCGTCGAGGATGCCTGCGCCGCCGCCTCCGAAGCCGAGCATGAGGCCTCGATGGTTCTGCTGCGGCGGATCGCCAAGGTGGTCACAGTTAAGGAGCTCGCGGCGTTATGAGCGCACTGCTGCACCAGATTGATCACGTGGTGGACCGCCGCGCCCTGTCACGTGCCTTGCTGGTCCTGGCGCCGCTGATTGTCGCGGCATTTGCTACCGGCGATCCGCTGTGGATGCCCGCGGCCCTGGCGACGGCGGCGTCCTTCATCGCCATGGAACAGGTTGGTCTCGCGCCGCTCGGCGTCGCCCTGCACGGATTGGCGATCGTCGCCGGGTTCCTATTGCTCCTGGCGGCCCTGCCTGTGCCGCCCCTGTTTGCCATCGCGGCAGCTTCGATGGCGGCGGCGGCGATCCTCCTCACCGCCAAGGGCCACCGGCTGCGCACGCCCGGCAACTACGTCTTCATTCCGTCTCTCTACATCGCCTGCGAACTGGCCGAGATTGGCGGCGGTTCGACCATCGTGCGCGGGCTCGCCTTCCTTCCTTATCTTGCCTTCGCGCTTGCGCCAGTTCTCCTGCTCTCGGCTATCGAACACGGGCAGGAGCGGGAGCGCGATATCCCGCACATGGCCCACTTTATCAGCATACGGCGTCGCTGCGGCGACTTCGGTCGGGCCGTCCCCATTGGTGAGGCCGTGGCCGCCGTGGCGGGCGCGGTCGCCATCGCTGCGCTGTTCGTCGAATGGCAGCATCCGTCCCATTCGCAATGGGTCGTCTGGTCGGCTGCCAGCGTCGTCACCGGCGACGTAGCCAGCGCACGCCGCAAGCTGGGCGATCGCGCCGCAGGGGCCCTGGTTGGCGTGCCGCTCGGCTTGGTCCTGGCTCTTGTCGCGCCCCATACGCCATGGCTCTTGAGGTTGGCAGGGATCGGTGGAGTGCTCACACTGATTGTGTTCCGCCTCTATCCCGTGGGGTTCGGCGCCCGGTGCGCCCTAATAGGCGTCGCCTTGTCCGTCACCGGCCAGTTGAGCGGCGCGGTTGAGCGGATTGAAAACGTCCTCATCGGCGGCGCGATCGGCTTGGCGCTCGTCCTCGCCGCCCATGAAACCGCCCGACTTATCGCCAGGCACACTGACGACGTCCGGCCAACGTCTCACTAGCCAAGGAAGAAGATCCATGTCCCCAGCTCACATCCAGATCCTGAGAAGCCTGCTCAAGGCCGAGAAGGGCGTGCTCCTTCCCGGCGCGCCCAACGCCCTGGCCGCCCGGGTCATCGCCGATCTCGGATTCAAGGCCGTCTATCTGACCGGTGCAGGCCTGACCAACATGCATCTGGGCCTGCCCGACCTCGGCTTCATGGACCTCAGCCAGGTGGCCGAGCATGTCATAGCCATTCGCGGCGTGATCGACCTGCCCCTGATCGTCGATGCCGACACCGGCTTCGGCAACGCGGTCAACGTCACGCATACCGTCCGGACGCTTGAGCAGGCCGGCGCCAGCGCCATCCAGATCGAGGACCAGCATGCGCCCAAACGCTGCGGCCACTTCAGCGGCAAAGAGCTTATTTCCGCAGAAGAGATGGTAGACAAGGTGCGCCCGGCTGTCGACACACGGCGGCAAGACCTCGTCGTCATCGCGCGAACGGACGCCTGCGCAGTCGAGGGATTCGAGGCAGCGATCGAGCGGGCGGCCCGCTACATCGAAGCGGGCGCAGACGTCACATTCGTCGAAGCGCCCGAAACGCTGGACGATCTTAGGGCGGTCCCAAGTCGGCTGAACGCACCCCAGCTCGTCAATATGGTGCTCGGTGGTAAAACGCCGATTGTCAAGGAAGAGGCGGCGGCGGACATGGGCTTCAGCCTGGTGCTCTACGCCAACGCCGCGCTGCAGGGCGCTGTTCATGGCATGCAGACGACGCTGGCGGCTCTCAAGGACAAAGGCATTCTGGACGAAAGCGCCGTGACGTCTTTTGCCGAACGGCAACGACTCGTCGGAAAGCCGACCTATGACGCCATGGAGGTGCGCTACGCGACATCGTAACGCGCATCCGAAGCTTTCTCCTGGGTGCCACTTGAAGGCCCAGGCAGATCCCGCTGAAGCAGATCGCGATCCGGCCTGTCCTGCCTTCTGTTGGACGGCACCAGAAGTCAGGCCAGAGAGCGATTTGTAATGGTGGAGCTCAAGGATTTACGTTGGGCGATAGTCGCGTCACAGCACAGAAGTCTTCGTAAGGCAGCGGAGACTCTAAATGTTCGTCAATCGACACTCAGCCGTGGGCTTCGAGACCTTGAGCACCAGTTGGGAGCGGTTTTGTTTGAACGTACAAACGGCGGCACCCGATCTACAAGCG
>CAXTVD010000213.1:0-7455 GCA_964247575.1 uncultured Lichenihabitans sp.
CGGGGAAGAAGCTCTTGAACTCGCCGTAGAGCTGCGCCGCCAGCGTCTTGTTGGGCGCGAGGATCAGCGCCGGCCGGTTGGTGCGGGCGATCACCTGGGCCATGGTGTAGGTCTTGCCCGAGCCGGTGACGCCGAGCAGCACCTGGTCGCGTTCCTCCGCCCCGATGCCCGCGACGAGTTCGCGGATGGCGGTGGGCTGGTCGCCCTTGGGCTCGTATTCCGAGGACAGCTTGAAGAGGATGCCGCCCTCGCTCTTGTCCGGGCGCGGCGGCCGGTGCGGCACCCAGGCCTGCTGCTTGAGGCGCGGATCGCCCGTTTCCAGGAGGCGCTGCAGCACGTCGGCGGTGGCGGCGGCCCCGCTGGGCACGCGGACGGACTTGGCCTCGCCTTTGCGGTCGAGCGCGTTGAGCGGCTTGCCCCGTTCGGCCACGTCGAAGCCGGCCTGCGGGGCTTCGGCGAAGCCGCGCGGGCGCTCGTTCAGCGCGGGATTGAGCAAGGCGGCGAGATGCTCCTCGAGCGGGGCGACGTCGGGGCGCGAGGCCTTGGCACGGGTGGAACGCGGGGGCGGCTTGGGCATGCCGTCAATATGGCGGTTGCCGGGGGCGTCGGGAAGGGGCGCGCCGGTCGCGGCCCGCGCCTCCGCCGCTCGGGCCCGTCCGCGCGATCAGAGCTGGCGGAGCAGCACGCCCGCCAGCAGCACCGCATAGCCGGCGACGGTGAGGGCGATCCGGTGCCCCTTCACGACCGCGAGGCTGCCCGGCAGGTGGCTCGTGAAGGACGCCAGCGCGAGGCCGACCAGCACCAGCGAGGCGAGCAGCGTCAACACGCGCGGCGCCGACAGCATCGACCCGCCGCTTCGACCGAAAGCCATGCCGTCCTCCCGCTGCGATTCGCGAGACGGAGCCTGCCGGATCGCAGTTAACGGCGGGTCACCGGGCCGCGCTTCAGGCCGCGTGCGAGTTCGGCGTCTCGCCGAAGATGGCCAGGATGGCGGCGGGATCGCGGGTGGCGCGGAGGCGGGCAGTGACGTGTGGCTCGCGCAGCCGCCGCGCGATGCGGGCGAGGGCCTTGAGGTGCTCCGCCCCGGCCGCCTCGGGTGCCAGCAGCAGGAAGGCGAGGTCGACCGGCTCGCCGTCGACGGCGTCGAATTCGATGGGGCGTTCGAGGCGCGCGAAAACCCCGAACAGACGTTCGCAGTCGGCAAGCTTGCCGTGCGGGATGGCGACCCCCTTGCCGACTCCGGTCGAGCCCAGGCGTTCGCGCTGCAGCACGGCGTCCGCGATGGTGCGCGCATCGATCCCCGACACCGCGCTGGCCCGTTCGCACAGATCGTTGATCACGGCTTTCTTGGAGTTGGCGCGCAGCGACGGCACGATCGCATCCGGCGCAAGAAGATCGGTCAGCGACATGATCAGGATGGGTCCAAACGCCTTCTAACGAACCGTCAAGCAAGACGGGTGCCGTCTTAAGGCGGGCTGCACCGTCTCGCAACCCTCGCGAGCGGACCGAGGCGCGGCCCCCGCATCGCGGATCAGGCGTCCGTCAAGGTCGAGGGATCGATCCATCCGATATGTCCGTCGGTCCGGCGATAGACGATGTTCACGTGGTCGTTGCCCGAATGACGGAACACCAGCACCGGCGCGCCGGAGAGGTCGAGCTCGGTCACGGCCGCCGCCACCGACAGCGTCCGGAACGGGGCCTTGGTCTCGGCCACGATCACGGGCGTGAACTCGCCGGCGTCCTCGTCGTCCTCGCCGGGCGCCTCCAGAACGTAGTCGGCGATGGTCGCCACCGCCGCCGCCTCGGCGTAAGCGTGCCGGTCATTCAGCCGCCGCTTGTGTCGACGCAAGCGGGTCTCGATCCGGTGGTTGGCCTGGTCGAAGCAGGCATAGGGCTCCTGGGCGCGTCCCTCCGCGTGCAGCGTCATGCCGGAATCGAGGTGCAGGGTCAGCTCGCAGCGGTAGCCGGACCCCTCGGGCTCGAGGGTGGTGTGGCCGTTCAGGCTGCCCTCGAGGTAGCGCTCCACCAGCGCCGCGATCCGGGACCGGGCGTGCTCCTGGAGCGCTTCGCCGATCTGCATGTTCTTGCCGGACACGCGCAGGGACATCGTTCGCCTCGATCAAAGGGTTGTCCTGTCCACCCAAGGCCTAAGGAGGGTGCGGGGCGAAGTCAATTCGGCCCACGGGAGGGGAACGGGCCGTCGAGAGTGTTTGCGTTCCCCCGAGCGCCCGTTTATATCACGGGGATTCCCGAATTTTGGTCACGTTCGACGCTGTGCCCTCGTTTGGGCCGGAGCGCCGCCGCCCGGCGGCCCCCGCCGCTGGCCCGGCTCTCCGTCGAGGCAGCAGGATCGAGCGGACCAGAGCCGTACCGGCCGACGAGGATCAAGCCCATGAGTACGCCCGCTCCCCTGATGCCCAAGGCCACCGCCGTCTGGCTGGTCGAGAACACCTCGCTGACCTTCGAGCAGATCGCCGACTTCTGTAAGCTCCATCCGCTCGAGGTGAAGGGCATCGCGGACGGCGAGGTCGCCACCGGCATCAAGGGGCACGATCCCATCACGTCCGGCCAGCTGGCGCGCGAGGAGATCGCCGCCGGGGAGAAGAACAAGGCCCACCAGCTCAAGCTCGCCGTCTCCAAGGTGCGGCTGCCACCGCCCAAGAAGGTGCGGGGCGCGCGCTACACGCCCCTGTCGCGCCGGCAGGACCGGCCCAACGCCATCCTGTGGCTGGTGCGCAACCATCCCGAGCTGAAGGACGCGCAGATCATGCGGCTCGTCGGGACGACCAAGACGACGCTGCAGGCCATCCGCGACCGGACCCATTGGAATTCGGCGGGCTTGGCGCCCATGGACCCCGTGACCCTGGGCCTCTGCTCGCAGATCGATCTCGACTACGAGGTCACGCGGGCCGCCAAGGACCGGCCGGCGGGGGAGGCCGAGCGCGGCCAGACCTTGCTGCCGGCCGAGATCACGACGGCCCGGCCCGCGCCGTCGCCGACCACCGAGGCCGAGGTGTTCGGGTCGCGCCGGCCCGCCAGCCGGTTCGAAGAGGACGAGGAGCCGGTGGACATCGCCTCCGTCTTCTCGACCACGCGGGAGCGGCCGGCGGACGACGACGAACGATAGTCTGGGTCAGGCTCTCCCGCCGAACGCCGCGGCCCGGCGCAGGATCTGCTCGGCCCTGAGGCGGACGGGCGCATCGACCATGGTGCCGCCGACGGCGGCGGCCCCGTCCGCCGGACCGGCCAGGATCCGCTCCGCCCAGGCGAGGTCGCGCGCCGAGGGCGCAAAGCCCCGCGCCGCCGGGGCGACCTGGGCCGGGTGGATCAGCAGCTTTCCGGCGCATCCCAGCGCCGCGGCCCGGGCGGCATCGGCCTCGACCAGCGCCGGCTCGGCATAGGCCGTGGTCACGCCGTCGACCGGGCCGGCGAGCCCCGCCAGCCGGCTCGCCAAAACGAGTTCGCAGCGGGCGGCCAACAGCGGCTCGGGCTCGTGCGCGCAGCCGAGATCGGCCGCAAAATCGTGCGAGCCGAAGGCCAGCCGCGCGCAGGCCGCCGCGATGGAGCGGACCGCGCCGAGCCCCCGAGCGCTCTCCACCATGGCGAGGACGGGAACCAGCCGGCCGAAGGCCTGCAGCGCCGCGTCGATCATCCCTTCGGTTTCGACCTTGGGCAGAACGAGGCCGGCGACCGGCAGCCGTGCCGCGACCGCGAGGTCGTCGGCGTGCCAGGGCGTCCCGGCCGGGTTGACGCGCACCAGCACCGTCACGCCGGCTGACCCGATGGCGGTCGCCGCCTCGAGCAGAGCCTGGCGGCCCGCGGTCTTCCGGTCCGGCGCGACGGCGTCTTCGAGATCGAGAATGACGGCGTCGCTGCCGGACGCGAAGGCCTTGGCGTAGCGGTCCGGGCGATCAGCCGGAACGAAAAGCGGGAGCGCGAGACGGCTCAGGGCGTCGTTCACCACGGGGCATCGGCTCCGGATTCGATCGCGTCGGGGGCCTTTGACGGGACGGGGAAGCTCATGGTTAGTGAGGGGCATGATCTTGCGTGGATCGTCAACAGGTCTGTCGGGCTTCGCATTTCAGTCGGGTCTCCGGACCCAGGGAGGCTCGTCGTGTCCCAGACCTTGACCGTGCAGGCCGACGCCATGGCCGAGCTGGTCGCTGCCGTGGGCGGCGATCATGTGCGGACAGGCGAGGCGGTCGCCGCGCTCGATCCGGGAGGGAGCCCCGACAATCTGGGAGCGGGGATCGTGGTGTCGCCGGGCAGCACGGCCGAGGTCGCCGCCGTGGTGCGGGTGTGCGCCCGCCACGGTCTCGGCATCGTGCCGCATGGCGGCCGGACGGGGCTGGTGGGCGGCGGCATCTCCGCGCCCGGCAGCGTCGTGCTCTCGACGGCGCGGCTCGACCGCATCGAGCGGCTCGACCCCGCCTCGCGCGTCGCGGTGGTGGGAACGGGCGTGAGCCTCCAGGCCCTGCAGGAGGCGGCGCTCCGGCACCGCCTCGAGCCGGGCATCGACCTGCCGTCGCGCGGCACCGCCACGATCGGCGGCATGGTGTCGACCAATGCCGGCGGGCTGATGGCCTTCCGCAACGGCGTGATGCGCCATCGCGTGCTCGGCCTTGAGGCGGTGCTCGCGGACGGCTCGGTCTATTCCGACCTGACGCAGGTCGTGAAGAATTCAGCCGGCTACGATCTCAAGCACCTGTTCATCGGCGCGGAGGGCACGCTCGGCTTCGTGACGCGGGTGGCCCTGAAGCTCGATGCGGTGCCGGAGGCGGGCGCCACTGCGCTGTTCAGCCTGCCGTCGGTCCCCGCGCTCCTCGAGACCATCCGGGCGGCGCTCGAACCCGAGACCGGGACGCTGCGGGCCGCCGAGGCCCTGTGGCAGGGGTTCTTTCGGCTGGCGGCCAACGCGCACGGCTTTGCCGGGGCCGGCCTCGACATGGATGCGCCGGTGTTCCTGCTCATGGCGCTGGGCGGCGCCGAGGAGGGCGCCCTGCGGGCGGCGTTCGAGCGCCTGTTCGAGCGCACGCTGGACCGGTTTCCCGACGCGACCGGCCTGGTCGGCGCCTCGGTGGCCCAGGATCGCGCGCTCTGGCAACTGCGCGAGGACACCAGCATCATCTACCGCGCCTATCCGGCCTCTCCGTCCTACGACGTCTCGATGCCGCTCGCGGCGGTGGAGGCCTATGTGGAGCGGATCAGGGACGGGCTGCGGGCCGTCGATCCCGACCTCGATCCCTTCGTCTTTGGTCACCTGGCGGACGGCAATCTGCATATCTCGCTGAACCGGGCGGGACCCCTCCCGCCCGCGATGGCGGCCGCGGTGGAAGGCGTGCTGTACGCCGGTCTGGCCGAAGCCGGCGGCTCCTTCTCGGCGGAGCATGGCGTCGGCACCAAGCGCATCCACGCTTTGGCGGCCTCGGCCGACCCGACCAAGCTCGCCACCATGCGCAGCATCAAGCGACTGCTCGACCCGCAGAACCTGTTCAATCCGGGCAAGGTGCTGGCCTGAGCGGGAGCCGGGCGCTGGACCCGGCGGTTCCGGCTTCCTCGCTCCCCCAAACTGCCGTGTCGAAGCGTCGCGACCGACTTGGCACAGGCCGTGCTACTGCGTGTCGGGTTGGGGGATTGCTGATCTGAGACCCGCTGCGGGGCGCGGGGATGTGAGGCACGCCATGAACCGCTTGCTCCGGACCCTGACGCTTGCGCTGACCCTCTCCGCCGGGCTTGGCCCGGCTGCCTGGAGCCATAGCTGGTACCCCATCGAGTGCTGCAGCGGTCAGGACTGTCACCCCGTTCCCTGCGAGTCCCTGCGCGAGAACGGCAACGGCAGCCTGACCTACACCCCGACCAACAACGACTTCGAGCTGCGCAAGATCAGGCCGAGCCAGGATGGCCAGTGCCATATCTGCACGAGCAGTCCGGACGGGCGCGGCTATCCCTATTGCGCCTTCACCCTCCAAGGCTCCTGAGCCGCAGGGGTGGTTTGGGGCCGGTGCTGCCCATCTTGACCGATCGGCAGGCGAAGTCCCATGTTCGGGCAAAGGCATGAGGAGCGCGCTTGAACTACACCCTCGCGATCGGCACCTCCGACCCGGAGAACCTGACGGCCGAGTCGGACGCGGCCGCCATACGGCAGGCGGTCGAACTGGTCGAGCAACGCTACGGCGAGGCGCTTCGCCTGCAGCCACAGGAGGTCGCGACATTGATCGGGCCGGCTGGCCTGCTGACCGGACCCAGCGAGCGGCTCGACGAGTTCGTGCGGCGTCTCTCCGGATCCGACCCCGTTGCCGACGAGGACACCGTCCAGCCTGGCGACAGCAACACGCCGGACTGCAACGGCGGATGACCGGATAGGCCGACCGCCCTGTTGACGGGCGGGCCGCCTCGTCAGTTGTCAGCGAGGCGGCTGGTCCGGCCGCCGCGCTACGCCGCGGCGATCCCGAAACGGCGGGGCAGGGGCGCGCGGTTGCCCGATGCAGGCTCGCCCGGAGCGCTTTCCCAGCCGAAATCGGGCAAGGCGATGGTGCGCCGCCCCGATGGGCCCTGGCGCATGACGACGAGGTCGCTCTTTTCGAGATGGCCGATGCGGCTGCGTGCCCGGCCGGCAGCATGGTGGCCGCAGCGCCGGGCGATCTCGCTGTCGGGTGGGCAGGGTGCGCCGGTGAGCGCCGCCGCGGCCAGGATCAGGTAGACGGCCTGGAGATCCTCCGGCACGGTCCTGGCCCGCTCCATGGCCCGCGACCAGTCGGGATGGCTGTCCCGGTCGGCGGGGCTGAGGCCGGCGCGCGCTTCGGCGAGATAAAGCCGAAAAGCCGCGAGCGGAACCCGTCCGCCCGCGAGCCGCGCCAGTCGGCAGCGCACGCCAAAATCCTGGTAGAGGACCGCCTCGGGACGGAACCCCGCATCCGGTTCCGCCAGCAGCTCCGCGGCGATCGCCCGCAACGCCGCGTCGCGGTCCACCGGCTCCTGGGGCGGCTCGCCCGGGTCGGGCGACTCTTCGGCCCGCTCGCGCACGATCTCCTCGAGCAGCTCCTTCATCGTGGGCGCGGCCGGGGCGGAGGCGGGCCGCTCGCGCCGCGTCCACCCACTTTCTGGGTCGGTGGCGAGGATCGCCTCGCGTGCCGCGGCGCTCGGCTGTTCGGGCAGGGGGGTCAGGCGCG
The DNA here is from genome assembly GCA_964247575.1 of uncultured Lichenihabitans sp. GTDB lineage: Bacteria > Pseudomonadota > Alphaproteobacteria > Rhizobiales > Beijerinckiaceae > Lichenihabitans. Next base: position 7,170 of record CAXTVD010000213.1, read on the forward strand.
GCGTCCCCGCCTGCGCCTGCGTCTCCACCGGGCCGACGCGGACCGTGACGGGGCGGCGCGACACCGCCGGCCCGAGCGCGACGAACTGGCCCCGTTGCAACTCGCGGAACATCTCGGCCCCCCGGCGCTCGAGGCCGAGCAGGTCGGCGGCGCGCGCCATGTCGATGTCGAGAAAGGTGCGTCCCATGAGGAAATTCGTGGCCTCGGCCGCCACATTCTTGGCGAGCTTGGCGAGGCGCTGGGTGGCGATCACGCCGGCGAGCCCACGCTTGCGGCCGCGGCACAT
>CAXTVD010000214.1:0-7452 GCA_964247575.1 uncultured Lichenihabitans sp.
AGCATCAGCCAGTCCGTCGCGCCATACTCGACATAGCCCGCCAACTCGCCCTTGGTGTAGGCCCGGGCCGGCGCGAGATGGCCGCGTCCGTTGAAATAATCCTTGCCGGAGTCTAGCGTGAAGTCGAGAATGGCCAGCCCTTCGCCGGCCGGCTCGTTCCAGGCGCTGGCCCGGGCTGGCTGCGGTGCCCAGATTGCGAGCGCCGAGATCAGTAGACACAGGAAGACGGGCGCACGCCGACAGCCGCTCCCGTGAGCCCGCAACCGTGCCAGACCCATCGGCGCCCAACCCCGTCGCCCCTATGCGGGCCTGACGCATGGGACCGTCCATTCGACACCAAAGTCGATACACCGCCTGGGTGAATTTTTAACGTTTCGTAAACGAACGATGCAACCGCTAAAATGCGGTCGAGCGATTTTCAGGTCGAATCGTTAGCGCCGCTCCAGCCCGGAAGGTGCTCCGCCTCGGGCCGATGGCTCAGGTCCAGCGCCTGGGCCAGCGCCGCCTTGGGCGTTTCGGAGAGAAGCGTCGCCGGAATGCGGCGACGGAAATAGTCGGCCCAGAGGAATTCCGAGAAGGGAGCCGTCTCCTTGGCGTAGCCACCGGCCCGTCGCACCTCGGCCGACAGGCTGCGATGGGGATCGTCGGCGAGTTTCGGCAATTTGCGCGGCATGTCGGTGAAGGGTTGCCTCACGCCATCGGCATCATAGGGGTGCGCCAGTTGCAGGTGATCGAGCACCACCCAGAATTCATCGAGCGCCAGGTTGGACAGATCTCGCGTGAAGCTGACAAAGACGGTCTCGACATCCTCCTCGAGCAGCGCCCGGCCGAGATGATGATGGTCGGTGATGAAGAAGCGGGTGCCGGGCCCCCGTACGGCGGGAAAGGCATGGTTCTCGAGAAACCTGTCACGATCGTCCTTGGCGACCTTTTCCCAGTCGCGCCGCTTCTGTTTCACTTCGGCCAGACCGACGGTCATCTGAGTCGGGCGCAGCTTGTCGAGACGCGTGCGGACGATTCTCGGTGTGGCTCTCATGGCATCCTCCTGGCGTGCGCCGGCCATCGATCCGCCACGCTCTGGCCTGAAATCTTACCGCGGTTCGCGCCGCGGGCCACCCGAATTAACCATTCTGCGCCTGCTGCCATGGTTTCCGATACGTGAAGGCTTCGTCTCGCGTTATCGGAACTGGTCAACACTTGCTGAAGACGAGGACCGGGATAGAGGGCCGACAGGCACAGGTCGGATGCGCCTGTTTACGTTTACACTTCGGATACCACTTACCGCCTCGCAACAATTATGAAGACAGGCGCGTAAAACGCTAGAGTTTTACTTCAATCGACTGCAGCAGCGGTCGGCCATGGTGGCTTCACAGCAGGATGTGAGGGCGTCATGGCAATCGATTGGAGCAAGGGAGCGGTTCTGGCGGGCATGGTCCTGGCCAGCCTCGTGGGAACGGCGGAGATCGCCACCGCTTCTCCCCTGCCCCACGCCGGTTACGCGGCGATGGGATCGCGTACCAGCGTGCCCTATGGATGGGTGGATTTCTGCAATCGCTATAGCGGCGAGTGCGATGTCGAGCCCCTCGACGCGGTCGACATCGACCTCACGCCGGCGGCCCTGAAGGCGATCGAAGACGTCGATCGGAAGGTCAACGCGGCCGTGACGCCCGAGACCGACATGGACCATTGGGGCGTCGTCGACCGCTGGGACTACCCGACCGACGGCAAGGGCGACTGCGAGGACTACGCGCTGTTGAAGCGCAAGGTGTTGATCGGCGAGGGCTACCCGCGGCAGGCGCTGCTCATCACCGTGGTGAGGGATCTCGAGGGGGAGGGTCATGCCATCCTCACCGTCAAGACCAATCGCGGCGAGTTCGTCCTCGACAATCTGAACGACAAGGTGCTGCCCTGGTCGGATACCGGGTACAAGTTCATCAAGCGTCAGTCCCAAAACGACCCGAACGTCTGGCAGTCGATCGGCGCGCCGGTCGCCGGTCCTCAATTCACCGCCAAGTAAGGACGTCCCGGGTGCAGGCAGAGCGGTACGACCTGTGCGACACGGGCGTCTTGGACGATCGTCTCGCAAGACATCTCCGCGGATCACTTCGTTGATTGCGATGCGCAACGGCTTCGGCCTCTGGGCCGCGGTCGCCGTCTCGCTCGGCGCCGCGGCCGCTTGGCTGCCGGGCGCGGCGGCGAGCCAGGCGAAATCGCCTGTCATCGACGAGCCTCTGCAGATCCTGGCCGACGTGGTGCTGATCGAGGCGCAGTGCCGACGCTTCGCGGTGGATTACGGCAGGCTCTTCGCCTTCGCCGAGGAGAACGGCATCCGGCCGGTGGAGATCATGCCGATGGGCGTCCGAAGGCCGGCCTTCGACGCTGCCTACAGGCACCGTGCCCGGGAGCGGCAGGGCGACATACTTTGCGTGGACCTCGCTGCGGATCGTGCCGCCGTCATCCCCGGTGTCTTCCTGCCGCGATAGCAGGCAGGACCGGGCCGCAACCGCGGCGGTGTCGGCATCGCCGAACCCGAATCGGTCCGGGATGCCCACCGCTTGATCGCCACCGCACCGCCAAAGCGATTTCCTATCGCGCGACACTCCTCTACCGTCGCGCCGCTGCCGTTGCGACGGCGAGGGGGCACCGAACCGACATGACCCGGGCGCAGGGCGAACCAGATCGCCACGATGCCATTGCCTTCCTGTCCTCGGGGACGGTCGATGCCGATGTCGCGTTGAAGCGGCTCGAGGCCGCCTATGGCAATGTCGATCCCGATCGCGCCGATGTCGTGGTGGCACTCGGCGGCGACGGCCTCATGCTGCAGGTCCTCCATCGCTTCATGGGATCCGGCAAGCCGATCTACGGCATGAACCGTGGGTCCGTCGGCTTCCTGATGAACGAATATGCCGAGGATGGCCTGCATGAACGCCTCGGGGACGCGGTGCGCTCCATGGTGCACCCTCTCGTGATGACGGCAACCGACCGGCAGGGGACGATCTCGACGGCGCGGGCCATCAACGAGGTGTCGCTACTGCGGCAGTCCTCGCAGGTGGCCAAGGTGCGAATTTCCGTCGACGGGCGGGAACGGCTGAGCGAACTCGTCGCCGACGGATTGCTGGTGGCGACGCCTGCGGGCTCGACCGCCTACAACCTGTCGGCCAATGGCCCCATCCTGCCGCTGGATGCCGCCCTGATGGCGCTGACGCCCATCTCGGCCTTCCGGCCGCGACGCTGGCGCGGCGCGCTGCTGTCGGACGAGGCGGTGGTCACCGTCGAAATCCTTGAGGCCGATAAGCGGCCCGTCGCCGCCACGGCAGATCATTACGAGATCAAGGACGTGGCGACGATCGAGATCCGCATGGACCACGCCACCGGCCTCGTGCTGCTGCACGATCCCGGCCATTCGCTCGACGAACGCATCCTGCGTGAACAGTTCGGCTGACGGCGCGTTCGAAGAGGCTCAGGACCCCGCTGCGCGGCACAGGCCGATGACGGTGTCCCTTAGCCAGCGATGGGCGGGGTCGGCCTCCATGCGCGGGTGCCACATCGCCGAGATCGTGATGGCGGGCGTGGCGATGGGGAGCTCGAAACCGACGACACCGTCGGCCAGCGGATGGTCGCGCGCGACCGCGCTGTTCAGACAGGATCTCGGCACGAGGGCGACGAGGTCCGACCGCAGCGCGATCCGCAGGGCATCGGGGTAGCCCGGAACCACGGCGGCGATGACCCGCTTCAGTCCGAGTCGGTCAAGGCCTTCGTCCACGGGTCCCGTGACGCTGGCCCGGCGCGACGCCACGACATGCCGGCATGCGGCATAGCGCTCTGCCGTTATCTCACCGTCGAGGAGCGAGTGCCCGGCCCGCACCGCTCCAATGAACTTGTCCCGGAAGATGGATCGGGTCCGGACCTCCGGCGCCGGCATACCCGGTGTCCCGATCTCGATGTCGATCCGGCCCTCGCGGAGCGGGTCGGCGTCCTTGACGGGTTTCGGGACGAACCGAAGACAGACGCCGGGCGCCTCGCTGGCGACGGCCGCCAGCAGGGAGGCGCCGAACAGCGCGACGAAACCTTCCCCGGCCCGGATGACGAAGGTGCGCTGCAGCGCCGCCATGTCGAGTAGGTCAACCCTCGGGCTGAGCAGATCGAGCGCGCCCCGCGCGAGCTCGCTGACCCTGTCGCGCAATTCGACGGCGCGCGGCGTCGGCACGAGGCCACGGCCCGCGCGCACCAGCAAAGGGTCCCGCGTCGCCGCGCGAAGCCTGCTCAGGGTCCGGCTCATGGCCGACGCACTCAGGCCCAGCCGGCGGGCCGCCCCTGTCACGCTGCCCTCGGCGAGCAGCGCGTCCAGCGCGACGATCAGATTGAGGTCCACATCGGCCATAGGCCATCGTAGCGCGATCCCCGTAGAGACACATAGCGCGGCGCGCAACATCAGAGTGCGTCCGCTGCGCGTGGCGCAGGCGATGAGCGGCGGGCATGTTCAGTGCTCGGAGCACCGGGATTGGGGCGAGGTCCTCCTCGCGCCGCCGATGAAAGAACAGGGGAGAACCATGAAGCTCATCGGAATCGAAGAGCATTTCATCACCGCCGAGATCCGGGCGGCCTGGGAGGGCATGAACCTCGCGGCGAGCGACCCGAGCGCCACGTCGCACGGCGGAGCGGTCGAGCGCCGCCTCATGGACCTAGCCGACGAGCGGGTCACGCTCATGGACGAGACCGGGCTCGACATACAGTTGCTCTCGCTGACCACGCCCGCGCTGCACGACCTCGGGCCGGAGAGCGTCGACGTGGCGCGCCGTACCAACGACGTCGCCGCTCGGGCCGTGGCCCGGCACCCTGGACGTCTGCAGGCCTTCGCCACCCTGCCGATGGGCGATCCCGAGGAGGCCGCAAGAGAGTTGGAGCGATGCGTCCGGACCTTGGGCTTCAAGGGAACGATGCTGTGCGGCAGGGTGGAGGATCGCAATCTGGATCACCCGTGTTTCGATCCGATATTCGAGACGGCGGCGGCGCTAAGAGTGCCGGTCCTGCTCCACCCCCGCATGCCCGCCATGGCGGTCCGGACGGCCTACTATTCGGGACTCACGCCCGAGGTCGATGCGGCTTTCGCTGCCTATGGGCTCGGCTGGCACTACGACGCCGGCATCCAATTCGTCCGGCTCGTGCTCGCCGGCCGGTTCGACCGCTGGCCTGACCTGCAGGTCATCCTGGGTCACTGGGGCGAGGTGGTGCTGTTCTACGCGGAACGCCTCGCCGCCCTGGACCGCGTGGCCGGGCTCGCGCATCCATTCGCCACCTATCTGCGCCGGAACCTCTACGTCACGGCGAGCGGCATGTTTCTGCCCCACTATCTTGCGCGCGCCGCCGCCGTGGTCGGGACCGATCGCCTGCTCTTCTCCACCGATTACCCTTACCAGTACCGACCCGGCGGCGATGCGCGTCGGTTTCTCGAGACCTGCGGCCTGACCGGCGAGGCCAAGGCCGGTTTCGCGCATGCGAACTGGCTGCGCCTCACCGGAGAGACATCGCAAGCCACGGCCGTGTGAGGGGAACCGACAAGCGCTGCCGCAGGGGAGCGGTCTCAGCGGTTCGTGGGGCCTGGCATCCCGATGGCAGCCGGAAGCTTGGAACTCGGGCCGATCCCGGCCAGCACCGCGAGGGCGATCAGGTAGGGCACCATCTGCACCACATAGGAGCTGACCGGCACGCCGAAGCTTTGCAACCGCAGTTCGAAAGCCTCGGCGGCACCGAACGCCAGACACGCTGCAGCCGCGCCCCACGGTGTCCAGCGACCGACGATCACCGCCGCCAGCGCCAAGTATCCGCGGCCACTCGTCAGGCCGTCCGTGAAGGTGCCCACCTGCTGCAGCGTGAGGACCGCGCCGCCGAGCCCCGCAATGGCACCGCAGGCCACGACCGCGAGGATGCGCACCTTCAAGGGATCGGCGCCGGAGGCAAAGACCGCCTCCGGGTTCTCGCCCGTCGCGCGCAGCGTCAGGCCGACGTGGGTGCGGTTGAGGACGAAGGTCACCACCAGGCAGCCGACGACCGCGAGATATGTCAGCGGCGGCTGGGTAAAGATCAGCGGGCCGATCACCGGGAGCGCGGACAGGCCCGGCACCGGCAGTGGCGCGAGGGGTGACAGGTGAAGGCTCACCGGCCGGCCATCGACCACGATCGCTCGCGCCAGGAAGCTCGTGAGGCCGAGCGCCACGACATTGACCGCCAGGCCGGATACCATCTGGTTGGCGCGGAAGCGCACCGCCACGACGGCGACGACGAGTCCGATGGACGCACCGCCAACAAGCGCGAGGAGGACGCCCACTGCAGGCTCGCCGCTCGTCGAGGCGCCCAGAATGGCCGCGAAGGCCCCAGCCAGCATCATACCTTCGAGCCCGACCGCGAAGACGCCAGCCCGCTCCGACAGGATCCCGCCCAGGGCCGCGAGGGCAAGCGGCGTGGCGATGCGGATCGAGGCCGCGAGAATCTCGATCATTGGCGTGTCGCCGTGGCGGCCAGAACGAACAGCATGGTCAGACCTTCGATGACGGTGACCAGCGCCGAGGGGACACCGATCTGCCGCTGCATGGCCAGCGAGCCCGTTTCGAGCAGGCCGACGAACAAGGCCGCCGGGATCACGGCCAGCGGCTGCATGGCACCGAGCAGCGCCACCGTCACCGCCTTGAAACCGAAGCCGAGCGAGAAGCCTTCGATCAGCCGATGGTGGATGCCGAGCACCTCGATGCCTCCGGCCAGCCCCGCCAGGGCGCCCGCGATCAGCATGGCGCTGCAGGTGAGACGCGGTAGCGAAAAGCCAGCATAGGCGGCGGCCGGGCGCGATTGACCGAGAACACGCAGCGCGAATCCGAAGCGAGATCGCCCGATCAGGAAGGACAGTGCGGCCGCGAGCGCGACCGCGATGGCGATCCCCGGATGGGCGTCGAAGCCGGGAAGGCGCGGCAGCCAGGTCGGGCGCGGCATCAGCGGCGATTGAAGAAACCCGGCGCCAACCTGCCCGAGCGGTCCCGCCAGCAACTGCTGCACCAGAAGCAGAGCGACGAAATTGAGGAGGAGCGTCACCAGGACTTCGTGCACGCCCCGGCTGACGTGGATGACGGCGGCGAGGCCCGACCACAATGCTCCGGCCAAAGCTCCGCCGCAGAGCGCCACGACGATGGCCAGAGGCGCCGGAGCGCCCCCGACGGCAAGCGCGGCCGCGGCCGTGCCGGCGCCGCCCACGGCGATCTGTCCCTCTGCACCGATGTTGATGATGCCGGCGCGAAAACAGAGTGCGACGCCGAGGCCCGAGATCAGGTAAGGCGTCGCCCGGTTGAGCGAGGCACCGAGCGCATGGTGTGTTCCGACCGCGCCCTGAACGATCGCGGCGAAGGCCTCCAGCGGAGTTCGACCGGCGAGGGCGATCAGCGCCGCGGCGCAGAACCCGGACAGGAT
>CAXTVD010000215.1:0-7443 GCA_964247575.1 uncultured Lichenihabitans sp.
GGCGGAAGAACCGCCGCAGGTCGGCCGCGGTGAAAACGCGTCCGCCCTCGATCGGTCGAACTTCATGAAGGTCGGCGGGTACGCTGAATTTGCGATCATGCATGCGATGAGTGGTCCCGATCAGCCGTCCATGACCTGGTGGGCAGCGTCGCCGCGCCCGTAGCGGCGCCATCCCGACGCGCCAGCCCGTCCAGCGCGTGCATGGCCTGCAGGTAGAGCCGCGCCGACGCGCGCCAAGAGAAGCGGAGGGCCTGTTCCCGACCGCGCGCGATCATCCGCTCGCGCAGGGCGTCGTCGCGGGCCAGGCGGGCAAGACAGGTCAGCCACGCGTCCGGATCGGTCGGCGAGGCGTAGAGTGCGGCATCGCCGCAGATCTCGGGCAGGCTCGCGCGGTCGGAGGCGACCACGGGACAGCCGAGCGCCATCGCTTCCAGGGGAGGCAGGCCGAATCCCTCGACGAAGGACGGAAAGCAAAGGCACAGCGAGGACTGCAGCAGCGCGGCAAGCTCGTCGTCGGTGACCGTTCCGAGCCAGGTCACGGCCGCCGACCCCGTATCGAGGCCGGCCGCCCTGTAGACGTGCGGGGCCGCCGACCCCACGATCGCGACCCGCAGCCCCTCGTCGCGGAGCCTGTCCGCCAGGCCGAGAATCAGGCCGATGTTCTTGTGCGGTGCCGGCGTGCCGATCATCACGATCGTGCGCGGTCCAGCCGCCGCGCGGGTCCGGGCCGAATGACGCGGCGTCCAGCGCCGGATATGCTCGTGCCCGTTGGGCATCACCGCGATCTTAGGCCCGGCGCCGATGCCGTGCTGGACCAGTTGACCGGCCGAGTAACGGGACACGGTCGAGACCATCCCAGCCGTCCGCCCGAGCACGGGAAGCAGCACACGTTGCAGGCCGCGATAGGCTCGCGAGTAGCTCGCGGGGAAGTGGCGGGTGTTGAGATCGTGCATGCACACGATCTGCCGCCGGACGAGAACCGGGCCGGCATTGCCCAGGCTGAGCAGGCCGCCCTCGATCAGGAACGGCAGCGCCAGCTGCTCCCAGACATGGCCGTTGAAGACCCCCCTCTCGACCGTTTCGATCGACTTGAGGGCGAGCGGACGGCGCTGACCAGGGGGAACGAGCAGGCTGACCTTCAGGTCCCGCGCCATGGGATGGCCGCACCCGATCTCCTCATCCAGCGCCCGCACGATCTCCGCGGCGTAGCGTTGGACTCCCGTGAGGGACTGGGTGAGGAACCGACCATTGATACTCCAGTGTCGCGCCAACTGCCGTGATCCCGGGACACCCATACGCCAGCCGGCGCCTCCTGGGCTTGTTGCCCGAGGCTGGCCAAGCGACAACGGACCAAAGGGCGTATTGCCGCGCGAGGGCGGGCGGACTTACACGCGCTCCGAAGGGGAAGCACCGCATCCTTTCGGACAGAAGTGGTCCCGGTCCCCCTGCCTTTGAAAGCTGGAGGCACCCCGCATGGGGGTGAGCCCGGGGCTGCAAATCGGTGTTGGCTCCGCCGTGGGCCGCGCGATCACGTCGCTCGCGGTCGGCCGCCGAAAGAGCTCGATGTCACAAACCTATATCGCCGATCTGTCCTTGACGCTGATCAACCGGACCGGCGCCTACCACATCTGCAAGGATCTGGTGGCATACCTGCCGCAGTTCTTCTCGGCCAAGCGTTATTGGCGCATGCACCGGTCGAGCGAACCCAAAGGGCTGGCCCGACGGCTCCTCGGCAAGGCGATGCTGCTCGAACTGTCCAATCCGGGGCTCGCGGCGCACCTGCCGGCCTGGGACGGGCCCGAGCGGTCGCAGCGCACCCTCTTTCTCGATCCGCTCTACGTCCTTCACACGGCGCTGGACCCGGCCGACATCGTGCTGTGTCACGACGTCGGCCCCGTTTCCATGCCCGAACTGTTCGACCCCGGCACCGGGGCGCTCTACGCGCGAGCCTACCAGCGGATCAGGGCCGCGCGGCCGGGCATGATCTTCGTCAGCGAAGCATCGCGGACGGAATTCGTCCGCTGCTTCGGCGACAACTACCGCTTCCTCGAGGTGATCCCGCTTTACGTCCGGCCGGGCTCGAAGCAGGGCGAGGAGGTCGCGCCGGCCGGGCTCCGCGAGCCGTTCCTCCTGACGGTCGGATCGCAGGAGATCCGGAAGAACTACCTGCGGAGCATCGAAGCCTTCGCGCGATCGGGTCTGCGCGAGCGGGGCTACACCTACGTGTTCTGCGGGCCGCGGGCGAACCAGTCTCCCCTGATCGAGGACCTCGCAAGACGGACGCCCGGGGTTCACGCCCTTGGCTTCGTCACCGAAGCAGAGCTGCGCTGGTTGTATGGCCATGCGAGCGGCTTCGTGCTGCCCAGCCTCCTGGAAGGATTCGGCATGCCCGCTCTGGAGGCGGCGCAACGCGGCCTGCTCTCGCTGGTCAGCCATGAGGGAGCACTTCCCGAAGCCGTCGGCGAAGGCGCGGTCCTGGTGGATCCCCTGGCACCCGACGCGATCGCGGATGGCATGCGCCGGCTTGTCGACATGCCGGGAGCGGAGCGGAAGAGCCGGCTCGCCATCGCCCGCGACCATGCAGCGTCGCTGTCGCTCGAGCGCTACGTCGCGCGGTGGTCCACCCTTCTTGCCGCCGCCTGAGCCCCGCCGGGCAGGCAGCCCCTCGATCGCGCGGGGCAACGGCCCGCCACCCTCCGGCCCAGCCTCGACGACCGTCCCACGCGGTGCCACTCCGGATGCCGTGGCAGGGCCGTCGGCAGGAACGAGGCGACGCTGGACGATCAACGGCGATTTTCTCGGCCTGAAACCAACGGGCGTCGCCCGCTACGGCCGGGAGATCACGACCGCTCTCGATGCTCTGATCGGGGAAGGCGACCCCCTGGCGCGGGATCTGACGATCGACATCGTCGCCCCGCAGGCGCCGCGCGAGGCCCTCGCCCTGCACCATATCGGCCTGTCGATCGCGCCTGAGCTCCGGCTCCGGCTGCCGCAGGTCTGGGTGCAGATGCAGCTGCCCCGCCACGTGCCGGGTGGCCTGCTGAGCTTCTGCAATCTCGCGCCGGTGCGTCTCCGCCGCCAGATCGTCTGCATCCACGACCTGCAGACCCGGACGACGCCGGACAGCTATGGCCGCCTGTTCCGGCTGGCGCACCGGATCATCCAGCCGGCGCTGGGGCGTCGCGCCGCGATGCTCACGACGGTGTCGGACCATTCGAAAGCGACCTTGGCGGCTTTCGGCATTGCCCAGTCCGACAAGATCGCGGTCGTGCCCAACGGCAGCGATCATGCCGAGCGCTGGCAGCCCGGCCGGGCCTCGACCATCTGGCCGGGATCGCGGCCCTTCGCGCTCTGCATCGGCCGGAATGAAGCTCACAAGAACATGGGGCTGGTCTGGCGTCTGGCTCCCGCGCTCGACCGTCTCGGACTCGACATCGTCGTCGTCGGGGACATCGATCCCGCGCGCTACGAGGCCGCCCCCGCCGCACGCCCTGCCAATCTGCACCTGATCGGCCGCGTTTCCGACGACGACCTCGCCCGGGGTTTCGGAGCGGCGCTCTGCTTCCTGTTCCCGTCGCGAACCGAGGGGTTCGGATTGCCGGCGGTCGAAGCCATGGCCTGCGGCTGCCCGGTGATCGCCTCGACGGCGCCTTGCCTGCCGGACATCTGCGGGCGGGCGGCCCTGTTCGCCGATCCCGACGACGTCGAGGCCTGGGCCACGGCCATTCGAACCCTTCGCGACCGGCCGGATGTCGCCGGCGCCCTGCGCGCCGCCGGCCGGTTGCAGGCGGGACGCTACACGTGGCGCAACAGCGCGCGCGCTTACCTCAGGCTGATGCTGGCGGTGGACCGCATGGGCGCCGCCCGGTTGCGATCATCGGCGTCCTGATCGCGTCAGCGCTCCGCCGGGATCACCCGCGGCCGCAGCAGGAGCGACACCCTGCTCTCCTGCGACAGAAGCAGCGTGCCCGCCATCGCCAGCGTGACGAAGACCTCCGTGGCGGTGGCGCTCGCCGCCGCGCCGACCGCCCCGTAACGCGGGCAGAGAACCAGCATCGCGAGGAGGTTCACCGGAATCGAGGCGGTGGAGATGGCGGCAAAATGAGCCGTCATGCCCAGCGGCACCAAATGTTGGTGCCGAGCACGTTGGTGATCCCGATCAGCGCCACGAACGGCGCGAGGCCCTGCGCCACCGGGATGGCCGCCACGAAGGCGGTCCGAGCAACAGGGGCACGACCAATCGCGCGACAAGGTAGAGCGCAGCTCCGATGAGGATCGTGAGCGCACCCTGGCCCGCCAGCATCAGGAGCATGAGGCGATGGGCCTGTGCGCGATCGCTTGCCATGAGATTGTTGATGCGGGGGAACAGGGCCCCGCTCAGGGGGCCGATCAGGGCCTGGAGCGCGCGGCGGATCCGATCGGCCGCGCCGAAGAAGCCGACCTGTTCGGGGGAGGCCAGCGCCGCCAGGACCAGGACGTGGCTGTCGCCGTAAAGGGCGATCGAGGCGGTCGAGACGAAGCCACCGAATCCGGAACGGAGTTGACGGACGGCGCCCGGCACACTGACCCGGACGGGCCGCAGCGGAGCCAGCCGCATGGCCATGCGAAGCGCGAGCGCGGCCCAGACCAGCCCCGCCAATCCCGGGATCAGAACGGCCATGGCGATGTCGCGTGGGGAGTGGACGAGCAGCAGCGTCAGCGGGATGACGACGGCGCGGCTGGCCATCGTCGCCACGACCAGGCTCCCCATCCGCTCGAGCCCTCGCAGGAACCACCCCACATTGACCATGCCTGGCACGATCCCCACCGCACCGACAAGGAACAACCACCGCTGGGCCCACAGTCCCGGCACGACGGCCACCGCGACGGCGCCGATACTCAGGCCGGCTGCGCCGAGCAGCGTCCGCGCGAGGATCGTGTCCCAGAAGATGTCGCGGAGGGCCGCCGGATCGGCTGCGCTCGGATAAGAACGATCGGTCCGAAAGACGTAGGGTCCCTTGCCTTCCAAGCCCTGCGATCAGCCGAGTGAGCCTCTGCCCCTGCCGCAGAGCCGGCTAGTCTGCAAGCCGAGGTCCGACGCGGCCGGCGCAACCAATCGAAGGGCGATGACGCAAGCCATCATCAACGGCAAGTTCTACACCGCCTCCCTTGAAGGGATGCCGCGAGTCGGGCGCGAGATCACCGCGGCTCTCGATCGGTTGCTGGCCCAGCCGGATCGGGCCGCGATCAAGCTCACCCTCTGCGTTCCGGAGGGAGCGACGGGGTTCGAGGACCTGACGAACATCCCGGTCGAAACGGCGGGACGGCGGTCTGGCTTCCTGTGGGAACAGATCGACCTGCCCCGGTTCGCCCGCCGCCGACGCGTGCTCAACCTCACGTCAACCGGTCCGGTGGCGCTCAGCAACGCCGTCACGGTGGTCCACGACGCCCAGCAATATGCCACGCCGCGATCCTTCCACTGGAAGCACCGGCTGCTCTATCGCACCGTGACGCCCGCCATCTGCCGCCGCCACGGTCGGATCGTCACGGTGTCCGACTACGCCAAGCGGCAGATCGCGTCTTTCGATCTGTGCCGGGCCGACAAGATCGACGTCATCTACAACGGCGCCGACCACATGCTGCGCGGCCGGCCGGACGAAACGATCCTTGAGCGGCTGGGCCTCGGCCACGGCACCTACCTCCTGTGCAACAGCTACGTGCACGACCACAAGAACGTCCGCGTCGTCCTGGAGGCACTGGCGGACCGGCCGGATCTGGCCGGCCGCCTGGTCCTTTTCGGCGCCTCGACCCGGCTCGACTACGAGCGGCGTGGAATCGCCGTGCCGGACGGGGTGCGCTTCACCGGGCGGATCACCGATGGCGAGTTGCGCGCCCTCTATGAGCATGCCTGCCTTTTCCTTTACCCCTCCAAGACGGAAGGCTTCGGACTGCCGCCGCTCGAAGCCATGATCCTGGGCTGCCCGACCCTCGTCAGCAATGCGGGCGCGATGCCGGAGGTGTGCGGCGGGGGAGCCGTCTACGCCGATCCGTTCCGCCCGGCCGCATGGCTCACGGCCATCGAGGCCCTGCTCGGCGACGAAGACCGGCGGCGCGCCCTGGCCTCGGCCGGCCGGCAGCGTGCCGCACAGTTCACCTGGGCGCGCGCCGCCGAGCAGTATTGGGGGTTGCTGACCTCATGAGAAGGGCGGTGGCTTGACATGATTTGCGACGGTGGGACCGCGCTGCCGGTCGCCGCGTCCGGCCTGGGCCTCGCGACGGTCGCCATCTGCACGCATAATCGTACCCAGGACGTCTCGCGATGTCTTGGCGCTCTCGTCAAGCAAGCTCGCCTAGCGGGTTTTCCCGTCGTGGTCGCCGACAGTGCGTCCGATCCTGCTCCCGCAGCCGAGTTGCGCCGTCTCGCCGACGTGCACGGGGCTCGATACCTCCGCATCGAGTCGTCCGGCCTTTCGGTCGCCCGTAATGCCGCGCGGCGTGTGGCGGGCTCCGAGTGGATCGTTTTTCTCGACGATGACGCCATTCCCGACCCGGATTGGGCGCGCTGGCTGGTGACCGTCTTGTCCGCCGCCTCGCCAGAGGTCGCCATCGTGGGCGGAAAGATTCGGCCCGGATGGCCGGACGGCGTGACGCCCGAGCATGTCACCGACCGCTGGAAGGCGCTGCTCTCCTGCGTGGATCGAGAAGGAACTGGTCTGGTTCGCGACGGCTACAATGTATGCGGTGCCAATCTTGCGGTCCGGTGCGCTGCGCTGGAGCAAGCGGGTGGCTTTCCTCCGGCGCTCGGCCGCGTCGGCTCCCATCTGATCAGTGGCGAAGAGTCGTTTCTGATCGAACGGTTCGCCGATCTCGGGTTCCAAGCGATGTATGACGAGGCCTTCGCCGTCGAGCACAGCATCCGTCGCGATCGGCTACAGCTTGGCTGGGTGATGGGGCGAGCTTATTGGGAGGGGGTGACACGCATCCGTGTCCTGCGGGCCCTGCACCGACCGTTCCCACGCGATCTGGGGGTCGCGAAACTGGCCCTTTCCCTCTTCGTGCTCACGGCGCTGCGCTGGCTTTCATCCAGCCCCGATTACCCGATCCGCTACCACATGGCTCGCGGCTCTCTCGTCGATCGGGTCAGGTCGCTTCTACTCTGAGGGTACGGCCGTGCGGGTGCTGCGTACGGCATGGGCCGTCGCGTACTGTCCTGCATGCTCAACGGCTCGTGCGCAGACTGCCTGCCTTCCGGCCAGCGACACCCGGCACGCCATGACCCCGGCCAGAGCGACAAAGAACAGGATGCCCGGATCGGGGCTCCCCCCACCGAACATCCCGGCCATCAGGATAGTCAGGGCGCAGGCCGCAAGGCTCCGCTGGAGCACAAAGGTCTGAAAAGCTGGCCCACGCGATGACGGAGGCTTTCGACCGGTCAGAAAGGAGAGGATCAGCACCGTTTCCAGC
>CAXTVD010000216.1:0-7440 GCA_964247575.1 uncultured Lichenihabitans sp.
CGCCCGCATTGACGTTGTAGTGGCTCATCTGGTCGCCGACGCCGTAGGTGCACCAGCCCAGCGCCAGTTCCGACAGGTCGCCCGTGCCGAGCACGATGCCGTCGTGCCGGTTGGCGAGGCGGAACAGGTAGTCGGTGCGCAGGCCGGCCTGCACGTTCTCGAAGGTCACGTCGTAGACGGGCTCGCCGCGGCCGAAGGGATGGCCGAGATCGCCGAGCATCTGCCGGGCGGCGGGCCGGATATCGAGTTCGGCGGCCGTCACGCCGAGCGAGTCCATCAGCCGCCACGCATTGCCCTTGGTCCCCTCGCTGGTCGCGAAGCCCGGCATGGTGAAGGCCAGGATGTCCGTGCGCGGATAGCCCAGCAGGTCGAAGGCCTTGGCCGCGACGATCAGCGCCTGGGTCGAGTCGAGGCCGCCGGACACGCCGATGACCAGGCGCCTGACCCCGATGGCCTGAAGCCGCTGACGCAGCCCGGACACCTGGATGCTGTAGGCCTCGTAGCAATCCTGGGCGAGCCGGGCCGCATTGGCCGGCACGAAGGGGAAGCGTTCGATCCGGCGCTCGAACCCGACATCGTCCCGCGGCGGGTCCAGCCGGAAGGCGACGCGCCGGAAGGGCTGGGGCGCCGCCCCGGCATTGTCGTCGAAGCTGCCGACGCGCATGCGCTCCTGCCGGATGAGGTCGAGGTCGACATCGGCGACCGCATACTGCGCCCCGGCTGGAAAACGCTCGGTCTGCGCCAGCAGCTCACCCATCTCGTGGATGGAGGTCTGCCCGTCCCAACTCAGGTCGGTCGTCGACTCGCCCGCTCCTGCCGCGGCGTAGGCATAGGCGGCGAAGCAGCGTGCGGACTGGGCGGCGCAGAGCAGGTGACGATTGTCGGCCTTGCCGATCGTGATGTTGCTCGCCGACAGATTGAGCAGCACCGTGCCGCCGGCGAGCGCGCCCGCCGAGCTCGGCGGCACCGGCACCCAGAGGTCCTCGCAGATCTCGACATGCACGGCGAGCCCCGGCACGTCGCTGGCCGCGAAAAGCAGGTCCGGTCCGAACGGCGCGTCCAGCGCGCCGACCCGGATTGTCGAGCCTTCCGTGCCGCGCCCGGACGCGCATTGCCGATGCTCGTAGAATTCGCGGTAGTTCGGCAGGTAGCTCTTGGGCACCACGCCGAGCAGCCGGCCGCGGTGGATGACCACGGCGGTGTTGTAGAGCCGGTGGCCAAACCGGAGCGGAGCTCCGACCGCGATGAGGGGCAGCAGGCCCCGCGAGGCCTCGACCAGCGTGGCGACCGCCGCCTCGACCGCATCGAGGACAGGGTCCTGCATCCGCAGGGCGTCGATGGCGTAGGCGGACCGCGCGAGTTCCGGGAACAGGGCCACGCCGACAGCCCGGTCATGGCAGTCCCGGACCATCGCAAGGACGGCCTCGGCGTTGGCTTTCGGATCGGCGAGAGCCACGGCCGTCGTGCAGGCCGCGACGCGGACAAAGCCGTGCGTATAGATCGAGCGAAAGGTCATGGGACAAACTATCGGATCGGCTGGCCTTATGTCATCAACGGCGCGGCAAACGGCGCTGTTCCGAGCACGCCGCGGCTGGTCCCGGGCGGACCGGCGCAGCTCTTCCCCGTGGGCAGCGTCGCGGCCGGCTTGCCATGGAGCATGGCTTGAAGCTCGACCTGGATCCCCCGCCGGACTGGGCCTCCCGCGCCCACACGCAGATCGCTCGCTGGCCCCTCATCGGGGTGGTCTGCCTCGTGCTGATCGCCGCACTCCTCTCCGACCACGCGATTGCAGCCTGGGCCAGGACGCTGCCTCCCGTCCTGCGCGAGATCGCCCCGGTCCTGACGGCCCTCGGCACGTCCGGCTACATGTTCGCCGGATCGGCTCTCGTTGCCTTTGCAGCGTGGTGGCTCGGCCGTTCGACGCGAAAGAGCCGGCTCCGGGCGAAGCTGTCGCGCGTGGTCGAAGGAGCCTTGTACTTCTTCCTCACGACGGCCGCCGCCGGACTTCTGGTCCAGATTGTCAAGCGCGCCGTCGGCCGGGTCCGTCCGAGGATCGCGGGAGACGGCAGTTCCTTCACCTTCCATCCGTTCACGATGGTCAACGGCTATGCGAGCTTCCCTTCCGGCCACGCCGCCTCGTCCTTCGCGGCGGCCACCGCGCTCGGCCTTATCGTGCCACGCTGGCGGGTGGCGTTCTACCTCGCCGCAAGCGCAATTGCCGTGTGCCGCATCGTGGAGAACGAACACTATGCGAGCGATGTCGTCAGCGGGGCCGTCCTCGGCCTGACCGTGTCGCTGACCCTGGCCCGGGCCCCGGTGACGACCGCGGCCATCCGCGGCTTTAGCGCTTGGGCGGACAAGGTTGCTGGGCCCGCCGACCGGCCCGAACGAGGCTGATGGCCGGCCCGGCAAACCGCCGGCCACCAGCACCTCCGGGCCTGCGCCCCGCGCCCCTTCTCTACCGCTTGAGATGCGGCCCGATCAGCGACAGGTCGGCCGGCCCGAGCCGGTCGCTCGCAGTCTGGGCCTGGTGCCAGTAGGGGTAGGCGAGCGGCATCCGGCTCACGGCATCGAGACGGGCGGTCTCCTCGGCGCTCAGGACAAGATCGGCCGCCTTCAGGTTGGCTTCGAGCTGTTTGTCGGTCCGGGCACCGACGATGACGCTGGTGACGCCCGGACGTCCCAGCAGCCAGGCGAGCGCGACCTCCGCGCCGGAGACGCCCCGCTGCTTGGCAATGTCCACGACCGCGTCCACGATGTCGTAGAGCTTGGCCTCGTCATGAACGGGCGGCTCGGTCCACTCGTTGAGCTTGCGCCCCTCGGGCTGCGACTGTCCGCGGCGGTACTTGCCCGACAGAAGGCCGCCGGCGAGCGGGCTCCACACCAGGATGCCGAGACCCTGGTCGAGCGTGATCGGCACAAGCTCCTGCTCGGCCTCGCGAGCCTGGAGCGTATAGTGGATCTGCTGGCTCACGAAGGACGGCAGGCGGTCCCGCGCCGCGATGGCCAGCGCCTTCATGAGATGCCAGCCCGAGAAGTTGGAGGCGCCGACGTAGCGGACCTTGCCGGCCCGCACCAGCAGGTCCAGCGCTTCGAGCGTCTCTTCCAGCGGCGTCAGGCCGTCCCATTCGTGCAGCTGGTAGAGATCGATCCGATCCGTCTTCAGCCGCTTCAGGCTGATCTCGCAGGCGTTGACGAGATGGTAGCGCGACAGGCCGCGGTCGTTCGGCCCGTCCCCCATCGGGAACCGCGCCTTGGTCGCGAGGATCAGGCCGTTGCGGCGGTCCTTGACCGCCTCGCCGACGATCTCCTCCGACAGTCCGTTCGAATAGACATCGGCCGTGTCGATCAGATTGAGGCCGGCGGCGACGCACATGTCGATCTGCCGCTTGGCCCCGGCAAGGTCGGTATCGCCCACCTTGCCGAACACGCCCCGGCCGCCGAACGTCATCGTTCCCATCGTGAGCGACGAGACTTTCAGCCCCGAACGCCCGAGTTGTCGGTATTCCATCGAAGATCCTCCCTTGTACGTCGCGTTGAAGTGGGTCGCGCGGACGACGCGTCCATGGAGGACCGTTCAATTCTGGCTTGGCGGACAAGGAGAACCGGCTCCAGCGGCTTCGGTTCGGGTGACGCATCGCCGCAACAGAGCGGGGACCCCAACGGCCGTCTTTCGAGTTTGTCTGACTAATGCGTGCGGTTCGGACCGATGCTGGATATGCCGGCGCCGGACGTATGCACGCTCACAATCGCAAAGAAGGGAGCACCCATGAGTGCAGATGACGATCGGCCATATGGGCTGACACGGCGTCAGATTATCGAAGGCGGAGCCGCTTTCGCCATTCTCGGCTACGTCAGGCCAGGCTTCGCGGCGGAGGTGAACCCGGCGGCGCCGGCGGTGCTGCCGACGGACGCCGGCGTGAGCACGATGCCCGTCCGCATGACCGTCAACGGAACGGTCCAGAACCTGACCCTCGACACCCGCGTGACCCTGCTCGACACCATGCGCGAGCATCTGGGCTTCACCGGCTCCAAGAAGGGCTGCGACCATGGCCAGTGCGGCGCCTGCACGGTTCTCGTGAACGGCCGCCGCATCAACAGCTGCCTGTCGCTCGCGGTCATGCACGACGGCGACGAGGTGACCACGATCGAGGGGCTCGCCCATGGCGAGCAGCTGCACCCCGTGCAGGCGGCCTTCGTTCACCACGACGGCTACCAGTGTGGCTACTGCACGCCTGGGCAGATCTGTTCGTCGGTCGGCATGCTGAGCGAGCACAAGGCCGGGATGCCGAGCGTCGTCACGGCGGACTTGACCGGCCATCCGGACCTCACGGACGACGAGATCCGCGAGCGCATGAGCGGCAATATCTGCCGCTGTGCCGCCTACCCCAACATCGTGGCGGCCATCAAGGACGCGGCGGGAGAGACGCTATGAAGGCCTTCACCTACGAACGGCCGGACAGTGTGGCGGCGGCTGCCAAGGCGGTCGCGACGACGCCGAACGCCAAGTTCATCGCGGGCGGCACAAACCTGCTCGACCTCATGAAGCTCGAGGTCGAGACCCCCGCCCATCTCGTCGACGTGAACAGGCTGGACCTCGCCAAGATCGACGACACCCCGGAGGGCGGTCTTCGCATCGGGGCGCTGGTGCGCAACAGCGATCTCGCCGCGGATCCGCGCGTCCGCAAGAACTACGGCGTGCTGAGCCGGGCCCTGCTGGCGGGCGCATCGGGGCAGCTGCGCAACAAGGCGACGACGGCCGGCAACCTGCTCCAGCGCACCCGCTGCTATTATTTCTACGACACCACCCAGCCCTGCAATAAGCGCGAGCCGGGGTCGGGCTGCTCGGCGATCGCCGGTTTCAACCGCATACTGGCGGTGGTCGGAGCCAGCGACCACTGCATCGCCACGCACCCATCGGACATGGCCGTCGGCATGCTGGCCCTCGATGCCAAGGTCGAGACGGTGACGCCGGACGGAACGACGGAGACCATCCCGCTCGCGGACCTGCACCGCCTGCCCGGTGACACGCCGCAGATCGAAACGGTCCTCAAGCCGGGGCAGATGATCACCGCGGTCACCCTGCCGCCTCCACCCAAGGGCGTGCAGATCTATCGCAAGGTGCGCGATCGCGCCTCCTACGCCTTTGCGCTGGTGTCGGTGGCGGCGGTGATCGACGCCGAGGGCGGCACCATCCGCTCGGCCAAGCTCGCTTTCGGCGGCCTCGCCCACAAGCCCTGGCGCGTGCCGTCCGCGGAGGCGGCTCTCGTCGGCGAGAAGGCGGGTCAGGCCGCTTTCGCCAAGGCTGGGGACGACGTGCTCCAGGGCGCACGCGGCTACGGCCACAACGACTTCAAGATCCCGCTCGTCAAGCGTGCGCTCGCCGCCGTTCTGACGTCCGCCACCCATTCGGCGTAAGGCGACCCACCATGATCACCATGAACGAAGCCATCGGGCCGACACCGCTCGACAAGCCGGGCGGCCTTGTCGGCCAGCCGCTCGACCGCATCGACGGCCCGCTCAAGGTCACGGGGCACGCGCCCTATGCCTACGAGTACATGCAGGAAGGCAAGGCCGCCTACGGCTACCTCGTCATCGCCGGGATCGCCAGCGGCAAACTGACCGACATCGACACGGCGGCCGCCGAGAAGGCGCCGGGCGTCCTGCTCGTCGTGACGCATAAGAACGCTCCGAAGCAGGGCGCGAAGAACACGGTCACGGTGCCGCAACTCGACGGCGATGCCATCCTCCATCACGGGCAGCCGATCGCGCTGGTGGTCGCCGAGACCTTCGAGCAGGCCAGGGCCGCCGCCCATCTCGTGAAGCCCACCTATGCCAGCGAAACCGGGCTCTACGACCTCGGCTCGTCGCGCGACAAGGCCGTCCAGCCGAAGGACGCGAACGGTACGCCGGCCGATACGGCAAAGGGCAATGTCGAGGCGGCTTTCGCCTCCGCCCCGGTGAAGGTTGACACCCAGTACACCACCCCGGCCCAGACCCATGCGATGATGGAGCCGCACGCCACGATCGGCCTTTGGGAAGGGGATCAGCTCACGCTCTACACCGCCAACCAGATGCTGCCGCGCGGAACGGACATGGTCGCGCAGACGCTTCTGATCCCGAAGGAGAAGGTGCGCCTGATCAGCCGCTATATCGGCGGCGGCTTCGGCGCGAAGCTGGAAGTCCAGGCCGATGCCATCCTCGCGGCCCTGGCCGCGCGCATGGTCAACCGTCCCGTCAAGGTCGCGCTGACACGGCAGCAGGTCTTCCACGTCACGACGCATCGGAGCGATACGATCCAGCGCGTCCGCCTCGCGGCGGAGCGCGATGGCACGCTGGTGGCGGTCGGACACGAATCCTGGTCGAACAATACGCCGGGGCAAAGCGGCTTCGAGACGGCGGCCCAGGCCACCCGCAACATCTACGCCACCCCGAACCTGATGACGTCGCACCGGCTCACGACGCTCAATCTGCCGGTCTCCTCGTCCATGCGGGCGCCCGGCGAGGCGGTCGGCCTGCTCGCCCTCGAATCCGCGATGGACGAACTGGCTGTCGCGCTCGACATGGACCCCATCGCTTTGCGCATCAAGAACGAGCCGCAGACCGACCCGCAGGACAAGCGGCCCTTTTCCACCCGCACCCTGATCCCGTGCATGCAGAAGGGCGCCGAGCTGTTCGGCTGGTCCAAGCGCAACGCCCGGCCGGGACAGGTGCGCGACGGGAACTGGCTGGTCGGCATGGGCATGGCGGCCGCCATCCGCAACAACCCGATGCTGGCGGCCAAGGCCAGCGTCACGCTCGGGCGCGACGGGGTCCTCACGGTGCGCTCGTCGATGACCGATATCGGCACGGGGTCCTACACGATCCTGGCCCAGATCGCGGCGGACATGCTCGGCCTTCCTATGAGCAAGGTGAAGGTGGAGCTGGGCGACACCAACCTGCCCGCGGCACCGGGCTCGGGCGGCTCCTTCGGTGCCAATTCGGCCGGCGCCGCCGTCTACGACGCCTGCATGACGCTGCGCGAGAAGCTGGTGGCGAAAGCCGGCCAGCCGCTCGACGCCGACTTCGTCAACGGATCGGTCGCGGGCGGCGGCAAGTCGGTGACGCTTGCGAGCCTGGCGGCATCGGGCGAGATGGTCGCTGAGGGGGCGGCGGATCCCGGCGACTCGCGCAAGGCCTTCAGCCAGCAATCCTACGGCGCGCATTTCGCCGAGGTGGGGGTGGACCAGGACACCGGCGAGATCCGGCTCCGGCGGATGCTCGGCGTGTTCACCGCAGGGCGCATCCTCAATGCCAAGACGGCCCGCTCCCAGGCGATCGGCGGGATGACGTTCGGGGTCGGCGCCGCCCTGACCGAAGAGGTCATCATCGACAAGCGCAACGGCCTTTTCGTCAATCACGATCTGGCCGAGTATCACGTGCCCGTCCACGCAGACATCC